>VBHQ01000078.1 GCA_005880395.1 Chloroflexota bacterium
CGCCAGGCCGAGCATCGTCATCGCCAAGGGCAGCTCGAAGGTCACGCCGAAGATGGCGATCAGGATGAGGACGAAGTTGATATAGCTCGCCGCGATTGGCAGGTACTGGATGTCAGGGGTGCCAATCCCGATCAGGAAGCGCAGCGCGATTGGCATGGCGAAAAACGCGAACCCGATTCCCATCGCGAAGAGCGCAACCGCCGAGGCGACGAACCCAATCGCGAACCGTCGCTCGTTTCGATGCAAGCCGGGAGCCACGAAGGTCCAGACCTGCCAGAGGATGACGGGGCTCGCCAGGATGAACCCGGTGAAGATGCCGACCTTGAAATACAGGAAGAACTTGTCGATCGGCCCGGTGAAGTACAGGACCTTGCCAGGTCCGAGCACGTGTTTGATCGGACCCAGGACGATGCCCAGCACGACGCCGGACAGGAGGAAGCCGATCACGGTTGCGACCGCCCAGGCGATCAACGAGATGATCAGCACGCGCCGGAGCTCTTCGAGGTGCTCGATGATCGTCATCCGGCGCTCTTCGTCGGGGGTGACGATCGTCGGTTTGGCCATGGCTGCCTCTAGAGGCGCCGCCGGCTTATGACGCCTTGGTGTCCGTCGGCGATTTCACGTCCGTGACCGGCGGGCGGTCGGCCGCGGGACCGGTTGGCTCGGGCTGCTCCGTGGTGCTCTTTTTGATCTCGTCCTGCAGGTCGGATGACGCCTTGCGGAATTCCCGCATGGCGCGCCCGATGGCGCCGCCGACCTCGGGGAGCTTGCCCGGGCCGTAAACGATCAGCACGATGGCAAGCACGAGAAGGAGGACGTACCAGTGACCGAAAACCCCACCCATTCAGAGTTCCTTTTGCCGGCCCATTATACGCCCGGTTCCGAAGCGGGTTGTGAGACTCGCCTGAGAAGCTAGGAAGTCTGTTCCTGAACCGTTACCGACGTCATCGTGTCGCCCTGCGCGATCTTGAGGACGACGTTCATGCCGCTCGCGACGTACCCGAAGAGGTTGTAGCTCTTGGTCAGCTTTTTGCTGTCGTCGACCGTGCAGATGAAGAACTGGCTGCCGTTGGTGTTGGGGCCGGAGTTTGCCATCGCGACCGCGCCCGCCGTGTACTCGCCCTTGACCGGCTCATCGTTGAACTTGTAGCCTGGCCCGCCGCTGCCATCGCCTTTCGGGTCACCGCCCTGAATCACGAAGTCGGCGACGACGCGATGGAACTTGAGGCCGTCGTAGAACTTGTTGCTCGCCAGGAACACGAAGTTATTGACGCTGATCGGTGCCAGCTTCGGATCGAGGCGAAGCGTGATGGTGCCCTTGTTCGTTGTGATTGTCGCCAGGTACACGTGGGCAGTGTTGATCGTCATCGGCGGCGGCGACGTGTACGTCTTTCTCCCGTTCACGCTCGGGCTCGGGGTGGGCGTGGCGCCTGCTGTGGTGCCGACATTGCGTCCGACATAGACGGTGAAGCCGAGTATAACGACGACGATGACCCCCAGCGTCGCCAGCATCTGGGGAACCGGTCGCCCCTGGGGCCCCCCTGGTGGACCACCGCGAGAGCTCAGCCCAACTCCTCCCAGCAGGGAATTTCCCGGGCCGCGTCTCGCGCGTGATAGGTGAGGATCATCTGGGCGCCGGCCCGACGAATGCCGAGCAAGATCTCGCGCACGATCCGTCGTTCGTCGATCCATCCGTTCGCCGCTGCCGCCTTCACCATCGCGTATTCGCCGCTGACGTTGTAGGCCGCGATCGGCACCTGGGTTGCCTCGCCAACGGCGCGGATGACATCGAGGAACGCGAGCGCCGGTTTGACCATCACGACGTCGGCGCCTTCCGCCACATCGAGCGCGGCCTCTCGCACCGCTTCGCGAACGTTACCCGCATCCATCTGGTAGGCGCGGCGGTCACCGAACTGCGGTGCCGAGCCGGCGGCTTCCCGAAACGGGCCATAGAAGGCGGAAGCGTACTTTGCGGCATAGGCAAGGATCGCCCGGTCGGTGAGCCCCTCCCGATCGAGCGCCGCGCGGATCGCTCCGACCTGGCCATCCATCATTCCCGAAGGGGCGATCACGTCGGCGCCGGCGGCCGCCTGGGAAACGGCGATCCGCTGGTAGACGTCGAGCGTGGCGTCGTTCGCGACCGTCTGTCCCTCGAGGACGCCGCAGTGGCCGTGATCGGTGTACTCGCACAGACAGAGATCCGCGATCAGGAGTACCGCATCGCCGAACGCCTCCCGCAGCCGCCGCAGGCCCTGCTGCACGATGCCGTCGTCAGCCCACGCCCCCGATCCCTGCGCGTCTTTGCGCAGCGGAATGCCGAAGAGGATGACGCTCTGCACCCCCACCCTGAGCGCTTCCTCGACTTCGCGTGCGATCGAGTCGAGCGTGTGCTGGTATTGCCCTGGCATGGCGTCGATGGGGACCGGCTGCTCGATGCCCTCGCGCAGAAAGAGCGGATACACCAGGTCCTCCGGGCCAAGCCGCGTTTCGCGCGCAAGCCGGCGGAGGGCGGGCTTCGCCCGAAGCCGGCGGGGACGCTGCGAGGGGAACGTCATGCTGAAAGTTGGCTCCGGCCACGGACGATCGCGTCAACCAGTCCGCGCGTGGTGTACTCCGCAGCGATGATATCAACCCGCAACCCGAGCTCTCGGGCCGTCTGCGCGGTGATGGGACCGATGCACGCCACCTTGACCGATGGTCGGATCGCGCCATTGGCGGCCTGCACAAAATGGCGTACGGTCGAGGAGCTCGTAAACGTGACGAGGTCGACCCCGGCAAGCGCCGCCGGCAGCCTGGACGAAAGGCCTTCGGGGGCGATCGCCCGATAGAGCTCCATCACGGTGACCCTCGCCCCGTGCGCACGGAGACGCTCGGGCAGCACGTCGCGGGCGCCGGCGGCCCGAGCCAGCAGCACGCGGCCCCCGGGCGGCACCATCGCAATCAGCCGCTCGGCGAGGTCCTCCGCGACGAACCGTGCGGGGACCAGGGCCGGCTCGACGCCGTAGCCTCGCAGACGGGCCGCCGTCTCCGGGCCGATCGCCGCAACCTTTATATGTACGGGAAACGCCAGCTTCGCCCCATCGAGCAGCTCGAACAGGCGGTCGACCCCGTTGGCGCTGGTCACAACCAGCCAGTCGGACGCGGCCAGGCCGGCCAACTGCCCGGCGCTGACGGCGATCGGCTCGATCTCGATCACCGGGCAGGAGACGACGTCGGCGCCCTCGGCCGCCAGGGCGCTGACCAGGCTCGCCGCCTGGCGGTCGGCGCGGGTGACCATGACTCGCAGTCCGGAGAGCGCCCCGGAGCGGCGGTTCAGCAGAGCCGCTGCGCCTTGCTGCTCCAGCGTCCGCGCGACGGCATCGACGACGCCCGCGTCATCCGGGCCGCGCCCGGCTGCTCGAAGAACCCGGTGGCCCCTGGCATCGAGGACGACGGCTTGCATCTGCAGCTCACCGTCGTCCACCGTGGCGTAGGCGCCCAGCGCGGAGAGGCATCCGCCGCCGAGGCGACGGAGCAGGCCGCGCTCCGCGGCGACCGCCCGCCGTGTGTCCGCGTCGTCGATGGCCGCGACGAGTGCAGCCGCGGGGCTTCCCTCGACGGCCTGGACCGCGAGCGCTCCCTGCCCGGGAGCCGGCAGCATGACGTCGAAGGGCAGCACCTCATGCGCGGTCTCGAGCCGGCCCAGCCGTTGGAGGCCGGCCGCCGCCAGCACGAGCGCATCGACGACGCCTTCGGACAATCGCTGGAGCCGCGTATCGACGTTGCCGCGAATTTCGAGGGGCACCAGGTCCGGCCGCACCGCGGCGATCTGCGCCGCCCGGCGCGGGCTGCCGGTGCCAACCCTGGCCGCCCTGGGAAGCGTCCTCAGCGTCGCGCGATCCCGGCCGATCAGGACATCGCGGGCGTCGGCGCGCGGCAGAAACCCCCCGAGGACGAGGCCCCGGGTTTCGATCGTTGGCAGGTCCTTGGCCGAATGCACCGCCAGCTCGGCACGCCCGTCGAGCAGCGCCTGTTCGAGCTCCTTGACGAAGATGCCTTCACGAGGCGATTCCGACAGCTTCAGGGCGGGGTGACGGTCGCCGTGCGTCTTGAGCGGCTCGAGCACGAAGTCGTGCTCGGGATGGGCTCGGGTGAGCGCATCGGCGACCAGTTGCGCCTGGGCCAGGGCGAGCGTGCTTCCCCGGGTCGCCAGCCTGACCCTCATGGATTGACGTGCGTTAGCTGCGGCGGCGCACCACGTAATCGGTGAGCGATTCGAGCGCCTCACGGTGGGCGGATGGCGGAAACTCCTCCAGCTCCGCCCGCGCCCTTTCGCCGAACTCTCGCGCGTACCCATACGACTCTTCGATGGCACGCGAACCTCTGACGATCTGCACGACGTCGGCGTAATCGGCATCGTCGAGGACCCGTTTGTGCAGGATGGTCTCGAGATCGCCGTTTACGCCCGGATCCGAACGCGCCAGCATCAGCGGCAGCGTGACCGTTCCCTGCTTGAGGTCATTGCCGACCGGCTTGCCGACTTCGGCTTCGGTCGCCAGGTAATCGAGCACGTCGTCCGCGATCTGGAACGACATTCCAAGGTAGCGGCCGAAGCGCCGGATCCGCTCGACCCGCGCCTCGGAAAGACCCGCCAGGACGGCGCCACAGTAGGTGGAGGCCGCCAGCAGCGCGGCCGTCTTGCGTTCGATCTTGGCGTAGTACTCCTCGAGCGACTGGTCATATCGGCGCTGACTGGTGAGCTGGAGCATCTCGCCGAAACAGATCGTCATGACCGTTTGCGAGAGCAGGGCGTCGATTGCGGGGTTGCCGATCTCGGACATCAGATTCGCGCCCTTCGCGAAGTAGTAGTCGCCGATGATGATGGCCGGATTGGGCCCAAGCGTCTCATGGCGAGTCCGGCCGCCAGGAAAACCAGCGCCGGCCGGAGTCGCTTGCCACCGGCCTCGAGGATCTGCTCCATCGCGTCCGCCACCGGTCCGAGGTCGGCTTTGACCGTCGCGTGCAACCGCTCTTCGAAGTCGTCGAGCTCGGTGCGAATGGGAACGGCAAAGTCGATTCCGGTCATGGTCGCACTCACGCGGCACCCTCCCGGCCGGTCATTGCCTCCACCAACTCGAGCCGGACGGTCGTGATCGGCGGCAGGTCCTGGCCGAACAGGATCCTCGCGGTCTTGGTGAAGCGTTCGGGCGAGCCCGTGACATAGATCTGGTGCCGGGGCGTCTCGTGGTCCGCGTACTCGAGCCCGTTCTTGGCGAGGACGCGCTTGACCCGCGCTGCGGTCGTCTCGGCAGAGTCCACGACCGTGACCTCATCACCCAGGATCTTTCCGATCAACGGCCGCAGCAACGGGTAATGGGTGCATCCCAGGATCAGGGTGTCGGCTCCGAACCGCTGGATGTCCTCCAGGTCTTCTCGAAGCACGTCCTCGGTCTCGGGCGCCTGCGCCTTCCCGGCTTCCACGAGGTCGACCAGCTTCGGCGCCGCCTTGGGGAAGACGCTGATCGTCGGGTTGGCCTCGCGAATGGTGTGCAGATACTCCTGGCTCTGGAGCGTTCCCTCGGTCGAGATCACGCCGACCTTCTTGTTCCGGGTGACGGCGACGGCGGCCTCGGCCCCCGGGGTGATGACGCCGATGATCGGGATGTCGAAGACCTCTCGGGCGGTGTTCAGGGCGGCGGCGGTGGCGGTGTTGCAGGCGATCACGACCATCTTGACGTCGAGCTTTTCGAGAAAGCGAATGATATTGAGCGCGAAGTGGCGGACCTGCGCCTGGTAGCGGGGACCGTAGGGAAAATGCCCGAGATCGGCGAAGTAGATCGTCGACTCCTGGGGAAGCTGCTGCTGCAGCTCCCGAAGCACCGTCAGCCCGCCCACGCCCGAGTCGAACACGCCGATCGGGCGCGGATCACTCATTCGAGGCCATCTTAACAACCACTTATTGAATTGGACTCGAGATCCGGGCCGTTGACAATCAGGCCGAGAATCGATCCGTCGCGGCCGAACGCTGCAAGGCAAAACCGATCCGGGCAGTTGTACCGGCGATGAAGCCACACGTCCGCCGGGGCCGCGCCGCGAAACAAAAGCGGATCGATCGGGCCCGCGCCCGGCTCGCCGCCAGCCAGAAGCAAGCCGCCTAGCGCAGCCGGGCAGGAAACCTGCCAGCGGCGTTGACGGCTTCGCGCTCCGCTGTTGGCAGGTTCGTCACAGCCAGGGGCTATTGCCTGGCGACGCCTGGTCCAAAAGTCGTTACAGACGCGTCGAGGCGACCCGCGCCTTGCCATCTCTTTCGCCCCATGACCATCTGAACAAGATGCCTCCGCGCCGATCGACCACCTTGGGTCACCCGGCCCGTTTGTCCCAGCGCCCCTGGTGGCGGAAGATGGGCGCCGCTTGTCTGCGTGTCCACACGAAATGTGCTCTCTGTGATCTTCCAGCCTCCACGCCGTCTCGTCCGCCCGCTGTTGCTGGCTGCCGCCATCGCGGCCGGTGCCGCGCTGTCCGCGCCGCTGCCGGCGGCCGCCGACACCTCGATGACCATCGCGGTGATGGGACAGCAGGACGGCGCCTGGGGAGGCGCTCCCCTGGGGAGCTCACCGGCCGACACGATTGCCTCCTCGGGTTGCGCCATTACGTCGGTGACGATGATGCTTCGGTACTACGGGGTCGACACCGATCCCGGTGCCTTCAATGCCTGGCTGACCGCCAATGGTGGCTACGCCTTCGACGATGAATTGATCTGGGATGCCGTCAGCGGCTATACCGGTGGTCGCATCGGGTTTTCCCAATGGAGGGGACCCGATCTCGGGCTGATCCAGGGCGAGCTCGACGCCGGTCGACCGGTCGTCGCCGAGGTCCAGCTGGGTGGCAACCAGCACTTCGTCCTCATCACCGGATATACGGCCGCGGCTGGACTCCAGATCAACGACCCATGGTTCGCGGATAGCGTGAATTTCAGCGACCGCTATGGCGACCCCGCGTCCGGGATCGTCTCGATTCGAACCTTCATGCCGGCGAATCCCGGTGGTCCGCGCGGCGGCGGCCGGCTGAGCTGGCTTGCCAATGCGTTAGCTGTTCTGCATCTAAGCCGATAACGAGCGCGTCGCCGGCCACCGGAAGGCCAACCCGGTACTGCACATACTTGCGCCGCAACGCGACGATGGCGCGCCGATGCTCCGCGCCGGCGCTTTCGACGACGCGGGCACGACCTCGAAACAGCGCGTACCAGAGCCGGCGCCAGTCCTCTTCGTAGTGATCAACGAGCACCGCGGCCTTCGGATTGGTACGTACGTTGGGGCCGCCGCTCGCGAACCGTCCAACCCGCGCGCGGGCAACCTTGCGCCGGACCGATGGTGGGATCAGGCCGATGCCGTCATCTCCCAACCCCGGCCGGACATCTGTTTGCCTTGATTTTTGCTGACATTTCCGATATAACGATATCTGCGATGACCGCTGCCACCTGGCTCAAGGCTCGCCTGGTCGAGTTGGGCGCTGCGCTCTGCACCGCGTTCGTTTTGATCGGCGGCCTCGCCCTGGGCGTGCCGTTCCTGCGCAGCCGCATTCCCGAGACCTTCCTCTACAGCTTTTGCTGCGTCAGCGCCGTTCTGCTCCGTGCCGGTCTTGATCTGGGCGTGCGCTCGATCGTCCTGGCCGTCCATCACCTCCCGCCGCGTCATATCATGATACCGGCAATATCACGATATCCGGCGGGAGTGGTAAGATAAGCTCCCGGTAGAGGTAGGGCGAGCGCCCGCAGCCAAGGAGGACACGCATGGGATATCTCAAAGGCGTCATGCATGGAGCGATCATCGGCGGCGCGGTCGCGCTGCTGTACGCGCCGAAGCCCGGCCGCCAGATGCGCGAGGAGCTTTCCGATCGCCTCGACCAGGTCCGCGGCCAGATGCAGCCGGTGATCGACCAGGCCCAAGGAGTCGTCGATGCGGCTCGACCCCAGGTCGAGCGCGGAATTTCGAAGGCGCAGCAGCAGGCTCAGCGAGTAACCCGGCGCGGTGACAGCAGCTCGACATCGGGCGCGTATGGTGGCTCGGCCGGCGTCGGCACGGGCAGCGCTCCCAGCCCTGGCGTCTGACGCGGCGATCCAAGCCTAAAATCTAGTCCGTGCAGCGCAACGGAGACGGGATCGTCGTCGCCGGCGGCGTGCGCACGGCGATCGGCAAATTTGCCGGAGCCTTCAAGGATCTGCCCACCTCGGATTTAGGGGCGACCGCAATCAAGGCCGCCGTGGATCGGGCCGGCATCTCGCCCGACGCTGTCGATGAGGTCATCCTCGGATGCGTTGGCCAGGTCGGCGAAGACGCGTTCAACGCGCGGCTGGCCACCTTGAAAGCCGGGCTGCCTGAGAAGACGACGGCTTTCAACGTCAACCGGCTGTGCGGGTCCGGCCTGCAGGCGATCAACAGCGCGGTCCAGGAGCTCCGCACCGGCGAGGCTGAAGTCGTGGTCGCGGGCGGCAACGAGAACATGTCGATCCAACCGTACCTGCTGCCGCGGTCGCAGGTCGGTTGGCGCCTGGGGGAAGCGGAGCTGATCGACGGCACGCTGTCCCTGGTCACCGACCCGTTTGGCCGCTATCAGATGGGCTGCACCGCCGAGAAGGTCGCGGACCGCTACGGCGTGTCGCGCGAAACGCAGGACAAGTTTGCGGCCGAGAGCCAGCGCCGCGCGGTCGCGGCCATCAACGAGGGCCGCTTCAAGGACCAGATCGTCCCGGTCCCGGTTCCGCAAAAGAAGGGGCAGCCGGTGTTGGCTGAGACCGATGAGCATCCCCGGCCGGGTACCACCGTCGAATCGCTCGCCCGCCTGAAGGCTGCCTTCCGTGAAGGTGGCAGTGTCACCGCCGGCAATTCGTCGGGCATCAACGACGCCGGCGCCGCGGTCGTCGTCATGACGAGGTCGAAAGCCGAGCAGCTGGGCGTGACACCCCAGCTCGAGTGGGTCGCCGATGCGGTCGCCGGCATCAGCCCCGAGATCATGGGGGTGGCGCCGATCTTCGCCGTCCAGAACCTGCTGCGCAAAGTCGGGATGACCATCAATGACATCGACCTGATGGAGTTGAACGAGGCGTTCGCGGCGCAGGCGGTGGCGGTCATCCGGGAGCTGGAAATCGATCCCGACAAAGTGAACCCCAATGGCGGCGCGATCGCGCTGGGCCATCCGGTCGGCGCAACCGGAGCCATCCTGACGGTCAAGCTCGCCTACGAGCTGAAGCGGCGCCAGGCCGAATGGGGCATCGTCACGATGTGCATCGGCGGCGGCCAAGGGATCGCGACGCTCTTCCGCAACCTGAACTGAGCCACCGCCGGGGATCTCGCCGCGGGCCGTTGTACCGACAGTGTCGCGTCTGCTCAGCCGCCCGGTCCTCTTAGCGCTAACGGCGCTGCTTTCAGCCGTGGCCGTTCTGCGCTTCGGGGTGCTTCCGACCATCCTCGTGATGATGGTCGGGGTCACGAGCGCGGTGCTCGTCGGCCGGCACCGGGCGGGTCGATTCACGGTGAGGCCGCGGGCGCGGCGCGGGCAGGAGTGGCGGCCGACCGTCCAGCACGCTGAGCTCCCGACGCCGGCGGATGACCCGGCAATTGGATATCCCGAACCGAGCGTCGAGCAATTCGCAGCTCGGACGCCGCCGCTTGCGCACCTGAAACTGGAGGGCGGTTTACGGACCGCGCTCGATGGCTTCGCGCTCGGCCGGGCCAAGCGGATCGTCGAGGCCCCGGACCTCCTGTCCCACGCCGCCGCGGACGCCGAGTCGTGGCCTGTCGTTGAGCTCGCTGTCCAGAAGACGCTCGAGCTCGCGCGCGGGCGCGGGGTCGGCATACAGGCCGAGGGGCAGGTCGGCCTTCAGAAGGCCCTGGCGCTGAGCGCCGCTCGCGGTGTCCTGCTGGCTGAGTGGCGTCAGCTCGAGGACGGCAAGACGGTATGGGATGGTCCGGTCGCGCGCATTCGTGCCTCCGACGCCTTTACGATTCAGCGGGTCAGCGAAGCAACGGAGCGCCAGCAGCTTCCCGATCTGTTCGCGGGAATCGCCCGCCGCCCGCAGGACTTCGAGGTCCGCCTGCTACTGCCGTACGCACTGACGACGGCGTTCTATCTGCGTCTGCAGGGAAACCCGCCGAACGCGTTCGCCGCCTAGCGGGAGGCGACCCGCAGCGGCACCTCCTCATGGCGCCGGAGCGGGAAGCGGACGAACGAGCGGTCGCCGATCCATTGTGTCGGCGGTGCCGCCCACCATTTGGCCATGCTGTTGAGCTGCCCCGCGTACTGCGACCGCAACCTCGAGAAGGCGGTCCACGATTCTTCGGGCGCCAGCAAGGTCCAGCCGGCGGCCGCCAACCGGCTGCGGGCATCGTCAAACTCGTATCGTTCGACTCCCGCATCGCCGTCTCCGGGAATGTGGAAAAAGCCGCTGAGATCTTCGACGAGGTGGGTCCCCATGGCGAACATCATCTTTGCCGGGCCCCGCGGGCCGTCGACCACCGTCGTGAGCAGGAGGGTGGTCGCGTCGAGCACCGCGCCCAACGCGCTGACCCACGACTCGTTGTCATGGGACGAACGGAAGTAGGCGAGGATCGGAAACGCCAGGTGGCTGTCGAGGACTTCCGCGCCCCATTTCTCCCATTCGCCGAAGAGGCGGGGCAGATCCTCCCGCAGGCCATATTTCGCTGTGGTCTCCAGGAGGCTGACTCCCGAAGGCGGTGCTCCAGCCCGCGCGTCGAGGGTGACGATCTGGATCTCACGCCGCTGAAACGACGCGTACAGCGAGAAAAGGAAGCTGATCGCGAGTGCAATCGTCCCCAGGCCGCAGGCGCCGGCAAGCAAGGCGAGAAAGCGGGCAAGGCCGGACGTGGCAACAACGTCTCCGAAGCCAATGGTCAGCACCGATGTCCCGGCGAAATAAAACGCGGTCGGAAAATCCGAGACGACTGGGTTCAGCTGATGGCGCAGCGCGAAGAAGATGAAGGCAAAACCGAGAATGATCCCGGTGACCCACAGGACCAGTAACACGACGACGGCCATCGGCGCAAATGTCCCGAAGAGTCGCTCGCGCGCGCCGGACGACCCACTGCGGAGGCCAAGCCCTCGGCAGAGCTGCCAGCCGTTCCGAATCACCAATCGGCTCAGGCGATAGCGTCCCGGGGTGGAGCGGGGCACGACGACGCTCTGGAAGACGTCGTTGAGCATGTAGATAACGAGCGCCACGCCAATGGTAAATTCGAGTGCCTCGAGCATGAGGGCATAGTACTGCCGGGACGGGGACTCGAACCCCGACGCCCTTTCGGGCAGGCGATTTTAAGTCGCCAACGTCTACCGATTCCGTCACCCCGGCGCGAGCAACATTGTAGGGCGCTGATCTTGAAACCCGTGGCGACTTGGGGTAGGCTGCTTGACCGCAGTGTTATCCGCAATTGGACGGACCGTCGGCCTGATGCTGATCGCCGCGGGCGCCTGCAGCGCCCTGGCATCCGCCGGCCCGATCCAGCCCGTCGAGGCCGTGCAGCCCCCTGACGAGATTGCGGCAGTAACCGACCTCGGCCCGCTCGAGCCCAGGCCGCCCCGGCTGCACCTGCCGCCCGACCCGACCCCGAGCCCAACCCCGGCGCCGACCATGGCGGCACCGGCAACCGCGCCGGTCCGTGTCGCCGTTGCCGCCGCCCGAGCGATTCCATTGCCGGTCATCGACGCCCAGGAAATCGCCCTCGTCAACCTGGACACCGGCCGGTTCCTCTGGCAATCGCATGCCGTCATGGCCTGGGCGCCGGCGAGCCTGACGAAGATCTTCACGGCCATGGTCGCGGTCGATGTCCTCGGCATGAGCGCGACGGTGGCTGTCCCCTCCTCGATCAGGGCGACGTTCATCGCCGACATGAATGCGAAGGCCGCAAGACTCGGCCTGCGCATCACGCATTTCCTCAATCCGACCGGGCTCGACCAGCCCGGGCATTACTCATCCGCCCATGACCTGGCGATCGCCGCGATGTACCTCGAATCGCACTACGGCTCGTTGGTCACCATCGCCGCGACCCCGTCGATCACGTTCCCGGCGACGGCGTCGCACAAAGCCTTCAACCTCGTGAGCCTGGACAAGCTGCTCTGGACCTATCCCGGAACCTATGGCTTGAAAACGGGATGGACCGATGCCGCACTCGGCTGCCTGATCACGACCTCGAGCCGTGGAGGGCATCGCCTCCTGGCCGTGATGCTGGGCGCACCGGCGGGCACCGCCTATGCCCAAATGCCGAAGCTTCTCGACTACGGCTTCCAGTTACTTGGCGTGTTGCCCCGACCTCCCGTCCCGTAGCCGGCTAACGTCAGGCCGCTGGCGCGACCCGCGCCGGCCGCGTCCAATGGGCCGTGGCAACGGCGAGCGCCCCAACGCCGAGCAGCACCGCCGCAAGACCGACCAGCCATCCCAGCAGCGGGATCGCCGTGACGACCGCGAGGACCAACAGTCCCGCCGCCAGGGCGATCGCGTCGTGGTAGCTGCCCCACCCGACCTGGGTGAAGAGGAGCCGGCCCACGAGAAAGGCTGATACGACGTACCCAAGGGCGCACACCAGAATCCAGAGTGGAATCATCAGCGCGCCAATCCACCAGCCGCCGATCAGAATGCCGATGAGGAACACGACGAGCGCCACGATGGGCGTGGCGACCACGAGCGCGGCGCCGATGCCGAGACTGGCCCATGGCTCGGCGCGCAGCGTGTCGATGCTACGGCCGCTCAGCCGCGGAAGCAGGAAGAGGAAGATCAACCCCAGCGCCAGGATGCCGATCAGCGCCCGAAGCCAGCTAAAAAATCCGTTGGTCGCGTTGTTGGTCGGAGGACGGTGCTGCGTGGTGGTGCCATTGACGCGGGCGCCGTTCGCCAGCTCGACCTGGTTGTCGCTGGTGTAATCAAGGTTGCCGCCAATTTGCGCGCCGTCAAGCCGCAGGTGATCGACGCGGCCCGTCACGTTACCGCCGACATGATTGCGCAGGGTGAGCGTCCCCGAACCCATCGCCACGTTGCGGGTGATCGGTCCGGCGACGGTCGCGTTGCCACCGGCCACCACGAGGTCGCGGCCGATCGTCGCCCCCGAGCCGATGTCGACGGTTCCCCCGGCGATGACGATGTCGCCGGCCACCGGACCGGTGATGGTGAACGTGCCGCCGGCGGCCCGGACGCTGCCCCCGACATGCCCGCTGATCGTGAGGTTACCTCCGGCCACCATGACGTCGCGACTGACCGCCCCGGCGATCGTCACGGTTCCGCCGGCGACGATGACATTGCCATTCACATTGCCGTTGACCGTGATCGTGCCGCCCGCGGCATAGAGGTCATCGTTGACCGTCTCCCCGCTTCCCACCGTGACATCGCTCCCCCGCCGAAGGTCGGCGGCGAGCACCGCGACAGGGATCGCGGCAAGCGCGCCACCGATGGTGAGGGCACCGAGCAGCAGGTAGATGCGGCGACGCACCGAACCGATCTCAGCCATGACCACCCCTCCTCGGCAATTCTCGCATCTCCCTTCCCCTCTGGGGGCAGGGTCGGGGCAGGCCTCAGCCCATTGCGGCGTCAGGCTCGGCAGCGTCGGGCACCGGCACTTCGCCAAAAGCCGGTTGCGCCTGCCGGACTCGGGCCCGAAGTGGGACATCGGGCATGAACAGCGAGGCGATCAGCGCGAGCGCCACGAGCCCCACCGCCAGGATGAACAGGTCGTGGAGCGTCAGGGCCAGCGCCTCGCGAATCGCATGCATGACCTGATCGAAGATCGGGATCGCCTGCGGCGGGAGCGTCGCCTTCGCCGCGGCGATCGCGGCGGGGTCGAACAGCGCATTGGGATTGCTGGGTGACGCCGTCGAGGGCAAGCTGAAACCCGCGGGCAGATGCAGGCTGGCTACCTGGGCCTGAATGGCCCCTGGCAGCCGCAGCGCCAGGAGCGATCCCAGGACCGCCGAGCTGACCGTGCCGCCGATGTTGCGCCAGAACTGAATCTGGCTCGTGCCGACACCGAGAAAGCGCGCCGGTAATGCGCTCTGCACCGCATTGATGTAGAGCGGGAACGTGATCCCTAAACCGGCGCCCACGATGATGATGGCCACCGTGAGCGTGGCCTGCCACGTGGACGGCGATCAAGCCAAGCATCATCGGGGTCAGCAGTAGCCCGGAGTTCGTCACGCTGACGCCAAGCACGCCCTGGGTTTCCAGTGGGATGAAGATGATCATGCCGAACATCCCCAGCGCGCTGAAGAAGCCGACGATCATCGAGACGGCAAACGTGCGGTTCTTAAACAGCCTGAAGGGGACGATCGGCTCCTTGACCCGCTGCTCGATCACGAAAAAGGCGATCAGCATCGCGGCCCCAAGCGCCAGCAGGCCGAGGACTTCGAACGACGTCCAGCCCTGGTCCTTGGCAACCGAGAGGGCGACGAGGATCGGGATGAGCCCGGCGGCCAACGCGGCCGAACCCCAGACATCGATGTCCCGCCAGGATGCCTTGGTCCGGATGAAGGGTAGGAACCCGGCCACGATGATGACGCCGAGCAAGCCAACCGGCAGGTTGACGTAGAACACCCAGCGCCAGCCGAGGTTATCGGTGATGTAGCCGCCGAGGACCGGGCCGACGATCGACGAAAGCCCGAAAACCCCACCGAATAGGCCCTGCATCTTGGCGCGCTGAGCCGGCGGGAAGATGTCGGCCAGCACCGTGAAGGCCGACGCGAAGAGCATGCCGCCCATCAGCCCCTGGATGATTCGGAACACGATCAGCTGGTTCATGTCTTGCGAGATGCCACAGAGGGCCGAGGCAGCAACGAATCCGGCCATCCCGGCGATCAAAAATGGCTTACGGCCGAAGAGGTCGCCCATCTTGCCGGCGATCGGGACGACCACGGTCGAAGCGACCAGATAGCCGGTGATCAGCCACGAGTACCGATCGAGGCCGTTGAGCTCCGAAACTATGCGCGGTAGCGCCGTGCCGACGATCGTCTGATCGAGCGCCGCCAGCAACAGCGCCAGCATCACGCCGATGGTGGCGAACACCTTCACTCGAGTGGTCAATTCAGTTTGTGGCATGCGTCTTCGCCTCCTCGGCGTTCATTGCCTGGATGAGCCGCAAACAGATGTCCCGAAGTTGAACCAACTCGGACGCTGCAAGATTCCTTGTCAAACCCTGCTGACCGAGCGAGGCATCGCGCCAGAGCGCTTTCACTCGCTCGCGACCCGGGTCGGTGAGCTCCGCGTACACCGAGCGGCGATCGTCGGGGTCATCAACGCGTCGAACCAGCCCGTGGCGTTCGAGGTTGTCAACCAGGCCGGTCACCGTCCGCGGTGACACCTCGAGCATTTCCGCAAGTTCCCCCATCGTCATCCGGTTCCCCTCCGCGTGCTGGAGGCGGACCAGGATTTGAAATCGGCCCTCGCTCAGCCCATGCTGGTCGGCCCAGCGCTCCATCATGAGGTGCATCTTCTTGCCGAGCATGCGAACCGCCGCCAGGGCTTCGGTTCCGGCGTCGACCCGACGGCCCGTGCGCTTCAGGAGCTCGCGGATCCGCGGGTCATACCGGCAGCCATCGGCATCCATGGGATAGTCGATTGCGCCCAGATCGAGATGGGATATCACGGGACGGACCTTTTCCTGGCTCATCTTTTCCTTACTCATATTTACTGGGCTCAATATTACCCGCCTCAGGGACTTCACGCCAGGCCCTTCCTCAGGCCACCGACGCCGGAGTCTCCACCTCGGACGCAGCGGCCAGTGATGCACTCGCGCGGCGGCTCCGAATGGCGACCGAACCGATCGCGGCCACCAGGATCACGGCGATCGCGAGCGCCATGGTCGGCCGCATCGCGTCGACAAACGCCTGGGTGAAGACGGCGTGCGCCACCTGCTGGATCTGCTGGGCGATCTGCGCCGGGACGCCGGCTGGTAACGCGACATTCGTCCCTGTCTGGCCACGGCCGATTTCGAGTCCGCCTTTCGCCGCCTGGCTGAACCCGGCAACGAACGGGCCTTGCACCGGCTGCGGCAACTGCGCCGAATAGCTCGCCGCGCGGCTGTGCAGGTCGGCCGCCAGCTGGTTCTGAAGCAGCGCGCCGATCGCCGCGCTCCCAATCACGGCCCCCAGCTCCTGCACGGTGCTGATGACGCCCGAGGCCACGCCCGCCAGCCGCGGTTGAAGGTCACGGGTCGCAAGGCTGAACACGGGAGTCCAGATCCCCGCCATCCCGACGCCGGCGATCACCAGGCCCGGCACGAAGCTCCAGCGATTCGAGGCGACCTGCGCGGTCCACGCGATATAGGCGATCCCAATCGCAAACAGGCTGAGTCCAGCGATCAGAATGTATTTCGCGTAGCGATTCGCGAGCGCCGCAGCGCCGCCCGACATCAGGATCATCGCCAGCGGCTGAGGCGCGATGGCCAGGCCCGCGGCGAAGGCGCTCAGTCCAAGGACGGACTGGTAGTAGATCGTCATCGGCAGGAAGACGCCGACGATCGCGAAGCCCATCGCGAGCATGACGAGGGTCATCAACGTGTAGTTCCGGTCCTTGAAGACCGCGAACGGCAGCAGCGGCTCCTTGTCCTGGCGCCGCCACTGCACGACGAGAAAGAGGAGCAGGACGGCCACGCCGGCCGCGATGATCTCGGGGATCGTGATCCCTGCCCATACGGTTCCCCATTCGTACCGTTGCCCCTCGATCAGGCCGAAGACGACGCCGAGCAATCCCGCGCTTGCGAGCGCGACGCCGGCGAAATCCAGTCGATGACGAAGGCCCGGTCGCAGGTCCGGGATGAACGCGAGCGCGAGCACGAACGTGATCAGCCCGATCGGTAGGTTGATGTAAAAGATCCAGCGCCATCCGAAATTCGTGACGATGAACCCGCCCAGCACCGGGCCGAGCAGCACCGCGAGCCCCGCGAGCGAACCGTAGATCGCAAAGACGCCGCCGCGGCGGTCAGGCGGAAAGAGCGAGGTCATGATCGGCAGCCCTTGCGGCGCGAGCATCGCGGCGCCGAATCCCTGTGCGCCACGGGCAAGGATGAGTTGCGTCGGGTCATGGGCCAGCCCGCTGAATGCGGAGGCAATCGTGAAAACGACCACGCCGGCCGCGAACATGTTGCGCGGCCCGAAGATGTCGCCCAGCCGTCCGGAGGTGATGAGCAGCACGGCATAGACCATGCCAGCCAGGGCGCGGACGATCGACGCGTTTCAGTCATGGGTGATCAAACCCTCCTTATTCGGTTCACGTCCCTCCCCCGCGGGGGAGCGTCAGGGTGGGGCCGCCTGGCTATACTCGGCTTGCGCGGCCTTGAGGCCAGGTCCCTTCGCGGATCGACTCGAGGAACACGACCTCTGACGGAGTGCTCAGAACACTTCGCCGGAGGTCGTCATCGTTTTCATGCCTCACCCCCTTTTGTTGGGCCTTCAAATTGGTCGGACACCGCCTGCATGTGATCCTTTGTGATCCACAGGCCGCCCGCCTCGATGTCGCGCACCAGCCGGCGAATCCAATCCAGTTCGGCCTGCTTGATCGCTTGGGCGTACTCGCCTTCGATCAGGAAGAGGCGCGGCAGGCCCATTTCGAGAAAGGTCTTCAACTGCTTCTCCGACCCGGCGATCTGGCCATCGAGCAGCGCGCTGCGCACCTTGAGCAACCGGACGACTTCGTCTTTCTCGAGAATGGCGCAGAACGCCAGGGCCGCACCAAACTGGGGGTACTCGTTGATCGGTTCGGCGAGTAACTCGCGCAGCCAGGCCAGGATTTCCTCCCGACCAATCTCCGTAATGGCGTAGACGGTCCGCTCGGGGCGCCGACCTTCCCGACTCGTCGCCTGGGCATTGATGAAGCCACCCTGCTCGAGCCGCTCGACGGTGTCGTAGATCGAGCCGCCCTTGAGCTTGATGACCTGGTCGTGTCCCCGCTCCTTCATCTTCGACTTCATCTCGTACGGGTGCATCGGGTGCTCCATCAGCAGGTTCATAACGGCCAGCGCCAGCGGGGTTCTCGGCAGCTCTCCCTTAGTCGCCATCGTTTAGTCGATGTCGACTATACCGCGCCGACTAGTCGCTGTCAAGTATGGCCTGTGATTCCAGGCCCAGACTTAGTTGCCCCCTAGACGCGGGCGACGCTCCCCGAGGTGGCACTCCGCCGAGACAGCGCGTCGATGCTGACCGCCAGGATCAGCACCACGCCCACGACGATGAATTGCCACTGGACGGGGATCGACAGGAGGTACATGCCGTTGTAGATGCCGCCGATGACGAGTCCACCAAGAATCCCGTGGAGCACCTTTCCCCGGCCGCCGAAGAGGCTGGTCCCGCCGATGACCGCGGACGCGATCGCCTGGAGCACCAGCGAATTCCCAGGGAAGTTGTTCGACATGCCGCCAAGATTTGAGGCATAGAGAAGGGCGCCGATGCCGGCGGTGAAGGCGCTGATCGTGAAACAGAGAGTGATAATGTTCGCCAATCTCACCCCCGCCCGACGGGCCGCCTCCGGATTTCCGCCGATCGCGTACACGTAGCGACCGAAGCGGGTCTTCTGCAGCAACACCATCCAGACGGTGAAGACCGCCAGCACGATCGGGATGACCCACGGCACGCCTTCGAGCGTCCCGATCGCTGCACGGTTGACGTTACAAATGGCGACGACCACCACGGCACAGACGGCGATGAGGCCGATCTTGAGGAGCGTGAGGCTCACGGGAGGCGCCACCAATCCGCTGCGGCGCCGCCGGTTGTCGGCCGACCACATGATCAATCCGGCGGCAGCGACGAGCACCACCATGCCGACCCAGCTGACCGTTGGGTTAATCGTCCCCCACATCAGGTTGTAGAGCACCTGCAGATTTGCGTTACTACCGGCCAGGCTTGGATAGCCGGAGAACGGACCGAGGCCAAGCACAATGAGCATGACGCCGTTGAAGATCAATCCGCCGGCAAGGGTCACGATGAGGGATGACAGCCGCAGCCGCGCGATGAGCGTTCCCTGGATCGCGCCGATGAGCGCGCAGACCAGTAGGGCAGCGGCGATTGCTGCCCACCACGGCCACTTCGTGGTGGCAGGCTGCACCAGCTGGACCGCGATCGCAGCTCCCGTCGCCCCGACGAATCCGATGGACAGATCGATTTGGCCCAGCAGCAACGCAAAGATCACCCCCATCGCCAGCACCATGAAGACGGCGCTCTGCTGGAACAGGTTGACCAGGTTGGTCGCCGAAAGGAAGACCTGGTGCGGGCTGATTCCCTCGAAGACGAAGGTGATGATCACGAGCCCGAGGATGACGGGGAGAACCCCACTATCGCCTGCCCGAATCCGAGCCATCCACGCCTGGAACCATTGCCCCAGCGTCTGGGCAACAATTTCCGGCGGGACTTCGACAGCGGCCTCAGCAGCAGCGGTCGGGTCTTCGGACTCGGGGGCCTCAGCTCTGGCCACGTTTTTCTCCATCACCATCAGCACGCCGCGACCGGGTGGACGCGCCGGTGGTCATGTAGTCGACGACGGACTGCCGATCGAAGGCATCGGCCCGATCCTGGCCCGCCATGCGTCCCAGGTGGAGCACCGCGATTCGATCGGCCACCTCGAAAACGTCGTTCAGATTGTGCGAGATCACCATCACCGCGAGCCCGCGTTCGCGAAGCCGCCGGACCAGTTGGAGAACCTGATTCGTCTGCACGACGCCGAGCGCGGCGGTCGGCTCGTCGAGCATGACGAGTTTCGAATTCCACATCACAGCCTTGGCGACCGCGACGGATTGTCGCTGCCCGCCTGAAAGCGACGCCACTGGCTGCCGGATCGATCGCACGGTGGTGACCCGGAGGCTCGACAGCGTTTTGCCGGCGGATCGCTCCATGTCGTCCTCGTTGAGGAGGCCATTTCGGATCTGCTCGCGCCCGAGGAACATGTTCTGGACGATGTCCAGATTGTCCGCCAGCGCGAGGTCCTGGTAAACGGTCTCGATGCCCAGTGCAGACGAGTCACGCGGGCTGTGGATCGCAACCGGCTTGCTTTCCCAGAAAAACTGGCCGCCGTCGATCTGGTAGATCCCGGCGATGCACTTGGTCAGAACGGACTTGCCGGCGCCGTTATCGCCACACAGCGCTGTGACCTGGCCGGCATAGAGGTCGAGATCGACGTTCGTGAGCGCCTGAACGGGACCGAAATGCTTGTTGATCCCCCGCACCTTCAGCAGCGGCTCGCCGAGCTGCGCCGGACCAGGGCTCGCGCCGGTTACGGCTTGCTGCGCCACGGCCTCACTTTATCGGGTTGAAGGCGAGGCGCCGCCGCCGGGCGGCGGCGCCATTGATGCTTAGCTAATCCCTGCCGCGCTGCAAGCGCTGGCCCCGGCCTGCGTGCACAGCGCGCCCTTGTCAACGAACTGGTCCTTGATCACGGTGCTGTTCATGTTCGACGAGGTGACCCACTGCGGCTTCAACAGCGAAGCCGGCTGGGTGCTCCCGGTAACGCCGGAGGGCGGCGAGGTCGTGCTGTTCAGCAGCGCGGACGGCGGCGTCTGACCTGCCCGCAGGATGGTCGCAATCGCAACTGCGTCCTGGGCCTCGAGATAGACGGCCTTGTAAACCGACCCGCATTGATAGCCCTGCAGGACGTTGACCATGCCCTGCAGCGTCGCGTCCTGTCCAGTGGTCGGGATCTTCTTGGCCGCGACGTTCTTATTCCGAAGCACCGTGATGACGGCATTGCCAAGCCCGTCATTGGCCTCGACCGTTGCATTGATGGTCGGATGAGCGGTGAACTGGTTCTGGAAGATGGTCTGACCCTGGTCGTTCTTCCAGGCGGGCGTAACTTGCTCGTGCAGCAGCTTCATGCCCTGGCTGTTGGTGGCGCCGTCCGGCACGTTGCCGTCCTTCTTGCCCCAGATGATGTTGTTGTACCCCTGCGCAAAGGAGACGGCATTCGGATCCACATCCTGGCCGCCGTCGAGCTCGAAGACCTGCGGGCTGGAAACGTTCCAGGCCTTGGCGCAGTCGAGGAAGCCCTGGCCGATCAGCTCGCCGACCTTCTCGTTGTCAAAGCTGACGTAATAGACGCTGTTGCCCGTGAAGGTGGCGCGGTCGTAGCTGATCGTCTTGACGCCGTGGGACTGCGCGTACTGCTGGATTTGCGCGCCAGTATTGCTGTCAAGCGGGTCGAAGATCAAGACTTTCGCGCCCTGCGTAATGTCGCCTTGCGCAAGGCTGAGCTCGGTGGCCGGGACGCCCTGCGCGTTGTCGATCTTGAACTGGCTCGAGCTATAGCCAGCCTGCTCGAAGGCCTTCTTCAAATAGGGCTGGTCGAAGTTCACATAGCGGGTCGAGGACGTGGTATCTGGCAGGATGACGCCAACGAGCCCGCTCCCGGCTGAGGTCAGGCTCTTGAGCTGAGCCATCGCCGAAAAGCTGCTGTCGAAGGAGCTAATGCTCAAGCCCGATGGAACGGTCGCGCTTGCCGAGGTCCCGCCGGTGGTCGAATTTCCGCACGCCGCCGCGACGATCGCCATCGCGCCGACGAAAGCCAAGGTCGAAAGGCGCTTGATACTGTGCAAGGAAAGTCCCCTCCTAATGTGATCGGTAGGCCCGAATATTGTGCAGCCCCGCAACACAATTGGCAACCATCAAATACGTACGCAAATACCCGATGCTCTAACACTCTCTAAGAGTTCAGCCTCGCGGTGATCGTTGAGGAGCGTGTAGGCTGTGCTTGGAGAGGGGAACCAGTGGCACTTAGACCGAACACGCGATCGCCGGCTGCCGCGCCGAAGCCGGGCGGCCCTGGGCGAACGCCAACACCCTTCTGGCGCAGCAGGGGTTTCTGGATTTACCTGGTCGTGCTGCTCGCGCTCAACTACCTGATTAGCGTCTTTTTCACGAGCGGCCCCGCCCGCGTGACGGTTCCCTACTCGACCTTCATCCAGCAGGTGAATGCGGACAACGTCAAAGACATCAGCGCGCAGAGCAACTCGATCCAAGGCGACTTCAAAAAGTCCGTCTCTTATGGCAGCGCGAGTGGCACCACGTTCCAGACCGAACGGCCCGTGTTCGCCCAGGACAACCTCGAGAGTTTGCTGACCGCTCACAATGTCACGGTCAGCGCCCAGCCACCCGGCTCGGGGCAGTCGCCGCTGCTGACGCTGCTGGTGAGTTTCGGCCCGGCGCTCCTCCTGATCGGCGGGTTCTTGTACCTGAGCCGGCGCACCGCTGCGGCAGGCGCCGGCGGCATCCTCGGAGCCTTTGGCCGCAGCCAGGCAAAGCTCTACTCACCGGACTCGGGGCCGCGGACGACCTTCAACGACGTCGCCGGCATCGATGAGGCGAAGGCCGACCTTGCCGAGGTGGTCGACTTCTTGAAGGAGCCGCAGAAGTATCAGAAATTGGGTGCGCAGATTCCGCATGGCATCCTCCTCGTCGGGCCACCGGGGACCGGCAAGACGCTGCTCGCGCGTGCGGTCGCGGGTGAGTCAAACCGGCCGTTCTTCAGCCTCTCGGCCTCGGAATTCGTCGAGGCGATTGTCGGCGTGGGAGCCTCCCGCGTCCGCGACCTGTTCGCCCAGGCGAAGGCCGCCGCACCCAGCATTATCTTTATCGACGAGCTGGATGCCATCGGACGCTCGCGGGCATCCTCGGCGACCTTCGGCGCCAACGACGAGCGCGAGCAGACCCTCAACCAGATCCTGACCGAGATGGACGGCTTTACGCAAAACCAGAATGTCGTCGTCCTGGCGGCCACGAACCGGCCCGAGGTCCTCGATCCGGCGCTGTTGCGACCCGGGCGCTTTGACCGGCGCGTCACGGTGTCACCGCCCGATCGAGTGGGTCGCGCCGCGATCCTCCGCATCCATACTCGCGGCGTCAGCATCGCCCCGGATGTCGACCTCGCTCGCTGCTCGGGCTGCGACGACCGATCACGCTGGGGCAGGATGAGCGCCGCTTGATCGCCTATCACGAATCAGGGCACGCGCTGCTCGGCCTGCTGATTCCCGAGGCCGATCCGGTGAAGAAGCTCACCATCGTGCCGCGGGGCCTCTCCCTCGGCGTGACGTTGAGCCAGCCGATCGACGACCGCTACAACTATCCCGAAGGCTACCTGCGCGGGCGCATCACGTCGGCACTCGGGGGACGCGCGGCGGAGGAAGTCGTCTACGGCAGCGTCACGACCGGGGCCGAGAACGACTTGATGCAGGTCAACCAGATCGCCCGCTCGATGGTCGTCCGTTGGGGCATGTCGCCACGACTGGGTCCGCTGAATCTCACCGAGCCAGGCGACAGCACGATCTCCCCGCAGATCAGCCCGGAAACGGCCAGTCTTGCCGACGAAGAAGAGCGACGGATCGTCAATGAGTGCTATCAGGAGGCGATCCGTTTGCTGCAGGAGAACCGCGACAGATTGGACCGCCTCACGGAAGCCGTTCTAAAAAAGGACACACTGGATCAGGACGAGATCTATGCCGCCACCGGGCTCAGCAAGCCCCGCAATCGCGCCCTCCTCGCGCCGGTCCTTCCCCACAACGGCTCGAGCCGCGACCACGAGCTGGCTCGGCAAGCAACCGACGCCGAGCGCTAGGCGGTCAATCCGCGCAACAGCGACTCGGTCTCGGCGGATGGCGTAACACCGAGCTCCTCCTTCAGACGTCGGCGGCAATCCTGATAGACACGCACCGCTTCCGCCCGGTCACCTCGCAAGACGAGCACGCGCATCAGCCGCCGGTAGCCGGATTCGCGGTACGGCTCCAGATCGACTGCGGCGCGCGCCTGATCGAGCGCGAGCGCGAGCTCGCCGTTTGCGACCAGCGCTTCCACACGGCAGTCCAGCGCGCGCACCAGCATGTCGGAGAGCCACTGCCGCTTGCTCGCAACCCACGGAGCATCCTCGCCGGTTAGAAAGGGGCGGCGGGCGATCGTCGTCGCGATCAATGAGGGGCCGTACGCGTCCTGTGGCCGTTCCGCGAGGATCGCCCCCTCCGCCTGGTGCACGGCGTCCGCGGCGGCCTCGAGGTCGATCCAGGTGTCCGCTGGCGGTCGAAACTGGTAGCAGTGAAACGCATTCGCGATAACGCGGTCGCGGTCGAGGTCCAGCAGGCCGAGCTTGTTGCGGAGCTTGCTGATGACCGCGCTGAGCGCGACCGGCCATGATGGCGGCAATGTCTGCGGCCAGAGCACCTCGGCCAGCTCGGCTTGCGCCACCGCCCGCTGACGGTCTGCGACGAGATAGACGAGGGCGAGCCGGCCTTGCGGCCCCGGCAGATCGGACTCGCGCAGGAGGCGATCGCCGCGCTCGATCGCCACTTCACCCGCCAGATAGATACGAAGCGTAGGTTCTCCAAACATTTGCCAAAGCCTGCCAGCGATGATCTTAAGGACCCGGGTCGAAATTTTCGAGGAGGTGCGGGGTGCAGAAACGCGTCGACTGTGAATGCGGCTGGTCGCAGCAAACCGATGAGGAAAGCGTGCTGGTCACGGCGGTGCAGCGGCACGCGAAAGAAGTCCACAACATGGAGGGCGTGACCCGCGAGCAGGTGCTCGCCCAGGCACGACCCGTTTAGAGACCCACCAAGGAGAAGTCATGAAGTACCTGTATCTGCTCTACGCCGACGAATCGAAGATGCCCGCGCCCGACAGCCCGCAGATGGCCCAGCAGGAAGCCGCCTTCGGCCGCTTCTACGACGAGATTTCCCAAAAGGGCCTGTTCAAGGCCGGTGACCCGGTCCGGCCATCGTCGACGGCGACGACGGTCCGCGTCCGCAATGGGTCGACCAAGACCGACGCCGGACCATTTGCCAAAAGCGGCGAGCAGGTCATCGGCTTTTACGTTATCGAGGCGAAAAGCGAGGACGAAGCCGTCGCCTACGCAGCCAAGGTCCCCTCAGCTGCGGTTGGCGCGGTCGAAGTGCGCCCGATTCTGAGCGCGTAGCGTGATTCGGGAAGTTCAGGACCTGAGGGACTGACCTTCCCGGACTTTGAAAGCATCGAGGCATCCGGCGCTGCAGAAGAAGTCGGTTATGTCGCCCCTTTGCCACGTATGAATGGCGCCATCTACCTCGACCTGCATACCGCACACCGGATCGACCGCTACCTCGGGAAGAAGTCCGGCAGCGGCCGTATGGCTGAGACGACGCTCGGTCACGATCTCGGCCAGCGTCGCAAGCGCAATCTCCTCCTGGGAGCCGCCGACCGCGCTGTCGGCGGCACGACGCACGCGGTCGAGTCCGTTGGTCGCCCGGTCGGCGAGGATGGCAAGGACCGTCGCGGCCCGTCGGCGGCTCGCGATCAGACCGATGTATGGGGTCTTGTAGGCGAGCAGTGCCTGGATTGCGTCTTCGTCGTAATGGCCCATCGTCGCCACCACGCACCAGGTATTGCCGTCGGGTGGCGCGACCGAAAGATCGAGCGAATTGATCACGTGGTCGGCCTCTGGGAAATCGGCTGTTATGGCCCCGGGATGCACTGCCACTGTCGTAAACCCCATCGTGGCTCCCAGCCTGACCAGCGTTTGCGCTGCTGGCGTATTGCCGGCAACAAGGAGCCGGGCGCGCGGCAGCTGGGGGTCGATGAAAACATCGAGCGACCCGGCGCTTGGACAGGTGCTCATGTGGCTGACCACGCCCGGCCGATGCTCCGGCGCCTCCTCCGGCGCGATGGTCACCAACCGTGGCTGGCCGTCGCCGAGCGCGATCAGGGCCTCCCGCCTTACGAGCGCCTCGGAGCAGCTGCCCCCAATCCAGCCCCATAATTTGCCGTCCGGCGTAACAAGCGCCTTGTCACCTGGGCGCGCTGACGTGGGCGGCTCGACCCGGACGACGGTCGCCACGACGAAGCGCTGACCGCTCTGACGCAGCTGCACCGCCCGATCGAGGACCTCTTCAGCCAGGGACATTGGTTACTCAGCGGCGCCGACTTCGTGCAATGCAGACCAGATCTTGTCGGATGTGACGGGCATGTCGATGTTCTTAATCCCTAGATGGGCGACCGCATCGATCACGGCATTGACGAACGCCGCGGGCGAACCCACCGTGGCCGACTCGCCAATGCCTTTGGCGCCTATCGGATGGTGAGGCGACGGTGTGACAGTCTCATAGGTCTCGAAGTTGGGCGTCTCCCAACTCGTTGGCAAGAGGTAATCGGTGAAGTTCGAGCCGAGGCAGTTGCCCTCCTCGTCGAAGGTGATGAGCTGCATGAACGCGATGCCAAAGCCCTCGGCAAGGCCGCCATGGATCTGACCCTCGACGATCATCGGATTGATCCGTACACCACAGTCGTCGACAGCAATCATGCGCCGTACTTTCGCCTGCCCCGTGCCGCGATCGATATCGACCACCACCAGATAGGTGCCGAACGGATAGGTAAAGTTGGGCGGGTCGTAATATGTGACGCCCTCGAGTCCAGCCTCCATGCCATCGGGCAGGTTCGTATATGCCGCGAAGGCGATTTCCTGAATCGTCTTCGACTTCGATGGCGCTCCCTGGACAAAAAACTTGCCGTGGTCGAAATCGATATCTGCCTCGGAGGCTTCAAGTAGGTGGGCCGCGATCTTCTTGGCCTTGTCGCGCAGTTTGCGCGACACCATGGCGGTCGCGGCGCCGCCCACCGGAGTGCTGCGGCTCGCGTACGTGCCGAGCCCGTACGGGGTGTTGTCGGTGTCCCCCTCCTGGACCATGACGTCCACGGCGGGGATGCCCAACTCCTCGGTTACGATCTGCGCGAACGTCGTCTCATGACCCTGGCCCTGGCTTTTCACACCGAGCTTGAGGATCGCTTTCCCAGTCGGGTGGACGCGTAGCTCGGCGGAGTCGAACATGCGCAGGCCTGCGATATCGAAATGCTTACCTGGCCCAGCCCCCACGACCTCGGTGAAGCTGGCGAGTCCGATGCCCATCAGCTCGCCACGCTTGCGTTTTTCCGCCTGCTCCTTGCGTAGCTCGTCATACCCGGCTTTTTCGAGCGCTAGCCGCAAGGCTTTCTCGTACTGGCCGCTGTCATAGTCGAAGCCCGTCGCCGACGTGTAGGGGAACTGCTCCGGCCGGATGAAGTTCTTCGATCGCAGCTCCGCGGGATCCATCTTCAAGTCGATCGCTGCGGTTTCGACAAGCCGCTCGATGAGGTAAGAAGCCTCGGTGACGCGGAAGGAGCAGCGATAGGCCACGCCGCCGGGAGCCTTGTTGGTGTAGGCGCCGTCCGTCTCGACGTGCGCGGCCGGGATGTCATAGGAGCCTGTCACGATATGGAAGAGCCCGGCGCGGAACTTCGAGGGCTGGGCGTCCGCATAAAAGGCGCCGTTATCGCTCAGCATCTTGACGCGCAGGCCGAGCATCCGACCGTCGTTGGTCACGGCTAGCTCGCCCTTCATGTGATAGTCGCGGGCAAAGCCGGTCGAGATGAGATTCTCGCTCCGGTCCTCCACCCACTTGACGGGTTTCCCGAGTAAGAGCGACGCCGCCGTTGCGACGACATAACCCGGGTAGATCGGCACCTTGTTCCCAAATCCGCCGCCGATGTCCGGCGAGAGGATGCGGATCTTCTCCTCGGGGAGACCAGCGACGATCGCAAAGAGTGTCCGATGCGCATGCGGGGCCTGAGATGTCATATAGATGGTTGCGTTGCCTGTCACGGGACTGATGTCTGCGACAATGCCGCACGTCTCGACCGGTGACGGATGGCAGCGCGGATAGAACGTCTCCAGGCTAACCACGCGCTCCGCCCTGGCAAACGCCTGTTCCGTCTTGGCCTTGTCACCGGCTTCCCAGTGATAGATGTGGTTCGATGACTGCCCCTCCTTCTCGTCACGGACCAGCGGCGCCCCCGGTTCGAGCGCCTGGTAGGGATCCACGACTGCTGGAAGGACGTCGTAATCGACTTCGATCAGCTGCGCGGCATCACGGGCGACGTATGGATCTGTCGCAATGACGCACGCCACTTCCTGGCCCTGGAACCGAACCTTGTCCGTAGCGAGCACGGCCTGCGTGTCGCCGGACAGGGTCGGCATCCAGGCCAGCTTGTGCTGGGCTAGCAGGTCGCCGGTGACAACCGCCACTACACCGGGCACCGCCTGCGCCGCGTCGGCCTTGATCGACTTGATCCTGGCATGGGCGAACGGGCTGCGCAGGATCGACATATGCAGCATTCCCGGGAGCACAATGTCGTCGACGTAATTACCCTTGCCCTGGATAAAGCGGTCGTCTTCCTTGCGCTTGATGCTCTCGCCGATGAACCCCTTCAGCGGTGTTTCGGTGGCCATGGCCTAGCTCCCTGCCCCGACCGGAATCGGAACGGCTGCCGACAGCTTCATCTGCGCGGACGCGGCGCGGACCGCCTTCACGATGTTGACGTAGCCCGTGCAGCGGCAAATGTTTCCCGAAAGCGCCCAGCGGATCTCTTCCTCATCCGGATCGGGATTGTCCGCGAGCAGCGCGAAGCTCGACATCATCATGCCGGGGGTGCAGAAGCCACACTGGAGACCGTGCTCCTGCTTGAATGCGGCCTGGATCGGATGCAGCTTGCCACCAGCGGCAAGGGCCTCGACCGACGTGAGCTGCCGGCCGTCGGCTTGGACGGCAAGGACGGCGCAGGATTTAACCGGGACGCCGTCCAGGAGGACGATACAGGCGCCGCAGTGCGACGTATCGCAGCCAATGTGGGTGCCCGTCAGACGCAGTCGTTCGCGGATGAAATGCACCAGCAGCAATCGGGGCTCGACATCGGCGGTGACCATTTCTCCATTGACCGTGAGGCTGATCGATCGTCCCATTGCTAGGCACCTCCCTGCGCCCGTTCGCGGGCCCGGCGCAATCCTCGCTCTGTAAAGACCCGAACAACGTTGCGCTTGTAGTCAACCGATCCACGGTTATCGGCTTTGGGCTCTGCCGCGGCCGCGGCGAGCGCGGCAGCTTCTTTGATGGTGGCATCGTCGAGCGCGCGGCCCTTGAGCGCCGCCTCGGCCCGGTCGGCCTTTAAGTTCTGTGGGCCGACTGCCGTCAGGCCGATCCCGGCGCTCTTCACCTTGCCATCGTCCATCTGCAGATGAACCGCCACCGCGACCGTGGCAAAGTCGCCGACCTTTCGCTCCAGCTTCAGATAGGAGCCTCCCTTCCGGCCATCGGCAGCTGGCACGCGGATCTCGACCAGAAGCTCATTCGACTTGAGCGCGCTGCTGAACGGACCCGAGAAGAAATCGCGGGCCCGGATCGTGCGGCTTCCCCTTTTCGAGCGAAGCACAAACTCGGCGTCGAGCGCCAGCATCACCGAGCCCCAGTCGCCTGCCGGGTCGGCATGCGCCAGTGAGCCGCCTACGGTGCCCCGATTTCGGACGATCGGATCGGCGACCTGGCGAGCGGCCTCCGCAATCACGGCATACTTCGAGGCCAGCATGCCCGACCGCTCGGCGGCCTTGTGCCTGAAGAGCGGCCCAATGCGCAGGACGCCGTCGTGCTCATCGAGGAAGTCGAGTTCTGCGACCCGATTTACGTCGACGAGATGAGCCGGGCTCGCGAAGCGCAGCTTAAGCAGTGGAATCAGGCTCTGGCCGCCGGCCAGGACCTTGCTCTCATCGCCTAACGCGTCGAGAAGGTCGAGCGCCTCGTCCATCGTTTCAGGCGCGGAATATTCAAAGGGCGCTGGCAGCATGAACAACCCCTCCTCGAGTTGATAGCGAACCTGTCGACCTGCGCCCTAACCCTAGTCCGGCTGGAAAGGCTTGTCAATCACGGGATGATCATCAACCATCGTCCTCGGTCCGCCCGCGGTAGGAGGGGAACCGGAACGCCATGTCCTTTGATAGCAGCCCACCGTGGCCAAGGCCGTTGAAGTCGGCGGCCGTGACCCGCACGCCCGTGAACAGGCGGGGAAGGATCAGGTCGAGCACCGTGGCCTTCGAGAACATACCGCAGGCTGCCACTCCGAAGATCGGCTTTCCGTCCAGGTAGGCGAGCCAGACCGCGCTGCCCGGATGGGCCGGGGCTCCACGCTTTTCGATGGTGGCGCCCACGCGTTCGAGCGCGACCAGCGTCGGATCCAGGGGATCCGTTGCATTGGCGCCGGCCGTGAGCAGCAGGTTGGCGTCGGCGAGCAACGCGGGGATGGCGCGTTGGACGGCATCAGTCTCATCGAGCACGTAGTGGATCTGGCGAAAGCCAGCACGCGCACGACACCGTGGTTGCCGACCAGGCGCTGCGCATCATGCAACCGAGCCACAGGGACAACGAAGGGCGTGACTTTCACCCCCGCAACCGTCTTGTCTTTGGAGACCAGCTGGCCATCGAAGAGGGTGAAAACCGAGACATCCTGGATGCTGTTCAGCGACTGCAGGGTCGGCACGTCCACCTGGAAGATTCCGTTGATTGCCGCGCTCAGTCGCGCCTGGCTTTCAACCGGTTCATGCCGCGTGATCCCCGGCCCGGCCACGATCTGCGCCAGCGCTCGCGCCGCCTCGTCCTCGTGCAGATCGCCGGCTTCCATGCGGACCACGTGCAACTCATCGATCCCGCTCGCAGCGACGACCGGCCAATCGTTACGCGAAAGAATCCGACCCTTGTGCAGCAGCGGCCGGTGCTGGCCATTGGGGCCCATCAGCGTTTGCGCCAGGACTGCGCCGTCGATTGCCTCGGCGGTTAGCGCCGTTCCCCGAAGTGCCTCGGCTTTCACGCGCTGGTCGTGGCCATGGACGCGACCGGACCGGTCATCGGGCCGCCCCGCTTTCCGTGACGAACGGCAATCATCTCGGCCAGGATCGCCAGCGCCGTTTCTTCAGCGGTTTGGGCGCCGAGGTCGAGGCCGATGGGTGCGTGCACCCGTTCGAGATCCGTCGGATTGATCCCGGCGGCGACCAGGCGGGCAACCCGTTCCCGGTGGGTTTTTCGACTTCCGATCGCTCCGATGTATCGCGGCCTTCCCTGGAGTGCCGCCGTCAATGTCGGGTCATCAAACTTTGGGTCGTGGGTGAGGATCACGATGTACGTCGAGCTGTCCATCGGCAGCTGCTTCAGAATCTCATCGGGCCAGGCATTGATCACCCGTCGCGCGTTTGGAAAGCGCGCGGCGTCGGCAAACTTCGACCGCGCGTCCACGATGGTCACGCGAAAGCTAAGCGCGGTGGCGAGCTCGGTCAGCGGGATCGCAACGTGCGAACCGCCGAAGATGTACAGCTCGGGGGGCCGGGGAAACGGCTCGAGGAAGGTGCCGTCGCGCCGCACCGGCGTCTCGTTCTCCAGCAGGTCACGTAACTCGCCCTCATCGGGAGTCAGTAGCTCGCGGGCGCCAGGCGTCTTGGACACGTCGGTCTGCAGGACCACCGGCGTCTCGGCTTCGAGCGCGGCGATCAGCTGCCGGTGCACTTTGGAGAGCGGCTCCACGAGGACGTCGAGCTCGCCACCGCAGCTCAATCCGACCGAAAAGGCCAGATCATCGCTGACGCCGTAGTGAAAAAGCTCCGCGGGTTTGCCGTTGAGGACGAGCTGTGCCTGCTCGAAGACCTCGCCTTCGAGACAGCCGCCACTGACTGACCCGGCGATCTTCCCCGACTTGCTGATCGCCATCCGCGAGCCGGCCGGCCTGGGGGCGCTGCCCCAGGTGCTGATCACCGTCGCCACCGCGACCGGATCATTGCTGGCCAGCCAATCTTTGACGTTGGCCATGACATCGCGCATATCCAGAGTGTAATGAGGGTCCCTGAACTTACCTCAGGCGCTTGCGGGAAGGAGCGTTTGCCGGCGGAATGGGCGCCGTCCGGCGGTTTCGAGCAATAGGGCGCCGAGCGCCTCGAGATTCGCCAGGTTATGCGCTGGTAGGAAGTCATCCACGAATGGCAGCGCGGCCTGCAGACCGAGCGTAAGCGGCTCATAGCCGGGTGCCCCCATCAACGGGTTCATCCAGATGAGGCGGTGACACGAGCGCTGCAGGTGGGCAATGGCACGCCGCATCTGATCGGCATCACCCCGATCCCAGCCGTCGCTGATGATCGCGACCGTGGCGCCATGGCCGAGCACCCGGCGGGCGTAACGCCGGTTGAAGGTCTCGAGCGCCTCGCCGATCCTCGTTCCGCCGGACCAGTCTTCGACCGTCGACGTGACACGGTTTAGCGCCGTGTCCACGTCGTGGTGCCGAAGCAGGCCGGTGATTCGGGTCAACCGCGTCGCAAAGACGAACGCCTCAACTCGCGTGCTTGCCGTCTTCAACGCGTAGGCAAAATTGAGAAGCAGCCGCGTATAGCGCTCCATGGAGCCGCTGATATCGCAGAGCAAGACCAGCGGCCGGGGTCGCAGGCTTGCGCTTTTCCACGAAAAAACCAGGAGCTCGCCGCCAAACCGCAGGCTGTGACGGAGCAAGCGCCGCATATCCAAACGGTCGGCGCCGCCTGGACGCATGCGACGCGACCGGGTCAGACCGGCCGGCAATCGCATCAGGCGGATCAAACGGCGGACCTCCGCCATCTCGGCCTCATTGAGCGAATCGAAGTCCTTCTCGCGAAGGAGCTCGGCTCTCGAGTAACTCGCGATTTCCTGCTCCTCGGCGTCGGCGCCCATGTCCATGTCGTCCAGAACTTTCAGCTGGCGGCTCCCCAGGCTGATCGACCGGGCTTCGTGATCATCCATCGATCCGGCGACCGACGCCGGCTGCTCGAGCGGCCGCACACCGAGAAAGGCGCCAAGCGCCCGATCCAGGACCGGCAGCTCTTCCCGCCGCCGCGCGAAGTGGACGCGGACGACCGTCCGCAGGTCATCGAACCGGCTCATCTCGATCAGGCTGAGCGCTCGGAGGAAGGGAAGCATCCGCGCCGGCCCGGCATCAAACCCTAGCCCGCGCAGGATGCGCCCGAAGTGCAGCCAGTTGCGGACCAGAATGCTGGTCAAGCGAGAGCACGGGCCAGGAGCTCTCGAGAGCCGGTACCACGCAGTCGCTCAAGGTCCTCCTGGTACTTGACGATCGATCCGAGCGTCGCCTGGACCGCCGCCTCATCGAGCTCGGTCTGGTCCAACGCCATCAGCGCCCGGGTCCAGTCGAGCGTTTCCGCAATGCCTGGGAGCTTGTACAGATCGAGGCGCCGGACACCACCGATGAAGGCGCTGACCTGGCGGGCCAGCTTTTGGGGCACATCGGGGATGCGCGTGTTGATGATTTCGAGCTCGCGATCGACCGACGGGTAATCGATCCAGAAATAGAGGCATCGGCGCTTGAGGGCGTCATGGATCTCGCGCGTTCGGTTCGACGTGATGATGACGGCAGGGGGCTTCACGGCCTTGATCGTGCCGATCTCGGGGATCGAGATCTGGTAATCCGACAGCAGCTCGAGAAGAAACGCCTCGAACTCGTCGTCGGCGCGGTCGATCTCATCGATCAGGAGAACGGGCGCGCTGCCGCCGTCCGTCTCGATCGCCTGCAGCAGCGGCCGCTTCACCAGGAACTGGGGACTGTAGATCTCGCGCTCGGCCTGTTCCCGATCCGCCCCTGTCGATTCGAGTAGCCGAATGTGCAGCATTTGTTTGGCATAGGCCCACTCGTACACCGCGGTGTTGACGTCGATCCCTTCATAGCACTGCAATCGGATCAGGCGGGTGCTCAGGATTTCGGCGAGAACCTTGCCGACCTCGGTCTTCCCCACTCCGGCCTCGCCCTCGAGCAGGAGCGGCTTCTCGAGTGTCAGGGATAGAAATAGCGTCGTGGCCAGGCTGCGGTCCGCGACGTAGTGATGCTCGCGCAGCGCCCGCTCGACGTCCTCAATCGTCGAGATGGGCAGGCCTTTCATCAATGCCGATTGTAAGTTCGAGGCCCCCACCACCCTTACCCTCCCCCAGAGGGGGAGGGATTAGTCGGGTGAGCCATTCAAATCCTGCTGTGGATTTGTGCCTTCCGCCGCCTTCTCGGCGGCGGCACGGATCTCATCGTCATGACCAGCTTTCCCGCGCAGGGCTTGCTCGACGGCTCGGGCGCGTAAGGGCGTGCTCCCCATGCCGGTGAGGCCGATCGCAACATTCTTGACTTCATGGCCGCTCAGGCTGACCTGGGCCGCCACGGCGACGATCGCCCAGTCCTGCGAGCGGCGGCTGAACTTCAGGTACGTGCCCTTGCTTCCCTCCGGAGGTGTGACCAGCCGGATTTCGCGCAGGATCTCGTTCGGTTCGAGCGCCGAGGTGAAGGTGTCCACGAAGAAGTCTCGCGCCGGGATGGTGCGCTCTTCCCGAGGGCCGGCAATGATGAAGTCCGCCTCCAGCGCCAGCAGGCAGGTTGGAAAGTCGCCAAACGGGTCGGCGTGTGCCGCAGCACCACCGATGGTTCCACGGTTGCGAACCTGCGGATCACCAATCTGTGAGGCGGCGCTGCTGAGCAACGGCAACTTACGGCGGATGAGCTCCGAGAGCTGGATGTCGTGGTGCGTGGTCAACGCCCCGATCGCGATGTGGCCGTCCTCTTCACGAATGTAATTGAGGTTGTTGATCCGGCCGATGTCGACCAGGAACGAGGGTGTCGACAGACGCAGCTTCATCAGCGGGATGAGGCTGTGGCCGCCGGCCAGGACCTTCGCCTCCTGGCCCCGCTGGACCAGCTCGGCGACCGCTTCGGGCAGGGTACGTGGCGCGACGTAGTCGAACGCTGCTGGAATCATCGATTTGACCCTCCATTGCGATGCATGAGGTGCCAGATCTTGTCGGGCGTCGCCGGCATGATCACGTCCTTGACACCGAACGGCGCGAGCGCGTCGACGATGGCATTGATCACGGTGACGCTCGAGGCGATCGTGCCCGCTTCGCCAATGCCCTTGGTACCGAGCGGGTTGACGGGACTCGGCGTGACGGTTGCCGCCAGCTCGAACGATGGCACGTCAGGGGCCGCGGGAATCAGATAGTCGGTCAAGCTGCCGCTTCGCAGTTGGCCGGCCTCGTCATAGACGGCTTCCTCGAAGAGCGCCTGCCCGATCCCTTGCGCGATCCCACCATGCAGCTGGCCGTCGACCACCATCGGGTTGATGCGCGTGCCGCAGTCATCCACCGCAACGTAGCGCAGGATTTTCGTCGCGCCGGTGTCGGCATCGACTTCCACAACCGCGATGTGCGCTCCGAACGGCCAGACGAAGTTGGACGGGTCAAAGAAGGTTGTGGCTTCCAGGCCGCCTTCCATCCCCTTGGGTATCCGGTTGGTCTGGAACGCCGCCATAGCGATTTCCTGGATCGTGATCGATTTCGAGGGCGTCCCCTTCACAAATGCCTTGCCGTTCTCGTAGACGACATCGGCTTCAGCCGCTTCGAGCAGATGCGCCGCGATCTTCTTCGCCTTCTCCTGCACCTTCATGGCGCTGAGGTGGACCGCATTCCCATCGAGTGCGGTGCTCCGGCTGCCGTAAGTGTTCATGCCCATCGGTCCGATCGCCGTGTCCCCGTGGACGACGTCGATGTCCTCGACCGGTATGCCCAGAACGTCGGACGCGACCTGGGCGTAGGTCGTCTCATGGCCCTGGCCGTGGGGCGAGCTGCCGATGATCACGGTCGCCTTGCCGGTGAAATGGAGATTGACGACCGACATGCCCCAGAGCGAGACGCCGGTGGCGGCCTGGGTCGCTGCCGCCGGACCCAGCCCGCAAATCTCGATGTAGGTGGCCAGCCCGATCCCGAGGTACTTCCCTTGCTTGCGCTTTTCGGCCTGCTCCTTGCGGAACCCTTTGTAATCGACCATCTCCAGCGCCTTGTCGAGCGTGATGGTGTAATCGCCGGAGTCATAGGTCAGCCCGAGCAAGGTCGTGAACGGTTGATCCTCCGCTCGAACGAAGTTCTTCCGGCGAACCTCGACCGGATCGAGGCCGGTCTCGCGGGCGATCAGGTCCATGACCCGCTCGATCAGATAGGTCGCTTCGGGCCGGCCCGCACCCCGGTAGGCATCCGTCGGGGTGCGGTTCGTGAAGACGCCGACAGACCGCCCGTCGAATGCCTTCATCTTGTAGGCGCCCTGGGCGACCAGCACGCCGAGCACCTGGAACGTGCCGAACTGACTGCAGTAGGCTCCCAGGTCCAGCCACTGGGTCGGCCGGATCCCCAGTAGCGTGCCGTCTTTTTTCGCCGCGATCTCGACGTCCCAAATTTGCGACCGCCCATGATGGGTGGCTTTGACGTTCTCGTTGCGGTCCTCGATCCATTTGACCGGCCGTCCGATACGCCGTGACGCGAGCGCCGTCAGGATCTCCTCCGGGTAAACACGGATCTTCGATCCGAATCCCCCGCCGACCTCGGGCGCCACGACGCGGACATTGCTTTCGGAAATGCCGAGAATGACCGCGAGCCAGACCTTGACGAAATGCGGGATCTGCGTTGAGGTATAAACCGTCAACTTGTTCGTGAATGGCTTGTAGTCCGCCAGCACCCCACGGCCTTCAACCGCCACGGGAATCAGCCGCTGCTGGATCAGCCGCTGTTTGATCTTGACGTCTGCCTCGCGGAAGGCCGCTTCGATATCGCCTGAGGCGAATTTCACGTCGAATGACAGGTTGCTGCCAATTTCCTCGTGCAACACCGGGGCGTCCTTTTCGATCGCCTTTTCGATATCCAGCACCGGCGACAGCGACTCATAACGAATATCGATCCGCTCGCCCGCGTCTTCGGCGGCCGCGCGGCTGGTCGCCAGCACGATGGCCACCGGTTCACCGGCGTAGAGAACTTTGTCGACCGCGATTGGATAGTGATTCGGATACTTCTTGTCGGGAACAAAGCACACCGTTACTGGCAGTGGAGCGTTGAATTCCGATTTCAGGTCCTTCCCCGTGAAGACCGCGAGCACACCATCGGCTTCCCTGGCTCGCCCAGTCTCGATACTGAGGATCCGGGCGTGCGCCTCAGTCGAGCGCACCACATGCATGTGGACGACGGCGGTCTGCGGGATGTCATCGACATAACTCCCGGTGCCGGTCACCAGTCGTGGATCCTCGCGACGCTTGATGGACGCGCCGATCATCTGGGATACGGCCATTTCTGTCCCTCCTCCTTATGAGACGGAGGCCGGCGTCTTCGCCTCCGCGCCGGGCGCCATCACCTTGGCTGCCGCTTGAATCGCTTTGACGATGTTGTGGTAGCCGGTGCATCGGCACAGGTTCCCCTCCAGGCCCAGGCGGATCTCTCGCTCGGTCGGATTCGGGTTGCGCTCGAGCAGCTGCTTGGCGGCCATGATCATGCCCGGCGTGCAGAACCCGCATTGCAGGCCATGCTCGTCCCAGAATGCCTGCTGGATCGGATGCAGCGTCGTGCCCTTGGCCAGCCCTTCGATGGTCATGATCTCCGCCCCGTCCGCCTGCACGGCGAACATCGTGCACGACTTGACGCTGTGCCCGTTCACGTCCACCGTACAGGCTCCGCAGTTGCTCGTGTCGCAGCCGACGTGGGTGCCGGTCAGCCCGGCAAGTTCCCGAATGTAGTGCACGAGTAGAAGCCGTGGTTCGACCTCGTGTTCGTACTTGGCCCCGTTGATGGTGACAGCAACTCTCCGCCGCATACCCACCTCCTTCAGATCGCGATGCCCTGCCGGAACAGGTATAGCACTCGCCTTAACCACTGTCCAGCCAAAATCACATTCGCTCAGCCGGCGGCGGTCGTCGTTTCCCGCACGAGGTCGTTCCTGAGGTCAGCCACGGCCTGAAGGACCGAATCCATGAGCGCCGGCGGACCCACCGTGATCCGCAGCTGCCCATCCAGACCGAACTCCGAGCCGGGCCGGACAAGGAACCCGCGTCGCAGCAGCCCCTCGTACCACTCCATGTCGTTGCCACCCGGGCGGGCGAGGATGAAGTTGGCCTGCGACGGCCAGGAGCCTATGCCAACCTGGCCGAGGTCCGCCGCGAACCTGTCTCGGGCATGGACGACCTCGCGACGGCGGGCCTCGATGAAGCTCGGGTCAGCCAGGCACGCCATGCCCGCGGCGAGCGCCAGCCGGTTGACGTTGAACGGCTCCTGGACCGCATCGAACGCCGGCACCAGGTCGGGGTGGACGATCGCGTAGCCGAGCCGCAGCCCGGCCAGGCCGAAAAGCTTGGAGAACGTTCGAAGGACGACCAGGGGACGACCGGTCCTGACGTCATCGACTCGCCGCGGCCGCTGCTCCGCCGGAAGGTAATCGGCATACGCCTCATCGACAACCGCCAAACAGCCCGCCGGCAGGCGCTCGAGGAAGGCCTCCCATTCTGACGCCGTCAGCGCATCGCCGGTCGGGTTATTGGGATCGCAGACGATCACCAACTTCGCCCCACTGGCAGCCCCGAGCATCGCGTCGAGGTCGAAGCGATAGCCGATGGTCGGGACGCGGACAACCTCGGCGCCAGCCGCCTCGCACGCCTGCCGATAGAGCCCGTAGGTGGGGCGTGGAATCACGACGCGATCACCGGGGTTGATGAAGACCCCGATCGTGGAAAAAACGAGTGACTGGATTCCGTGAGCGGGCACGATCATCGTCGGGTCTGCCCCGGTCCGCACGGCGACCAGGTTTCGGAAATCCGCATACGCTCGTTCGGGATAGAGCTCGGCCTGCCGGAGCTCGTCCTTGATGGCCTCCTGGACGCCGGGAAATAGGCCGAAAAGGTCTTCGTTCCAGTTCAGCTTTACGATCTGCCCCAGACCGTATCTCGCCTTGAGCTCGCTCAACGACGGCCCGGGGTCATACGGCGCCACCGCACGCAACGGCGCTCGCCGGAGATCCCGGAAGTTCACCGTGCCATTGTCACCGACCGGCTCAATCCTGGTGAATCCCTTATGCGGTCCTCATGAAATCGAAAGGGTCGCGGCCGTACAGTTTTGGAAGATGAGAACGAGCCTTTCGATCGGTCGGATCGCAGGAATCGAGATCGGCCTCAACTGGAGCCTGGCGATCGCCTTCTTCCTGTTCACGGCCAGCCTTGCAGGCGAGGTATTTCCGTCTGATGTCCCTGGATATGCCCAGACCGCCTATATCGTCGCCGCGATCGCGGCGGTCCTGTTGTTCTATGCCAGCCTGCTCGCCCACGAGCTCGGGCACGCGATCGTGGCCCGACGCCTGGGCAACCGGGTCGACGGCATCACCCTGTGGTTGTTCGGCGGCGTGGCCCGCCTTTCCGGCGATTCGGTCTCGGATTCCGCTGAACTCCGCATCACGCTGGTCGGTCCGGCCATCACGATCGCCGTCGCCATCGTCTTCGCGGTCATCGCCGCCGTCCTGGCGACCTTGAACGTCTTTCCGTTGACGGTCGACCTGCTCGGCTGGCTGGCTCGAATCAACTTCATCCTGGCCGCCTTCAACCTGATTCCGGCCTTCCCGCTCGATGGCGGCCGAGTCCTTCGCGCCCTGCTCTGGCGGTTTACGCACGACCAGCTCCGCGCGACCTCGATCGCCGCCTGGCTCGGGCGCGCCTTCGGCGTCGTCCTGATTCTGGGGGGCCTGTCCATGGCGTTCCTGCAGGCTTCACTGATCAATGGCGTCTGGTTGGGCGTGCTCGGGTGGTTCCTGTTTTCGGCCGCCGGCAGCCAGGAGTTACAGACTCGGTTGCAGCGGTCGCTCACTGGAGTCACCGTCCGAGACGTGATGGTCCCGGATCCGGTCACCGCACCTGACTGGATCACCGTCGACGACTTCGTGGCGCGGTACGCCACGGTCCACCGCGCGACGGCGTATCCCATCCGCGACTTCAACGGGCAGCTCTCGGGGCTGGTCACGCTCCACGATGTATCAGCCATCGCGCCGCCGCGGCGGGCGGGCACACAGGTGCGCGTGATCGCGCGCTCGTTGACCCAGGTGGCGCTTGCTCGACCCGACGACGCGCTGATCGACGTGCTTCACCAGGTTGAGGATCCTGCCACGGCCTATGTGCTGGTTAAGGACGGCGACCGCCTGGTCGGAATGGTTTCTCCCGAGGACATCGGGCGTGCCCTCGACCTCGCTGGATTACGCCAGCCGGGGCCGGTCACCACCGGCCGAAGTGGAACATCTCCTGGAACGGTCGGCGACGTCTAGTTAGCGTCGACCCCTGCGGCGTCTCTTCCGCCGACGGATAGCCAAGCGCGATGACGCCCAACATGATGCAAGCGGAAGGGACGCCCAGTTCGCGCATGACCTCGCTCTCACCCCGGGTGATGCCGAAATACCATGCGCCGACTCCCTCATCGACCGCGGCCAGCAGAATCAGCATGATCGCCATCGAGGTGTCGACAGTCCAGAAGGGCACCGGCCAGTTCTCTTCTTTATTCAAGCCGAACTGGATCTTGTCGGGCTGCGCGTAACGCTCGAGATAGAGGCTTTTGTTGGCAAACGGCAGCACGATACAACCGGGAGCGGACTGCCCATCTCGGCCCGGAAATGGCTCGGGATCCGTTGGATCATCGGTGGTTCGGTAGAACCACTCGAGTTCATCTGGCTTCGTCAGAACGACGAAATCGAAACCCTGGCTGAAGCCGCCCGATGGCGCGTGTCGGGCAACTTCTAGGACTCGATCGAGCACGTCTCCGGGGATGGGCTTCGGCTCGAACATTCGAACCATTTGACGTCGCCGCACCAGGTCCCGAAAGTCCATGGCATCAAAGGCTAGCGTCTGCAGCCCTGGAGGCGATAGTTCGAGCTGTTCGATCTACCCGGAGAAAGTTTCCGAGTTCCGACCCTCGCCATGGAGGGTCGGAACCGGAATCGGCGCTGCTTCAGGCGATCAGCTGAAGGTGACGACGCTCGAGTAGATTGCGGACTTGTGACTATTGACGGCGCTGCCCCAGCTGAGGACGACCTGGTTCAGTGAGTTGTAGGTCGAGAGGCCGGTTGTATCGCCGGGCCAGGTGTTCGGGTCGCCGTAGTTGGTGCCCGAGACCTGAATGGGCTTCGTCAACCAACCGGCTGTAATCGAAAAGGGCCGGAGGAATTCGGCGTAGCCTGGTGAGCCGGTTACCGAATCGGTGACCTGCGTGAGCCAGCTGACGTAGACGGTGCCGGTTGGACCCGGCGTGACCTCCATGATATGCGGCACCGGCGCGTTGTCGGTCACCTGGACCGGCTTGGACCAATGGTTACCGCCATTGGTGGAGAAGGAAAGCCAGCCGGTGTCCGGCGTCCCGAGCCCAAAGCGAAATCCTTGCTGCGTA
>VBHQ01000079.1 GCA_005880395.1 Chloroflexota bacterium
GGCGCATGTCCTGGGGGCGGAGGTTGGTCCGGACGTTGTCCTGCAACGCCCCCAGCACAGAAAACATCTTGGGGATCGCGTTCAGGGAGAAGACGCGTTGACGGACAGCGAGCATGATCAGTTGCTGGCGCCGCGACCGGTCAAAGTCGGAGGTCGTTTCGCGTGACCGCGCGTACTCGAGCGCCTGTTCGCCGTTCATCTGCTGCCAGCCGGGATTGAAATGGATGTGCATCATGCCGGTCGTTTCGCCGGCAGGAAAGTAGGGATCGTCAAGCGGCGCCGGAACATCGACCCGGATCCCGCCAAGGGCGTTGACGACATCGCGGAAGGCTTTGAAGTCGACGGCGACCCAATAATCGATCGGCTGCCCGGTGATCTGCGACACGGTGGCGGCGGCGAGGTCGCCGCCTCCTGTCGGCGTCTTCCAGTCACTCCGGACGTTCGGATAGCTCGCGTGATCCGACCCGATGGCATAGGCGCTGTTGAGCTTCGCCGTCATCGTGCGCTTGTTGGGCAGCGCCGGGATCCTGGCGTAAAGATCGCGAGGAAGCGAGACCATGATCGCCTGCCGGCTCGCCGGTTGGATCGACAGCAGCATGATCGAGTCCGTCAGGTATGGCCCGTCGTGGCCGGGACCGCCGTATCCGAGCAACAAGATGTTGATGCGCTGGCCGTGCTTGATCTTGTAAGCGAGCGATGCCGGGTCATCGGTCTGCGCGTGCACCAGCGTGACGATGTCTTGCGGCTGCGTGCGCGGCGAGATGGCGTGAAGCGTCGACCAGAACCGCACGGCCGCGAGGCCGCCGGCGAGCATCACAACCCCAAGCATGATGGCCAGCGCACCGCGGAAATACATTGCGGGGCGCGCGGGGCCACGTGCGGCGGATGCCCGCCGCCGGCGCGGTTGGCTTCCCAAGTACGGCGCAGTCTAGCGAAAGCGGATGAAGAGTCGACGAGCCCTTCGTAAGATGATGGACAGTGCGTACGAGCGCCGTGATGGCCCAAAGGAAATCGGGCCCGTTCTTGTTGCCGGCTCGTGTCGTGCTGGTGATCGCGGGGGCGGTCGCCGTCGCGCTCGGCAGCGTGAATCTCTTCCACGAGTGGCGTGCGGCTCAGGTCGACAACGTTTACGTCGCCGCCGCGGCGGCGGTCGGGGTGGTGTGGCTGCTGGCGCTCATCACGGCCTTCCGCGGCTGGCGTGCCAGTGTCTTCATCACAGCGTTGACGGCGTTCGTCGAATTTGGCGTCATCGCGTCATCACACTTCGTCTCCGGTGCTGGCGCGTTGGGAACGTTCGTCAAGCACGAAGGACTGCCAATGGCGACCATCGACATGGCGTTGATTCCCGCCTGCATGCTGGTCGCCATGAGCGCGGGAGTCTGCTGGACGAATCCCCGTGGACGGACTCGCGTCATCGACATGGCGCCGATGACGGTCGCCGCGCTGGCCGGCGCCGTCCTGGTGATCTTGCAGGCCACCGACGACCTGCATCGAGTGGATTTCGGAACGGCAAACCCTGAGGATGGCGCCTTCGCGGCAGCCGTCCTGGCCTCGGTCTGGCTCGCCGGCGGACTCTGGATCTCCCGCGTTCGACGGACCGGGGCCGTACTGATTCTTGTCGCCACCTTCGGGGTCTGGTACTCGTTCGTCACCCTTCACCTGGTTTCCGGGGGCACGAGCGTGCAGGCGATCGCGAAGCACTCTGGCCTCGGCTGGGCGGCGGTCGCGGCCGCCGCTGCGGTCCTGGCGGCAGCATCATTCATCGCCGCAATCGGAATCCTGGTCTGGTCGATCGTCCGTAATCCAGGGCTGGCCAAGGCAACGAAGGCGCCGGTTCGCCGGCGCGCCTGACGTCGAGCCGGGACTCAGCCGCTCTCAGTCAGGTTGGCGGCTTCCGTCCTGCCGGTAGCGATAGAACCCGCGGCCGCTCTTGCGGCCGAAGTGCCCGGCATCGACCAGCTGCTGCAGCAGCGCCGGCGGAGCGAATTTCGGGTCGTGCAGCCCCTCGTACAGCACGTTGCAGATGTAGAGGTGCGTATCGAGCCCGACAAAGTCCGCCAGCTCCAGTGGGCCCATCGGATGATGGAGGCCGAGCTTGGCCCCCTGGTCGATATCCTCGCGTGAGCCAAGCCCTTGCATCAGCGCGTTGATCGCCTCGTTGACGAAGGGCACGAGCATGCGGTTGACGATGAAGCCGGGGTAATCAAGGGACGTGATCGGCGTCTTGCCGAGCGACCTTGAGAGTTCGAGCGTGGCGTTGACGGTTTCATCAGCGGTGTCCCGCCCGCGGGTCAGCTCGATGAGTGGCATCACGGGGACAGGATTGAAGAAGTGCATCCCGATGAATCGTTCCGGTCGTTTGGTCACCGCCGCCATCCGGGTGATCGGGATCGACGACGTATTGCTCGCCAGAATCACGTCTGGCCGGCAGATGCCATCGAGGCGCTTGAACAGGTCGCGCTTGGCCTCGAAGTTCTCGGTGATCGCCTCGATCACGAAGTCGGCACGGCCCGCCGCTTCCAGCGAGGTGGTGGGATGCAGCCGTGCGACGACGGCATCCCGTTGGCCCGCCTCGAGCTTGCCCTTTTGGACCAGGTTCTCGAGCCGTTTCTTGATGTTCTCGGCGCCGCGGTTGACGAGCGCCTCGTCGACCTCTCGCAGGCTGACTTCGTAGCCGCAGCTGATCGCCGTCTGCGCGATGCCAGCGCCCATCAGCCCGGCTCCTGCCACGAAAAGCTGTTTGATGGTCACGCGTCCTCCTTGAGCATTTCTCGCGCAATCACGAACCGCTGTATCTCGTTGGTTCCCTCGTAGATCTGGGTGATTTTGGCGTCCCGCATCATCCGTTCAGCGGCGAGCTGACGCCGATGTCGGGGAGCTTGCGGTCCAGCGCATCGCCGGCGGCATAGGTCAAGGCCCGCGCCGCCTCGATCTGGGTCGCCATGTCCGCCAGAATGAACTGGATGCCTTGAAACTCGGCAATCGGCTTGCCGAACTGATGCCGTTCGAGAGCGTAACGGCGCGCGAGATCGAAGGCGCCTTCCGCGATCCCGAGCGCCTGCGCGGCAATCCCGGGTCGGGAGTGATCGAGGACACGCATCGCGATCTTGAAGCCCTCGCCTTCGTCCCCGATGCGGTTGGCGGCCGGCAGGGCCACGTCCTGGAAAAACAGCTGCGCCGTCGGCGATCCCCGGATCCCCAGCTTTTTTTCCAGCTTGCCGACCTTGAAGCCGGGCATCGTCTTCTCCACGATGAAGGCCGAAATATTGCGCGCCGGTGTATCGCCGTCCTGGTCGGTCCGGGCAAAGACCACAATCGTATCGGCCACGCTGCCGCCGGTGATAAAGGTTTTGCTGCCATTGAGGACGTAGGTGTCGCCGTGCTTGATCGCCCGGGTCCGCATGCCGCCGGCGTCCGACCCCGACCCGGGCTCGGTGAGCGCGTAGGAGGCCAGCTGTTCGCCTCGGGCGAGCGGCGGCAGGTATTTACGCTTTTGCTCCTCGCTCCCGGCGAGCCAGATCGGGAGGCTCCCCAGCGATTGGACACTGAGGATGAGGGATGAGGTGGCACAGAACTTGCTGATTTCCTCGACAGCGACGATCAGCGTGAGCGCGCTGCCGCTGACGCCGCCATATTCCGGGGTGAAGGGAATCGCCAGGATGTCGTTCTTCGCGAAGAGCTCCTTGATGTCCCAGGGGAACTCAGCGGACTCATCGATTTCGGCCGCTCGGGGCTCGACCCGCTCCAGGCACAGATCGTGGACCAGCTCGCGGATTTCCTCCTGCTCCTGGCTGAGGAACAGGTTCATCGGGCAGGCGCCAGGTCGCGCGCGATCACCAACCGTTGCACCTGGTTGGTGCCTTCGTAGATCTGGCCGGCCTTGGCATCACGAACGCGGCGCGCCATCGGATATTCCTCCAGGTAGCCATAGCCGCCAAAGACTTGCAACGCCTCGAGGGTAATCTCCATCGCCGCATCGGTCGCGAAGAGTTTGGCCATCGCGGCCTCGCGCGTGAACGGCTGGCCGGCATCGCAAAGCGCCGCCGCCTTCCAGGTCAGCCAGCGCGCCGCCCGGGTCTTGACCGCCATGTCGGCGATCTTGTTCTGGATCGATTGGAACTCGCCGATCGGCTTGCCGAACTGTTGGCGTTCCCTGGCATAGGCGATCGCGTCGTCGAGCGCGCCCTGGGCCAGCCCGACCGCCTGCGCGCTGATCCCAATCCGTCCGCTGTCGAGCGCCTGCATGGCGATCCGGAATCCCTGGCCTTCCTCGCCGAGACGGTCGCGTTCGTCGACAAGGCAATCTTCGAGGTGGACTTCGGCGATCGCCGAGCCGTTCAGCCCCATCTTCTTGAAGCGCGGCCCAACGTTGAGCCCGGGATTGTCACCGGCGATCAGGAACGCCGTGATCCCATCGGCGCCTGCGCCCGGACGGGTCGCGGCCATCAGCGTGTAGAGCCCGGCCTGGCCCGCATTGGTGATGAAGATCTTGGTGCCGTTCAGGGTATAGCCGCCGTTCCGGCGAACCGCCGTCGTCTTCAGATGGGCGGCATCCGACCCGGCCTCCGGCTCGGTCAGCGCAAACGCGGCCAGCGTCTTCCCACTGGCGAGCGCCGGCAGCCAGCGACGCTTCTGCTCCTCGCTCCCGAAGTGCAGGATCGGCTCGGTCCCAACCGAGCCATGGACGTCGAGAATTCCGGCGGTGCTGGCAGCGAAGCGGGCGACTTCCTCGATGAAGATCGCAAAGGCGATGTGGTCCAAGCCGGCGCCGCCATAGGCTTCGGGAACCAGCATCCCCATCAAGCCAAGCTCGGCGGCTTTGTCAACGAGATCCCGTGGGAACTCGTCGCGATGATCAATTGCCTCCGCGCGGGGCTTGACCTCGCGCTGGGCAAAGTCACGGACGAGCTTGCGGATGTCTTCTTGCTCCGGGCTGAGCGAGAGGTCCATTACGCGACGCGCACGATGGTCGCCTCCCCCTGGGCCATCCCCGAGCAGATGCCGGCCGCGCCGTAGCCGCCGCCTCGCCGGCGCAGCTCGTAGACGAGGTGCATGAGGATGCGCGCGCCCGAGGCGCCGATCGGGTGGCCGACGGCGAGCGCCCCGCCGTCGACGTTGACCCGCTCCTCGTCGATGCCCAACAGGTCCATCGCGGTGCAGGCGACAGCGGCAAACGCCTCGTTGATCTCGAACAGGCTGACGTCGGCGACCCGCAGGTCGACCTTTTTCAGGCTCGCCTGGATCGATGACGCAGGCACGACGGCGAGGTATGGGGTATCGGCCGCCGACTCGCCGTACGCGATCCAGTGGGCCAAGATGGGAAACTGCCGCCGTCTCGCTTCCCGCTCACTCATCAGCAGGATGGCTGAGGCGCCGTCATTGACGCCCGGCGCGTTGCCGGCGGTAATCGTCCCATCGGGCGTGAACACCGGCTTCAACCGGGCGAGTCCCTCGATCGTGGTATCGGGGCGGGGCTGCTCGTCGATGTCGACCGTCGTCGATCCTCTGCCATTCGGCACGGCGACTGGAACGAGCTCATCCTTGAATCGGCCGGCCTTCAACGCCGCGGCATAGCGCTGTTGACTGTGATAGGCGTACTCGTCCTGGCGGTCGCGCGAAACTTCGAACTCCTTCGCGACGTTGCTGCCCTCGACCGCCATGTGGCACCCGTTCGCGGGATCAGTGAGCCCGTCGCGCACCATGCTGTCGACCAGCGCCGCGTCACCAAGGCGATAACCGAAACGCGCCTGCTCGAGCAGGTACGGCGCGCGGCTCATGCTTTCCATCCCGCCGGCGACCACCACGTTGGCATCGCCGTTGCGAATCAGCAGCGCGCCGAGGTTGACCGCTTTCAAGGACGACGCGCAGACCTTGTTGACGGTCAGGGCCGGCACGCTGGTCGGCAGCCCTGCCTTGATCGCCGCCTGGCGCGCCGGAATCTGTCCCATCCCGGCAGTGATGACGGTGCCCATGATGACCTGCTCGACGTCGGCCCCATCCACCCTCGACCGGTCGAGCACCGCCTTGATGACGGCGGCGCCCAGGTCAGGCGCGCTCAGCGCGGACAGCCCGCCACCCAGCTTGCCGAACGGCGTGCGCGCGGCCGCGACCATCACGACGTCGTCCACGAAATTCATTCTAGAAGCGCTCCATCCGCCGGCCGAAATCACGCACCTATACTTGGCGACGCATGAGCGCTGCCGATCCGACCGGCACCGCGTCCGCAGCGGATGACCTCAGAGCCCGGACCGATGCGGCCCGCGCCGGCGGATCCGCGCGCTACGCGGAGAAGCTTCGCCAGCAACACAAGCTCACCGTCCGGCGCCGGCTGCAGTTGTTGCTCGATCCAGACTTCCTGATCGAAGACGGCCTGCTGGCGCACAGCGACGAAGCCGGCTTCGGCGCCGACGGCGTGGTTACGGTCATCGGACGGATCGACGGACGGACGGTGTGCGTGATGGCAAACGACCCGACCGTCAAGGCAGGATCCTGGGGACCACGAACGGTGGAAAAAATCATCCGCATCCAGGAAACCGCCGAGCGGCTCCGCGTCCCGATCTTCTACCTGGTCGATTCCGCCGGAGCCAGGATCACCGAGCAGGTGCAGATGTTCCCGGGACGGCGGCATGCCGGTCGCATCTTCTACCAGGAGGTCCAGCTCTCCGGGGTCGTGCCCCAGATCTGCCTGCTCTTCGGGCCTTCAGCCGCGGGTGGCGCCTATATCCCGGCGTTCTGCGACATCACGATCATGGTCGAGGGTAACGCCAGCATGTACCTGGGCTCGCCGCGGATGGCGGAGATGGTGATCGGCGAGAAGGTCACGCTCGAGGAGATGGGCGGAGCGCGGATGCATGCGACAGTGAGCGGCTGCGGCGACATGCTGGTCGCGACCGATGAAGAGGCGATCGAGGCGGGCCGCCGCTACCTGTCGTATTTCCCGCAGAACTGGGCGGAATTCCCGCTACCGCGACCGGCCGCCGGTCCGGCATCTACGGTTCCACTCGAAAGCCTGGTGCCCGAAGAGGAGGGCCGCGCCTTCAACATGCAGCAGCTGATCGATGGGATCATCGACGGCGGCAGCTTTTTCGAGATCAAGCAGCTCTACGCGAGGGAGATCATCTGCGGGCTCGGGCGCATCGAAGGTCGGGTCGTCGGCGTCGTTGCCAACCAACCGATGCATAAAGGCGGCATCCTCTTTGTCGATTCGGCGGACAAGGCGGCCCGCTTCATCTGGCTGTGCGATGCGTTCAACATCCCGTTGCTCTTTCTCGCCGACGTTCCTGGTTTCATGATCGGGACCGCGGTCGAGCGCCAGGGCATCATTCGGCACGGGGCGAAGATGATCGCCGCCGTCGCCGAGGCGACCGTGCCGAAGGTGTCGGTCATCGTGCGCAAGGCCTACGGCGCCGGCCTGTATGCAATGGCCGGGCCGGCATACGAACCGAATGCGACGCTGGCGCTGCCCAGCGCCATGATCGGCGTGATGGGACCAAGCGCGGCGGTCAACGCGGTCTTCTACAACAAGATCCAGGAGCTGCCGGAAGCCGACCGCGCCGCCTACGTCAAGAAGCTCCAGGACGAATACCGAGAAGACATCGATCTCTACCGGCTCGCTTCAGACCTGATCGTGGATGCCGTCGTGGCGCCAACCGAGCTGCGCACCGAACTGGCCAACCGTTTCGCCGCCTACGCCACCAGCCAACCACCGCGAGTCAACCGCAAACACGGCGTCTTCCCGGTTTAGCCCTCATCCGACCTCGCTCAGTCGACGCGCAGGGTGCTTCGGGATGATTACCAGCGCGGCGACGACGGCCACCGCGGTGATTGCGGCTGCGAGCAAAAACGGAAGAGCAATCGAGTGCTCGAGCAAGGGACCAGAGAGAGCTGAGCCGACCGGCTGCCCGGCAATGTTGAGGCTCATCGACACGGCAAAGGCGCGCCCGAACCAGGCGGGATCCGTCCGCCGCTGCCGCAGCGCGAAGATTCCGACATTGATGGCGGAGCCGGCCAGGCCGGCGATGACGCCGGTGGCGAAGACCACCGGCAGGCTGCTCGCGAAGGCCAGCATCGCGAGGGCCGGCACCTGGATTGCCAGGCAGCCCGCGATCAAGAGCCGCTCACGCCCCTCGCTGTTGAGGCGGCCGATCAGCAACCCTGACACCAGACCCGACACGCCGAAGACGGCGAAGACCTGGCCGACGGTCGCCGCGCTGCCATGGAGGTGCCGCAGGACCAGCACGGGGATGCCAACCGGCAGCACGCCGAAGCCGAGATTGGCAACAAACAGCGTGATCGCCAGGCCGCGGAGGCTCTGGTTCTGGAGCACATAGCGCAAGGCCGCCCGCGCATCGCCGATCAGCGAGTTCGCGGCGGTGACCCGCGCCAGCGGTTCGTCAACCGCAACCAACGAAAGGCCCGCCAGGCCTGCCACAACCGCGATCGCGAGCAATCCTGCCTCGGGTCCGAATCTCGCCACCACCAGGCCGGCGATGGCCGGCCCGATGATCGCCATCAGCGAGTAGCTGCTGGTGTCGAGCCCGTTGGCGCGGTCCCACAGGGTTCGGGGAAGCATCAGCGGGAAGAGCGATCGGGCGCCGGTGATGCTCATGATGTTGCTGACGGCGAGGATGGCGACCAGCGCCAACAGCAGCGGGGGCGGCAATCGATGGTTGACCGACAGGACGACGATGGTCGACATCAGCACCGCCGTCAGCGCGTAATCGATGACCATCAGCCGTAGCCGTCCCTGGCGGTCGAGCAAGGCACCGACCGCCGGGCTCAGGGCGAGACCCGGGAGGATGGCGAGCAAGACGGTCAGACCCGCCAGGCTGGCCGACCGATATCGCTGGAGCACGAAGAGCACGAGCACGATCTCCCACATCTGTGCCCCGAGCCGCGCCAGCAGCGTCCCCAGGGCAACGCGCGCGAAGCCGCGCACCCGGAAGAGCGCGAGGTAGGACGGCTCCGCCGGCGCCGCGTCAGATCCCAACATTGCCCTGTGGAATCTATCCGATCGCTTGATGAGAATGCGGTGAGATTTCGGGCTTGGCAGCGTGCCTTTTGCTAGCCTCGATTTTCCATGCATCTCCCAGGTTCCGACGCCGCGCCCTCGGCGCATGCCGTCCAGGGTCGCGTCGCGCGCCTCGGCTCGGCGATCCACGTCGAGGGCCTCAACCACTGGTACCGGTCGGGCCGCGCCAGCGTCCAGGCGCTGCACCGGATCTCACTCGACGTCCCGGCCGGGGGATATGTTGCGCTCACGGGACCGTCAGGCGCCGGCAAAAGCACCCTGCTGTCATTGATCGGCGGTCTCGAGCGGCCCCAGCAGGGCGGCCTTCGGGTTGGCGAGCACAACCTGACCGGACTGCGTGGTGACGCGCTGGCGGCCTATCGCCGGGGAACCGTCGGTTTCGTCTTCCAGCACTTCGGCTTGCTGGACCTGCTCTCCGCACGGGAGAACATCGAGCTGGCCGCCGCGCTGGCGTCACCGGCGCCGGACCACCGCCGGCTCGCCCTGTCGCTGCTGAACGAGGTCGGGCTCTCCGCTCGTGCCGAGCACCGGCCTGGCGAGTTGAGCGGTGGTGAGCGGCAGCGGGTGGCGATCGGCCGGGCGCTGGTCAACGACCCGAGCCTGATCCTGGCCGATGAGCCGACCGGAAACCTCGACAGCGAGAGCGCGATGCGCGTGCTCGACCTGCTGGAGCGGATCCACAGCGAGCGCGGCTGCACCCTGGTCGTGGTCACGCACAACGAGGCGGTCGCCGAGCGTGCCGAGCGGCGCCACCGACTCGATGATGGCCGGCTGCTGTCATGAGCTGGACCGCGTCGCTCACGCTCGCCCTCCGGAGCCTCGGGCGGCGCCCGGGACGCACCCTCCTCACCGTCCTGGCGAGGTCGCGCCCTCCCAGGCCGACAGCGACCAGGCGTACACAGACGACCTGCGCGCCACCACACCCAAGCCGATCACGGAGGCGAGCGTCAACACGCTACGCCAGTCAACCTCCATCACGGCGGTCGTGCCGGTGATGGCGGCACCGGTGCTGGTGGTCTCGCCGCCGTTCGGGGCCGCCGCCGCGGCGATTTCGAGCGCGCCGGCCTTCAACAACACCATGCTGGGCGTCGATATGCGCCAGGCCAATAACCTCCCGATCACGATGCTCGCCGGGCGCTTGCCGGGCAACGCCTCCCTCGACGAGATCGCGGTGACCGAGACCTATCTCGACCACTCCGGCATGTCGGTGTCGGGCGTGCTCGGGACGCTGGTTGAGATTGCGGAACCCCAGGCTTTTCAATCGCAGACCGGTATCCAATTCCGCGGTCGCTGGATCAAGGCCACCATCGTCGGCGTGGTCTCGCAGCAGGTCGGCAGCGGGGCGCTGCTGGTACCGATCGAGCAGACCAGGCTCGCGCGCCAATGGGCGCTGGCCGGAGTTGATGGCGGCGATGCCTTTCCCCTTCCCACCTCACCCTACAGCGGGATGATCGTGCTCGCCGCGAGCCTGGACCAGCTTCATACGGCGCGGCAGGCCGTCACCGAGCTCGGCTATGCCAACAGCGCCGCGGAGCATCTCGTGACGTCGGTGCTTCGCTATTTGCGGGTGGTCGACATCGTCCTCGCCGGAATCGGCGCCATCGCGCTCGGCATCGCCGGTCTTGGGGTTGCCAATGCCCTGCTCGCAGCGGTTCGCGAACGGCGTCGCGAAATCGGCGTGCTGAAAGCGATCGGC
>VBHQ01000080.1:0-16532 GCA_005880395.1 Chloroflexota bacterium
CCGCGATCGCCCGGTCGGCGGCTCCAGGCGTCGATTTGTCGAGCGCGGGTGGCCTGGCCCCGACGGACTGGCTGTAGAAGACCTTGCCACTGCTGCCCTGCGCAACCACCGGGCCGATATCGACGACCATGCCGCGCGGACCGGTCACATTGACCTGCGCGCCGGCTGCATTGCGAAAGGTGTCGGTGACCGTGCCGTCCGAATACGCAACTTCGCTCACGCCGACAAAACCGTTTGCGTTGCTCAGGCTATCGGAGAGCCGCGGAGCGGCCACCGCAGGCGCCGAAGCCCCAAGCAACGTCATCGCGCCGATCGCGAGGCTGCCCCCCACGGACACCCCCAGCCTGTGCCATCGAATCGACGACTTTTTCACGTTCGCACCTCCAGTTGTTTTCGCCGGATTGACGAATAGCCTCCGTTCCGGCCGGCTCAACCGTAGGGTCAACAGGCGCAGTCAACAAGTCGCTCGGATTGGCTACAGGTCGCTCTCAGGTACTCGGCTTCCCGACGAGCTGGTTGGAGGAAGCTTCTTGCTATGCGGCGCCGGCTGAAATCCGCCCAACGAACTGGCCGGTGAAGCCCCAGTCCTCGGGCCGGGCGGGTGCGGCCAACCTGACGATGCCGATGCGGGCATCGTTGGAACCGCCGATGAAACCGATGATCGTCTGGTCGTCGAGCCAGCCACGGGTGGCAAAGTTTGCCGCGAGCGATATCCGAGCGCCGTCGCGGGCTGAAACCTGCCCGTCCATTGCCACATGCGATCCGTCAGGTGACACGGCATAGCCACCCGGAAAGCCATAGGGTGCGGTCGTGCTGATGGCGGCCTGCCAGAGGAGCTGCCCTGAACCCGAAATGACATCCAGTTTGAGCGGTCCGCTTCCTTCCGTCTGGGCGCAGAGGATGGTTCCCGACTGGTCAACCGAGAACGGCGTGCAGTCGGACGGGGTCAGCGTGCGCCCGACAGAACCATCCAAATTCATCCGCGCCAGTGAGCCGCCAGCCCACTGCTGACCCTCGATGACCTCCTGTTGGATAGCTGGATAGGCGTCGACAACGACCATCGGACCGATTCCGTCCCATCCAGCCATGGTGAGGTTATGAAACTGCGGTTGGCTTGGATCCCCATGTACAACCGCTCCCTGCCAGTGCCCGATCGCCGTGGCGTTGCCGCCGTCGATCGCCCGCTCAAGATCCAGTTTCGTGGGCCCAGTTTGCTCGAACGGCGGTCCGCCCGATGGCCCGGGTGCGACCGATGGATAGGTAAGGACGGCGGCCATCAGGTTCTTGCCGTCGGGGCTGACGGCAAAGCTGACCGCCTGCTGCCCGGAGGTGATAGGGAACGTCGTAACCGTTCGCACGCTTCCGGACGGGTCGAGCCGGCGCACGACGCCGGAACCATCGATGAAATAAACGCCGCCGGCGGCAGTGTGCGCCGGGACGGCGAGAACCGCACCAGCCATCGGCACGTCGGGGCGAGTGCGTGGCTTGAAGCTGACCTTTGCTCGAGCGTAGCCGTCGGGACTCGCAATGACGATGGTGTCGGGAGTGCCGTGATCGTACTGGGCAACGCCGGTGCGACGGGTTTCGAGCAGGGCAAATAGACCGGCTACCGGCGGCGCAGTGGACGGCGCAGCAGAATTCGCCGTCCCCGCCGATGGGCTATGGGCAACCGCCGCCGGCCGAGGGTTGGTACTGACATTTCCACACGCCGCAATCAGTAGGGCAGGGAAGGCCAGGGCAAGCATGGCTGGACGCATGCCGGTTGAAACGCAGCCCTGCAGGGCGGGTTACGGACCCCAACCCTTGACCCTCCCCCGGTGGGGGAGGGAAGATCGTCCCACCGCTGCCCTTCCCCCAAAAGGGGGAGGGAAATAATTCAGTAGGCTCGGGAGCGGCTCCAGCCGCGGCCCATTCCGAAGAGCCGCAGAATCATGAGCAGGATCACCGCGCCGAAGAAGGCGATGATGATGTCGCTGATGATCGGGTGTCCGGCAATGGCGAAATGGACGTTGAAGAAGTTCGCCAACAAGTTCGCGCCGATGCCGCCGATGACGCCGATCACGATGTCGCCGAATAGCCCCATGCCGTGGCCGAGCATCACGTGGCTCGCGAGGAAGCCCGCAACCAGGCCGACGATCGCCCAGATGAGAACGGTGTGCCAATCGAGGTTGAGCGTTATCACATTTCCTGTCATAAGGACAGTATGCATGGAATCGGCTGCCATGCGCCAGTCTTGAATTGAAGGTCCTCACCCTGCCTTTTCCCCAGAAGAGTTGGGTTAGGGCTTTCTTAGCGCGGCCTTAAAGCATTCACACGCGGTGAGCGCAGAGTGGAGAGATAAGGCCATGCTTACCCAACGGCCGACCAGGCGCCAGTTCATCCAAGCGGCCGGAATGGTCGCTGCGGGCGCCGCGGCCTTCGGAACCGCCGGATGTCTGCCCTCGACCGGCGGACCGACGACGTCGGCGAGCACCGGGCCCACCACGCGAAGCTATCGCTCGCGCCCCGATTTGAAAGTGCCGATCCTGACGACCACGAATACCGCGAGCAGCGCCGTCCATGGGAGGTTCTTTATCGCTCCCGGCGGCCCGATGATCGCCGACGAACGCGGCGAGCCGCTCTGGTTCCATCCTGTGAGCGGCAAGAACGTCTCCAACTTTCGAGCGCAGCTCTACGCAGGCAACCCGGTCCTCACCTGGTGGGAAGGGAAAGTCGGCGTTGGCTACGGGGTCACGGGCGAATTGGTCATCGCCGATACCTCTTATAAGGAACTCCGCCGCATCAGCGCGGGGAATGGTTTCCAGGCGGACCTGCATGAATTCCAGATCACACCGCGCGACACGGTCCTCCTGACTGCCTACCATCAACTACCGGCGAATCTGACCAAGGTCGGCGGGCCGGCAAACGGAACGGTGCTCGATTGCATCGTGCAGGAGCTCGACATCGCGTCGGGCCAGGTGCTGTTCGAGTGGCACAGCATGGCCAAAGTCGCACTCGAAGAATCGCATGCGACCTATGCGAAAGGCCAGCCGTTCGACTACTTCCACATCAACTCGATCGATCTCGATTCCGATGGCAACCTGCTGATTTCCGCGCGAAACACCTGGGCGGTCTACAAAATCGATCGCGGGAATGGCGCCGTGCTCTGGGGCATGGGCGGGAAGAAGAGCGATTTCGCCATGGGCAGCGGCACCGGATACGCCTGGCAACACGACGCGCGGCGGCAGGCTGACGGGACGATCACCCTCTTCGATGACGGGTCTTCGCCGAAGATCGAGCCGCAATCACGAGGACTGGTCTTGCAAGTCGACGAAGGTCTGAGGATGGTCAAGTTGCGGCAGGCCTACGCGCACGGCGGTAGCGGAATCTCGGCGAGTAGCCAGGGCAACATGCAGGTTCTGCCGAACGGCGATGTCCTGGTCGGCTGGGGTTCGGAGCCTTACCTCACCCAGTTCAACGCGAATGGGTCGATCGCCGTGGATGGCAAATTCGCTGGCACCTTTCAGTCGTATCGGGCCTTTCGTCTGCCGTGGACGGGCCAACCGGCGGAGAAGCCGGCCGTAGCCACGGCGAAAGATGCTGGCGGCGTCGCCGTATACGCGAGCTGGAACGGCGCAACCGAGGTCGCGCGATGGGAAGCGCTGGGCGGGAGCGAGGCCGGTAGTTTGACGGTTGTCGGATCGGCGCCTCGCAGTGGGTTTGAGACGACCATCAACGTCACGGGCCAGCCGGCATACGTCGCGGCTCGAGCCCTGGATGCCAGTGGAGCGCTCCTGGGGACGTCGGCGGTAGTCGGCGTCTGAGGAGCCCCACCCTGCGGGAGAATGGTAGGGAGTGCGTAGGGCCCGAGTCTTTCTCACGATCCTGCTAGCGGGCGTTCTCGCCGCGTGTACCACCGCGCAGTCGGCGCCTCCGTATCAGATCCCGACGGGCATCCACAAAATCAAGCACGTCATCGTCATCCAGCAGGAGAACCGGTCCTTCGACAGCTACTTCGGGACCTACCCCGGCGCGAATGGGATCCCGATGAATGTTTGTCTCACTCCCACCCTGCCCTCCCCCGCCAGCGGAGGAGGGAAAAATTGCGAGAAGCCGTATGTCGATCACGCCGACGTCAACGGCGGTGGGCCGCATGGGCAAAGCAATGCGACCGCGGACATCAACGGCGGCAAGATGGACGGATTCGTCGCCGAGGCCAGGCGTGCAGCGAGAGGATGCCTCGATCCTACGAATCCGGCATGCGCGAATGGCGCCACGACTGATGTGATGGGCTATCACACCGCGAGCGATATTCCGAACTACTGGGCATACGCGAAAGACTTTGTGCTCCAAGACCGGATGTTCGAGCCGAATGCGTCGTGGAGCCTGCCCGAGCACCTGTTCCTCGTCTCGGAGTGGTCGGCGTACTGCACCCAGCACGACAACCCATCGAGTTGCTCGAATGCCCTGCAGAATCCGGGACTCCCACCGGACTTTCGCCAGGGTGGGGGACCGCGAATCCGGGGTTCAGCCGGACCATCGCCGACATCGCGGCCGGCCCCGATCTATGCCTGGACCGACCTGACTTATCTGCTGCACAAAAACCATGTGAGCTGGGGCTATTACGTCGTCTCGGGAACGGAGCCCGACTGCGAGAATGACTCGGCGGTGTCCTGCGGTCCGGTGCAGCAGAATTCGAAAACGCCAGGCATCTGGAACCCGCTGCCCTATTTCGACACCGTGCGGCAGGACGGAGAGCTCCAGAACGTCACCTCGCTCTCGGGCTACTACGACGCCGCAAGGCGGGGGAAGCTGCCGTCCGTGACGTGGATCAACCCGACCGGCTCGGTCAGCGAGCATCCACCAGGGCTCGTCAGCGCGGGGGAGAAGTACGTGACGAGCCTCGTGAACGCGGCGATGCGCGGTCCGGAGTGGCGCTCGACGGCGATCTTCCTCTCCTGGGACGACTGGGGCGGCTTCTACGACCACGTCGTGCCCCCGCGCGTGGACCAGAACGGCTACGGCCTGCGCGTCCCCGGCCTCGTGATCAGCCCGTACGCGCGGAGAGGCTTCGTCGATCACCAGACGCTGAGCTTCGACGCCTACGTCAAGTTCATCGAGGACGACTTCCTCGGCGGCCGGGGGCACGCCGCGTCCAGGTTAGTGCACCATCGAACGACGAGCCGCCGCTGGGGTGAGCCAGCCGCGGCGTCGCGCTCCGCGTATGGCGCGAGCTGCGTTCAGCGCCCTCCGCGCCGCCTTCCGAGCCGGATTTTCGACCGTGGGTACCACGCCGGTCCGACGACATTGGGCGCCAGTAGGGCCAAGGGAACCGCGAGCAGCAGTATGGCCGCGATGCCAACCTGACCGACGAAGCGGTTGCCGCTGAGAATACCGAGCGCAATCAGCTGAAGTCCCACCCCAAACGGCAGCAGCGCAAAAAACATGAATCCAAATATCAGCCGGGTCCAGCCGCGATAACGACCCGTCCAGGCGGCGAGGCCACAGAGGGTAGCGATCAGTCCGAAAATCTCCATCCCGACGAGATCCATTTCAGCGCTTGATCTTTATCATCCTCCGGGCGGCGTGGGTGCCGGGTCAGAGGTCAGCCGGCCCGAGCTCCACGCCGCGATATCTCGGCAATCTGATTGCGGACTTCAACTTCTATCAGTAGCCGCGAAGTCCGGTGATCCTCCCGGTCCATCCGAAGACGACGCTGACCGGAACTCCATAAGGGGACGTGTCCCGGGAGGGGTCAACAGACCCCTCCCATCGGTAGCGCGCGAAACTACCGCACGGATGCCGTCTGGCGCGCGGTCGGTGGTGCGTACTTTGCCTGGACTGCCTTCGCTTTCTCGAGCAGCTTTCGGCTTTCGTCCGCGGTGATCAGCTTGGTTGTCCGGACGTTTCGGAGGGCGCCGGCACTGCCGACGACGACCGATAGCGCCCCGGCGGCGATGTCATCTGGAGCGTCGAAGATCGCCAGGAAGTCGTCGTCGCCGAACGACCAGTAAAACGACTCCAGTTTCCCCCCGACCGCCTCGGCGATCTGCCGGGCGGCCGCTGCCCGGTCGCTAGGGTTCTGGACCATGCTCGCCCACGCCTCCGTGGTATACCCGCCGGTAATTGCGTATTTGGCCATGATTTGACCACCTCCTCTATGGTGGCCATCGTACGCGCATTTAGAAATCGGTCAAGCGGGCGGCGCGGGACCGGGGCTGATGCTGAAGATGATCTGCTCCGTGAAGTTCGTGCCGTCGATCTGGAGGCCGTAGCAGCCGGGCCCGCCGACGATCTGGCCACCCCACCAGCGCCATGTCCCGTTGGGACCGGCGATCTTGAGATTGCCCTGTCCCTGCTGGCCTTGAAGCGGGATGCCGCCGGATCCGTCGAGTTGGTGGCCGCGTACGAGCACATCACCGCTCACCGCGGGTGAAACCATGATCAGCGCATAGACATTGTTGAACCAGGTCAGCTGGCCGCTGAGAAAGACGGGTCCGGGACCGTAACCGTAGCCAGGGAGCTTATGGCCGGGCTGATTCGGAAACTGCTGCATTGCTGATACGGGACAGGAACCTGGGGCCACGTGCGGGAGCGTGACTGGCCGCTTCGCCGCCGGCGAGGGAGTGGGAAGTGGCGCGGCCTTTGCCTCGCTTTGGGAGCTGCAGGCGCAGAGGAGGAATCCAGCGATCGTTGAGAGCGCGGCCGCGTATCTCAATCCAGGCGCAGCGTAACAGTAGGAGATCTGCTAACCACTGCAAGTGCGACTACGACTTCTATAGGCCGTTCGGCGGATAGACGGTTGTTGCGCGCTCGGTAACACTTATCCCGTGATCGTGGCTGCGCCGGCGCCGACGCGGCCGATGACCTCTGAGATGCCGGCGGCCCTCAAGCTCATCGAGCAACTCATGCGCGAACCGAGCCTGACCGAAATCATGGTCAACGCCCCGGATGCGATCTATGTCGAACGCGAGGGCCGGATCCTGATGACCGACTACCGCTTTGACGACGAGAACCACCTCCTGGGCGCCATCGCGGCGCTCCTCTCGAGCGTTGGCCGGCCGCTCGATTTCCGCGAGCCTGTGACCGAAGTCCGGCTGGTGGATGGCTCGCGGCTGACCGTGGTCCTGCCGCCAGTCGCGGTGGATGGCCCGATGTTCACGATTCGGAAGTTCTCGGCGCGTCCGTATGCGCTGGACGACCTGGTCCGGTTCAGCACGCTTTCGATCGAGGCTGCGGCCTTTTTGCGGGCCTGCGTTCAGGTCCGCGCGAACTTGCTGATCTCCGGTGGCTCCAGCAGCGGGAAGACGACCCTCCTCAATGCGCTCGCCAGCTCGATCGAGAGCCATGAGCGGATCGTCACGATCGAAGACGCGGCCGAGCTGCGCCTGCAACAGGATCACGTCTGCCGGCTGGAGTCACTCATGAACGCGGATAAGAAGGTCACGATGCGCGAGCTGGTTCGCCACGGCGTTCGGATGCGGCCGGACCGCCTGATCGTGGGTGAGGTGCGCGGCGGTGAAGCGCTGGACATGCTCCAGGCGATGAACACCGGGCACGACGGCTCGATGACGACGATCCATGCCAATTCGCCACGCGATGCGCTCTCGCGGCTAGAAACCCTGGTGTTGATGGCCGGGTTGGACCTTCCGATGCGCGCCATCCGGCAGCAGGCTCATGCGGCGATCAACGTCGTCGTTCACATGGGTCGGCTGCAGGACGGCAGCCGAAAGGTGCTCAGCATCGCCGAACTCGCGAGTTTTGACGATCAGACGATCGCGCTGCAGGAGCTGTTCGTTTCCGAGTCGGCGGTCAATGGCACCGGCGCCAAAGGATGGTCGCGGCTGCGGCCCACCGGGATCCGGCCGAAGTTGATGGACAAGATCTATCAGCGGACGGCCGCCGCCCCGGAACTGAGCCGGCTGTTTCCGCCGAATAGCGCCGTCAACACGACGAGCGGGCGCAAGCCTGAAGCGACGATCTCGGCGGGACGTGGGCTGCCCGACCGCGACCGTCGTCTGAGCTAGGACGCCCCCACCCTGACCCTCCCCCAAGGGGGAGGGAAACGATCCGATTAGTTTCGGATTACTTGTTCGCCCGCCGCTGTCAATTCAACCGCTCCGACCTTAACGTCACCGGCCCGGCCGTACGACACCACGATTACGCCGCCTGGCGAAGTTTGGCTCTTCAGCACTTTGAAGCCCGCTGGCTTCGTACCCTCGCCAAAGAGACGCTTGCCGGTTCCCAGGGTGACCGGGTAGATCTTGAGCCATAGCTCATCGATGAGATCGTTCTTGAGCAACGTTTGAATCAGGTTGCTGCTTCCGTGGACCTGGAGCTCGGGACCGTCCTCTTCCTTGAGCTTCTTGATCTTGCCGGCCACATCACCGTCAATGGAGACGGTCTTCTTCCAATCGGTGCTGACCGGGCGGTGGGTGACGACATATTTCGTCGCCCGATTGATCGCATCGCCGGTCGGGTCTGTCGCCTTCGGCCAAAAGCTGGCAAATAGGTCGTAAGTCTTCCGGCCGAGCAGCAGATCGAAAGGATGGCCCATCTGCTCGCCCATCGCCTGACCAACGGCGTCATCGAAAAGGGGCATCGACCATCCGCCGTACTTGAAACCGCCGCTCGAATCTTCCTCGGGACCACCTGGGGCCTGCATCACCCCATCCAATGTCACGAACGTAAGGACAATCAGTTTTCTCATGCGTCGTTCGACCTCCTTGCGGGAAATGTCTACCAATCCAGACTACGGGGCGAGCAAAAAGTCATCGCCGACCCCCACCCTGACCCTCCCCCAGAGGGGGAGGGAAAAGAAAGGGAGGGAGGGAATAAATAGGATCAGGCGGCTGCCTCGTCCTGGGCGCGCGCCGCCGGGGCTCGAAGCGGGACCTCCCGCAGGAAGACCGAAGCGACGAGCGCCAGAACCAGGACGGCACCCGAGTAGAGAAAGATGTCGTGCAGGGTTCCGGCGAGCCCGGCCCTGAGCGCGTGAAGAACCTGATCGAAGAGTGCGGCGCCTTGTGGTCCGCCCGCCGCCGTTGCCGCGACGCGCCTGGCTGCGATAGCGCCCGGGTTAAAGACGGCCTGCGGGTTGCTCACCCCGCTGGGAATAAGCCGACTCGCCTGCGGTGGCAGGTGGAGGCCGGCGACCTGAGCCTGGACGCTGACCGCGAGCCTCGAGGCGAGCACCGAGCCGAGCACGGCGGTGCCAATCGTGCCGCCGATCTGCCGCCAGAATTGGATCTGGCTGGTCGCGACGCCAAGGAACTGACGTGGCAGGGCGTTTTGAACAGCCTGCAAGTAGAGCGGGAAGGTGGCGCCCAAGCCGGCGCCGACGATCACGATGTCGCGGACGACTTCGAGGGTGGATGTGCTGGTGGTCACCTGCGAAAGCCACCACATGCCGAGCAGCATCAGCGCGATCCCGGCGGTTCCAAGAAAGCGATAGAGACGGATTCGAGCCATGACCTGGCCGATGAGCACGCTCGCGCCAACCAGCCCGAGCATCATGGGTGTCAACAGCTGTCCCGAGTTGGTCGCGCTCGCACCCAGCACGCCCTGATAGATGAGCGGCACGAAGATGATCGCGCCGAACATCGCGAAGCCGGTGAGAAAGCTGGTCAGCATCGAGACGCTGAACGTGGCGTGCTTGAAGAGGTCAAACGGCACGATGGGGTTGTCGGTGCGCTGCTCGAGGACAAAGAAGTGGACGAGCATGACTGCTGAGCCGATCAACAGACCCAACACTTCGGGTGAGGTCCAGGCGTGGTCCCGTGTGATCGACAGCGCAATCATCAGCGGAATCAAGCCCGCAACCAGCGCGGCAGCGCCGGGAAAGTCGATGTCGCGCACTGACGCCCTCGAGCGCACGAAGGGCAGGGTTGCGGCCACGATGAGGACAGCCACGATGCCGATCGGCAGATTCACGTAAAAGACCCAGCGCCAGCCGAGGTTGTCGGTGATATAGCCGCCAGCCGTGGGACCCAGGACCGAGGAAAGGCCAAAGACGGCGCCGAAGAGTCCTCCGACGCGCGCCCGCTGCTGCGGCGGGAAGAGATCGCCGATCACGGCAAAGACGGTGGCGAAGAGGACGCCGCCGAAGATCCCCTGAAGGCTACGGAAGATGATGAGCTCGGTCATGTTCTGCGAAAGTCCGCAAAGCGCCGAGGCGACGACGAAGCCGACCATGCCGGTCAGCAGAAATGGTTTCCGGCCGAATAGGTCACCGAGCTTGCCGGCGACCGGCACCATCACGGTGGAGGCGACCAGGTACGCGGTGATCACCCAGGCGTAGTAGGACAAGCCGTTCAGATCGGCCACGATGCGGGGCATGGCCGTGCCAACGATGGTCTGATCGAGGGCCGCCAGCAGCAGTGCCAGCATGGTCCCGAAGACCACGATGATGGTTCGCCGGCGGCTCAACCCTTCGGTCAGGTGGCCGACGGAACCAGATTGATTGGTCATTCTCAGCTGTGTGCTCATCGTTGCTTTATAGCGCCCCCGGGATCCATCGCTGGTCGGCGCTTACCACTTCATAAACCGATGAATGGAGCGGATATTCCGTGCTGATGTCGCGGAACTCGGGCCGCGATGTTGCTGCGCGAAAGGCATCTTCGGAATCCCAGACGGCGACGTTGACGTAGCGGAAGTCGGCGTCCGACTCCGTACTCTTGTGAAGCTGGCTGGATCGATAGCCCGGTTGGCTGAGCAGGAAGTCATGGGCGCGTTCCCAGCGAGCCATGAAGGATTCGTCCTCACCGGTGGGGACCTCGATAGCATTTATCAAGACGACGGTTTGCTGGTTCATGGTCACAACTCCTTGATTATGCGTTGTCTCCGATAGTCACTATGCTGGTGATTATCACATAAATCCGGGAAACGTGGTAAATTGAATACAAATGACTGATCCGCAGAGCCCGAAGCTGGCCATCCTGTTGGCCAAGCTGTCGAAAACCGTCTTCCGCAGGGCAGAGGAATGCCTGCCGGGCATCAACGTCAAGGACTACATGGCGCTGAGCAACCTGGACGACCGCGGCGTTCCACAGCAACGCCTCGCCGAAGGTCTCCACATGGACGAAAACAATCTCGTCCTGCTGCTCAACGGGCTCGAGGAGGCGGGTTCGATCGCCCGCCGGCGCGACCCCGACGACCGGCGCCGGCACATCGTTGAGATCACGCCGCATGGCAAGAAGGTCCTCGAGCGCGCAGACCGAGGCATGGCGAAGCTCGAAGAGGACCTGCTGGCCGGACTGAGCGCGGCGGAACGCGCCACACTCAAGCAGCTGGTCGTCCGGGTGCTCCACAACCAGGCCGCATCGGCGAGGCAGCCCGAAGCGACACGGTCCTGACGGAGCCCCACCCTGCACTCCCCCAGAGGGGGAGGGAGAACGGGGGAGGGAGACTAGTCGGGCTGGGGTGCGGGGGGCTGGACGGCCAGGTAGCTGAGTAGCAAGCCGATCGCGCCGGAGACCACGATCGAACCCAGCCAGAGAGTGACGGGCCAGGCGATGCCCTGGGTGAGCTGCACGGCAAGGAGATAGAGCGAAGACACTCCGACGGGGCCGATCACCGCAGCCAACCGGAGGGCCGTGATTCGCTGGGGTCCGGGTCGCAACCAAAGCATCACCAGGTCAGCCAGCAGGCCACCGAGGATTGCGACAGGAATCAGGTTGAAGTTCTCGGCCAGCGAGCCGAGCAAGATGCCGTTCAAACCGGCCAGGAGCGTGATGCTGCCAAACGGCAGGGTGAAACGGCTCAGCAGGTAGAGCACCACACCGGTCAGCAAGGCGGTCTGGACCATGATGCCCAGGATGCCCAGCTCCTCGGTGTAGCGCAGGGTGTCCGGAAAAAACACCTGGCCGGCCGCCCAGACGTTCACGAGCGGCTGGTCGAATTGATCGAAGAAGGTGAACATCGAGAGCAAGAGGGTCGCCGAGATGACCGCGGTCCATGGCGCCCGCTTTCCAGCCCGCTTCCAGGCGGCGCGCAGCGGCCCAGTCACGATCATCCCGAGCGCCAGCATCAGGAGCAGGTGCGGGGGGCTGACCAGGGCTGCCAGGCTGACCTCGATGCGCAGGGCCGTAACGGCCAGGAAGGTAAGGACGGCGAACATTCCCGAGTAGAGGACGGCGTGCCACGGAGTGAAGAAGGTCTCCAGCCTGGCGAGATGCCGATGGGCCCAGGCGTCGAGATAGGCGCCGGTCATCAGCCAGGTACAGAGGGCGACCACCGTCCACTCGAAGGTTTTCGTTGCTGGTACCGATCCGCGATCGCCGATCAGAAGTCGCGCCGTGGCGATCTGTTCGCGAGCCTGCTCTCTAACGCGGATCATCCCTCGCCTCCTTCGCATTCATTAATTTCCGTGATGACGTTGGCCGCGCTCGGCCATAGGCTGCGCTCGTGGATCAGGATGAGCGCCGGACCGTTGAACTCGCGAAGTGCAACGCCGACGCTTTTGGCGTCCTCTACGACCGGCATGCCGCCGCGATCTATCGCTTCGTGTTCGCACGCCTCCGTAACGCCGCGAGCGCCGAAGACGTAACGGCGGAGGTCTTCCTCAAGGCGCTCCGGGGCATCAGCGGCTACCAGGCAGGCGAGCGTCCGTTTATCTGCTGGCTCTACCGAATCGCCGATAACGCCGTCGCGGATCACTTTCGCCGCCAGCGGCCGACCGCCGAGCTCTCGGACGGCCTACCGGATGGCACCATGCCGATGGACGACATCGCGATTCGCCATCTCGAAGTGGAGGACCTGTGGCAACTCGTGGAACGGCTGCCCCGCCAGCAGCGACTCGCCATGATCCTCAGATTTGGGCAAGACCGCAGTACCCACGAGATCGCCCTGGTGATGGGCAAGTCCGATGCCGCGATAAAGCTTCTCATCTACCGCGCTGTGGCGCGCCTCCGTTTGGAGGTGGCTCGTCGCGGGCTCGCGCCAATGCCATTAGCTCTCGCTGCGAGTTGATGCCCAGCTTTCGGAAGCTGTGTTGCAGGTGGCTCTCGATGGTGTTCACCCTCAGGAAGAGCTGACTCGCGATCTCGGTCGCGCGGACTCCGCGCTCCGCTAGGGCGCATACCCGCAGTTCCGCTCCGGTCAGCGCGTCAGGGTCCGTATCGCGACGGTGCTGCCTTCCGTGTGCCAGCTTGAGCTCCTCGCCGGCTTTCGACGCCCAGCCTTCAGCGCCACAATCCTCCGCCAATTCGAGGGACCGTCGCAGGAGCGGTCGGGCCGCGCGATCCTCGCCCGCTCGCCGCAGCTGCGCGCCGAGTCGATAGCGCAGGCGCGCCTCAAGGAGGGGCATGCCGCTTTCGGTAGCCATGGCGATCGCCTCGTCGAGAAGCCCGCGAGCCTTCGAGGGGTCATCCTGGCAGAAGGCGGCGCGGCTTCCCAGAACGACCACTTTTGGAAAGCGGCAGGGGAGGCGCTGGGCGGTCGACTCGAGGGACTCGAGAACCGCGCGAGCATCGTCGATGCGGCCGCCGTAAAGGTAGGCGGTGATGGCATCGCCCGACCAGGGGACGATGCACGGCTCGAGGATCTGCAACTGGTCGGCGAGCGCGCGCAGCCTGTCGAAGGCCGCACACGCGTCCTTCGTCCGCCGGGCATGCATCGCCAGCACCGCTTCCACGTGAAGCAACCAGAGCCGACCCGCCCAGGCGTCGCCCGGCTCGGCGAGCGCCGCGGCTCGCCCAAACCATTCGGCGCACTCGGCCATCTGCCCCATGTCCGCGAGCGTGTAGGCATGAATAATCGCGGCCCAGAAGGCGCGCTCGGGCGCGAGATCGGCGAGGAGCGTGACACGGTCGGCGAGCTGGAGCGCCTCGCGAAGCTTGCCGGTTCGAATGCAGGTGTCGCCGTGCATGACGGCCACCGCAGCAATGGCAACCGGCAGGCCCATTCGCTCGGCTGTCTGCATCCCCAGCTCATAGGCCCTGGTCGCATCCGCGAATCGTTCTGTCCACTTCGCCATGTTTCCGTAGGTGCCGAGCGTTCCCCAGCTCCAGGCGAAATCGGTCGTGTCGGCCTCGGGGTTGGCCAATGCTTCTCGAGCGGCGGCTTCGAGCACCGGGATGCCGCTTGGATCGCCGCCGACAAAGGTGCTGAACGCCCACGCCGTGTCGGCCCGAAGGCGGAGCCTTGGTGAACTGCCGGCCGCGAGGTCGCGTGCCTGGGTCAAGAGAGGCGTGGCAAGGGCAGGACCTCCGCTGGGCCAGGCGATGAACGACGCGTCGAGGAGGGCGCGGACGGCCTCCGACCGATCCGCCGGCAGGGCGCTGGCGGCCGCAGCCTGGAACGCGTCGGCGGCCTGCGTCACCTCGCCGCGAACAAACAGGGCCCGGCCGAGCATGCGCTGACCGGCGCTGCGCTGTTCGGCTGTCAGGTCCGAATGCGCGAGCAGGCGACGGCATGCCGCGATCGCGCCCTGGCCATCGCCCCCGTCGACCAACGCTTCGCCCAGGTCGAGCAGCAACTCAGGATCGGCCTTCGATCCCGCCAGCTCCGCCGCGGCCAGCAGGCGCTGCCTGGCACGGGCGATCGCTCCCTGGCGTAAGGCTGCCCGGCCCGCCTGGGCCAGGACGCGGACCGCATCCGGGTCTCCGATTGCCCGGGAGCGGGCGGCATGCTCAGCGGCCTCATCGGTATCCACGGCGGCCGCCAACAGCAGGCGAAAAGCACGAGCGTGCCATCGCTCCCGAACCGGGGATGGAATTTCGTCGTAGAGCAGCTGGCGAAGCAGCGGATGTCCAAACTGTGCCCAACCGGGCGTATCGGCTTTGAACACACCGCTTCGGCAAAGGGCTTCGAGCGCCCGATCACCGGCTTCGAGGGACAGCTCGGCGATGGCCGTCGCGATCGCCGGACGGAATCGCGTCCCCAGTATGCTGGCCGCCCGCGCATAGGCCATGTCGTCCCCCGAAACACCGGTGAATCTGGCGTGGAGCAAGGCGGTCCTGGTGGTCAGGGCATCGTTGCCATCTCGTGGCAGGCTGGCGCCCCGGCGAACCGTCCCGGCGAGCTCCTCGAGGAGTAGTGGGTTTCCATCCGTCAGCCGTGCCGCGCGACGGGCTGACGCTCCGGAGATACCGAGCCCCGCCCGATCCTTGAGCATTTCGGCCGCTCCGACCTCGCTCAGCGGACGGAGCTGTTCGATCGATGCCACTCCACTACCGACCAACGGACCCACGACACCGAGCGCCGCCGGCGGCCATGGCCGCAAGGTCCCGATGATGGCAATTGGGAGGTTACCGATCCGGCGACAGAGGAAGGACAGCAGTGCAAGTGAGTCATCGTCCGCCCAGTGCAGGTCGTCCAGGAGGATCAAGCCGGGCGATCGAAGGGCTTCGAGAAATTGCTCGGCCGCAAAAAGGCGGGTCGCCCGCGCCTGTAACGGCGGCTGCCGGAAAACCGGCTGGCGGCGGCCTGTTGGGCGCGCTCGAGCATGGTCGTCTTGCCAAGCCCCGCCTCCCCGACGATGAACAGGCTGCTTCCCCGGCCCTCCAGAGCCGCTGACAACAGGTGCTCGATTGCCCCCAGTGTCCCGTCGCGCTCCCAGATCGATGCCTGGAGCATCCCCCTCCTCTCCGAGGCAATCCTAAACCCTGCGTGACAAAGCCTCTTCCGCAGCCGGCCGATGCGACTTGTCGCCTCTTCCGCGCGACTTGTCGCCTCTTCCGCGCGACTTGTCGCGTCCTCCGCAGCCGGCTGAGGTCGGCGCACCCTCCGGCGTGCTCGACGGCCGGATCCACTAAAGACAAATCGGTTGGAGATCAGCCGGCGTAAACGCCTCTAACCAATCCATCCTCAAAGCCGCCATGCCCGGTGGAGCCTGACAACTTGGCGGCCCGGCCGTCTGCGGCGCGCCAGAGGGGACCCGCGCCTCTCCGCCGACTGCGGACGACACCAGGTCGTGTCCACATGCTGCACAAGGTGAGCCAAGCCGAACGAGCGACGCATCCTCGAGAGCCAGGTGGCGCCGATTAAGGACGAAACCGCTAGCAGGTAAGGCCTACGGGCAGCCGGTCGCGGCGGCCAGCGCCGCGCAAATCGCCTGCATGGTCGTGGGTCGCGCACGTCCCACGCGCCTCATCAGCCGGGCCCGAGCGATGAGTTGCACGTTGTCGAGGTGACCGGCGCGCAGATCACAGACTGGAGAAGCTGTCCCATCGGATCTCGAGTGAGGACCACGATCGGCCGGACTTTGTCCAGGCGCGCAAGCCACACCTCGCCGCGACGCGGCGCGCTAGCGGGGGGCTTCGAGCTCGGGATAGAGCGCCTCCCAGGCCGTCTCATCGCCTAAGGCGCTGTTGTCGGCGGCGAGCGCGATTGCCGCTTCGACTGGTGTCGGCGGCACTCGACGATACGCAGCGATATCTCGTCGCAGCCGTTCAGCTTCGATCAGGCGTTCTAGAGCGAGGTCGATTACTTGAGACATGGACCGGGCCGCGACCAAGGAACGGGCACGATTGGCCTTGGCGCGATCGAGCGTGATTGTCACCTTCTCTTTGGCCATACCTTATATACTACCAAAAGGTGGTATCATCGCCTCA
>VBHQ01000080.1:16590-18402 GCA_005880395.1 Chloroflexota bacterium
ACCGCGTCGGCGGCGGCGGCGCAACGCAGCGAACGGCCACGGCTCGACCGCGCGAGCCTCGCCTATGACTCCGCCCACAAAAACGCGATTCTCTTCGGCATGCGCTACACGGCGGCCTCATTGACGTCCGGCGGTCCTCCCTCCGCTGGTGCGCTTGCCGAGACCTGGAGCTGGTCGGGCGGTCACTGGTCGAAGTTGGCGCCGACGAGAAGTCCTCCGCCACGAACCTCCGCCGGGATGACCTTTGACGAGGCGCACCAGAGAATCGTCTTATTCGGTGGACAGGCAGCCACGCAGCAGTCTCCCGGCCAGGGACTGCTGGCGATGGGCGACACGTGGTCATGGGACGGGAGGACGTGGACGCAAGAGCGTCCCGCGCATAGCCCGGCTCCGATCGTTGGTCCGCTGCTTGCCTACGATCCGGTCATCGGCAAGGTCGTGGCGCTGGTTGACGTCGGCGGGGCTGCAACCCAGACCTGGACCTGGAACGGGTCCGATTGGGAACAACTCCATCCAGCAAACCAGCCCTCACCCGGCCGCTTCAGCCAGGGGCTAACGTTTGACGGAGCCCGAAAGCTGGTCGTGCTGTATGGCGGGGAGAACTGCACGGCGCCTTACCAATGTACGGAGGACCCCGATGCCTGGACCTTTGATGGAACCACCTGGAGCGACCACCATGCGAGGTCAGGAGATCCACTAGGCCGGACCTCTGCTGCGATCGCATACGACGCCCAAACGCAAGAGGTTGTGGTCTTCGGGGGCTCGCAGCTCTACACCTTTCTCGGCGATACCTGGAGCTGGGACGGAAGCCGCTGGAGCGCGGCTGCAACCTCCGGCCCATCGCCTCGGACAGGGTCGCTGATGGTCGTCGACGTTGCCGATGGTTCGCTGCTCCTTTGGGGTGGCTGGTGGGGGACGCAGTCGGCCGCCCTTACCTATTACGACACCTGGACGTGGAAGGATAAGCAGTGGACGTTGCTCGACCCGACGACAGAGCCGGCCCCTGCCGACGATCGAGGGGCGATGCTAACGGCCGGTTCTGGAGGTCCAGGGCTGCGTCCGCTGTGCTCGCAAGCTCCACCACCATGCATGTCGCTCGAGGGTGATCCACAACTAGGTCTTGATGCCGGCTACCTTGTTTTTGACCTAAATCCGCCGGGCCAGGCTTCAATCTGCATCTCATATCTTCTGAGAACTTCGCCGTTTGGATCGTTCAGCCTTATCGGTGTCTACTGCGGAGGGCGCAATGGTCCGATGCCGAGGATCGGAGCGCAGGTGACGGTCCATGCCAATGGTTGTGCGAATGTGCGAGCGTTTCCTCTACAAGGCCCGGCGGTCGCCTGCCTTCCGAACGGGACGGCGGCAACAATCGACGATGGGCCCGCTGGTTTTGCATTCGGTCAGAGCCCGACCATCTGGTGGCATTTGAAGGGGAGGGGATGGATCGCTCATGAGCTTCTACTGGCGAGCAACGGCTAAGTCTCGGTTGTCTCTGGAAGATGGAGTAGCACAAAGAGTGCTACAATGTGGTCATGATAAGGGCAGGCATCCGCGAACTAAAGCAGAACGCTAGCGCCTTGATCCGGCGAGTGGTCGCCGGCGAGACCGTCGAAGTCACTGAGCGAGGGCGACCGGTTGCCCGGATTGTTCCGCTGCGGGGGAGCAGTGTTCTCGATCAAATGGTCGCTGAAGGTCGGGCGACCGCTACGCGAGGCGACTTGCTTGATATCAAGGCGATTAAGCCAGTCCGCGGCCAACCCCGGCTGTCAGAAGTTCTGAAGGAGCTGCGCGCCGACGAGCGCTGACGTTGTC
>VBHQ01000081.1 GCA_005880395.1 Chloroflexota bacterium
TCCTTGATCCTGACACCCCGCCTGGTGTCGGATCGCTAGCGTACGACCGGGCCACTTCGTCGTCGATCCTGGTTTCACAGCACAGTACGGATGCGACCATGCAAATGTGGCAGCTCAAGAACGGGGACTGGTCGGAGAGCCACCCACGAACAGCGCTGTCGCAGTATTACCAGTTCGTAACCGTTGGCGATCCCGCAGCAGGCGATGTCCTCGCGTTCGGGGGCTGCTGCGCTCAGACGGTCGCACCAAGCCAGACCTGGATCTGGAATGGCAGCGACTGGACTGAGGCGCAGGCGAGGGTCATGCCAAGCAATCGCCTTTACGTCCATCTCGCCTACGATGTGGCGATCGGGCACATCGTGCTGTTCGGCGGCGACGTCAACAGCTCTGGCTCGGGCGCCAACGACCTCTGGATCTGGGACGGGTCGACCTGGGTCGCCCAGCATCCCAAAACGCTTCCACCTTCCGACCTGGCCAACTCGGAGATCGGATACGACGCGGCTCATAAGACGATCGTGCTACTCCTTCGGTCGGGAAAATCCGATGTCGAAACCTGGACCTGGGATGGCAAGGATTGGTCCCGGCAGTACCCGACCATCGATGTGCCCACCCGGGTGACTTATCGGATGGCCTGGGACGACGCCACGCAGCAGCTGGTGCTCTACGACATCGTCAGCGCCAGCGTGTCACAAACCTACATCTGGACAGGCACCGACTGGCAGCGCATGGCTTAACGGCGCAGGCTCTACCGGCGCCCAGCGTCACCGTGCCGATCGCTTCAGGTACCTACTCGATCGCCACCATCACGTGCTTGATGTTGGTGTACTCCTCCAGCGAGTAGATCGATAGGTCCTTCCCGTAGCCGCTTTGCTTGTAGCCACCGTGCGGCATTTCGCTGACCAGCGGAATATGGGTGTTGATCCACACCGTCCCGAACTGGAGGCGCCGCGATGCATTCATCGCGCGGCCGATGTCACGGGTCCAGACCGATGCCGCCAGCCCATAGTCCACATCGTTCGCCCAGGCAATCGCCTGGTTGTCGTCGGCAAACCGCTGCACCGTTATGACCGGCCCGAAGACCTCTTTCTTGACGATCTCCGAGTCCTGCCTGACATCGGCGACCAGGCTCGGCGCATAGAAGAACCCGGGGCGCTTGATGGGCTGGCCGCCGGTCACGACCTGCGCGCCGTGCTCGCGGGCACGCTCAACGAAGCCTTTGACCCGCTCGAACTGCTCCCTGGCAACCAGCGGGCCCATCTCCACGCCGTCCTCGTCTGGATTGCCAACCTTGATGGACTCGATCGACGTCTTGAGCGAGGAGAGAAGGTTGTCGTAGATCCGCGGGCCGGCGATGACGCGCGTCGCGGCGGTGCAGTCCTGACCCGCGTTGAAGAAGCCGGCGATCTTGACCCACTCACTGACCGCATTGAGATCCGCGTCATCGAAGACGACGACCGGCGCCTTTCCGCCAAGCTCGAGGTGGACGCGCTTCAACGTCTGCGAGGCGGCTTTGGCGACCTCCTTGCCGGTCGCGACATCGCCCGTCAGGGACACCATGTTGACCCCCGAATGGCGGACGATGCCGGCACCCACCGGCTCGCCGTCGCCGGTGATGACGTTCAGGACACCGGCCGGAAAGATGTCGCCGGCAAGCTCGGCCAGGCGAAGCGCTGTCAGCGGAGTCCATTCAGAAGGCTTCAGCACGACGCAATTGCCGGCCGCCAGGGCCGGCGCAATCTTCCAGATCGCCATCATCAGCGGGTAGTTCCATGGCGCGATCGAGCCAACGATGCCGACGGGCTCGCGACGGATCATGCTGGTATAACCGCGCATGTACTCGCCCGTGGCGCGGCCTTCCAGGGTCCGCGCCGCGCCGGCGAAGAAGCGCAGGTTATCCACGGACGGCGGAATCTCTTCCGAAAGAAAGACAGACCGTGGCTTGCCAACATTGGTTGATTCCAGGTCCGCCAGCTGCTCGGCATCCCCCTGGATGGCTTCGGCCAGCTTGAGCAGCATCTCGCTCCGCTCTTTGGGCACCGTCTCGAACCATTCCGGGTAGGCCTTCTGCGCCGCCTGCACGGCTCGATCGACGTCTTGCTCGGTGCCTTTGGGCACCGCTGCGATCACCTCGCCGGTCGACGGGTTGATGATCTCTTGCGTCTCGCTGCCGCTGCCATCAACCCACCGCCCGCCGATGAACATTTCGCGCCGCTTGACTGCCGTGGCCATTCCTGTATCCACCCTCCTGTCTGCAGCGAAGGATCGCTGCGACCCTTAGGATATCTCCGGGATGGGGGACTGGCCAGGGGCCCGATCAATCGAGCTTCAACAGCAGCGGGAGAAATACGTTCCCCGGGGCATGTCGTCGACCATGCCGGTCTTTGCGGCCTCCGGTCAGGGCGCGACGCTGACCGACGTCGACGGCAAGGTCTACATCGACTTCGCCACCGGGATCAGTGTCATGAACGTCGGCCACAGTCATCCCCGGGTGATCGCGGCGATTCGCCAGCAGGCTGACCAGCTGGTCCACTCCGGCGCGCCGGTGATGATGCCGGAGGCCTACATCCGGCTGGCGCGACGGCTATGCGAGATCACGCCTGGTCGTTTTCCGAAAAAAGCCCTCCTTATCAACAGCGGCGCGGAAGCGATCGAAAACGCGGTCAAGATTGCCCGCCAGGCAACCGGGCGGCCGGCGGTGATCAGCTTCCACAACAGCTTTCATGGCCGCACGCTGATGTCGATGACGCTGACCGGCAAGGTCAACCCTTACCGCCAGAATTTTGGGCCCTGGGCGCCGGAGGTTTACCAGGTGCCGTATCCATATGAATATCGGCGCCCTGCCGGAATGGCGGCCGAAAGCCTGGGCGGCTCCTGCGTCGAAGCGATCCGACAGCTGTTCAAAACCACGGTACCCGCCGATCGCGTCGCCGGCATCCTGGTCGAACCGGTGCAGGGTGAAGGCGGCTTCGTCGTGCCGCCACCCGACTTCCTACCAGGACTTCGCAAGCTCTGTACCGACCATCAAATCCCCTTGATCGCCGACGAGGTCCAGACCGGGTTCGGCCGCACCGGCAAGATGTTTGCGATCGAGCACTCCGGTGTCGAGCCGGATCTGATCGTGCTCGCCAAGACACTGGGCGGCGGCCTGCCATTGGGCGCGGTCGTCGGGCGCAGCGAGCTCATGGATACGACGAATCCGGGCGGCCTGGGCGGAACGTTTGGTGGCAACCCGGTTGCCTGTGCCGCGGCCCTGGCGGTCATCGACGTGGTGCTCGACGAACAGCTTCCGGCGCGCGGCATACGCCTGGGTGAGCGTGCGATGGCCCGGATGCGCTCCTGGTTCGAGCGATTCTCGATCGTCGGCGACGTGCGCGGCGTCGGCGCCATGATCGCGATGGAGCTGGTTGCGGACCGCACCACTCGCGAGCCGGCCGGCGCAAAAACCAACGAGATCCTCCGGTACTGTCATGCGAACGGGCTCGTCCTTCTCAAAGCAGGGCTCTACGACAACGTGATCCGGCTGTTGTTCCCGCTCGTGATCTCGGAGCAAGATCTGGATCGCGGCCTCGACATCCTCGAAGAGGCGCTGGTCGCGGCGACCGCGTAACCTCGCCGCGCTCCGCGCGTTTCTCTGCTGAGCGCGCTCAAGCAAATCAAAGAGGGTGAGAACAATGAGCAAACGACCCCTGGTATCCATCGCGCTCGCCATCGGTGCGGTCATGGTCATGACGGTGACCGCCGCCGCTAGCAGCAACTACACGGAGTGGATCCACGGCAGCGAGCTGCCAAACGCAACCACAACCGAAGGGCATTTCGTCGGCGAAGCAACCGGCAGTTTTGGCGGCGCCTGGGCGATCGACGTCAAACATCAACCGCTGTATTATTCGCCCGCTTACATCACGGGCGGCAGCTTCAGTCTCGACACCGTTATCAATGGCTGGCCATCAACGATCCACGGCACGTTTGTGCCATGGAGCGGCACCGTTAGGCAGCTGAGTGGGTTCAGCGGCTGCACGAATCAGCAATATGCCGTGAACGGACGCATGAATTCCGTGGGCATCAACGGCGGCTCTGGAACCGGATCGTTCAGCGCCACCCTGACCCATTACCGGACCAACGTGTGGTGGGTCGGTTGCGTCGTCTACAGCGCCTCGGTGTCTGGCACAGTCTCAATGACCTTCTAGCGTCGATTCGAATGTCCCACCCTTCAGATCACCCTCCCCCTCTGGGGAGGGGCAGGGTGGGGCTGTCTCGCTACACTCGACCCTCATGGCGACGACCGGCACGACGTTTTCCGTCCGTCTTGTCGAATCCCACGATCTGGATTCGTGGCTCGCCCTGCGAAACCAGGGATTCCCCTGGGCGACGAATCGAGCGCGCTTTGTGTTCAGCGAAAGCCTGCGTGTCGCTGACGAGCCGGTGTTGTATCTCGGCGCCTGGGCGGCCGATGGCACGCTTGCCGCGACCGCCGAGTGTGTCGTGGGAGAGGACGGCGAGCGCTATGTCGACCGCGCGGAGAGCTTCATCATGGTCGGCCCGGCGTATCGCCGTCAGGGCCTCGGCACGCGGCTCGCTGAGGAAATCGAGAACTTCGCGCGTCGGAATGCGATTCGCTGGCTGGAAGCGCTGTTCTACGAGCGCGACGCGACCAGGACCAAGGGCTTCCTCGTGCGCCGCGGCTTCAGCGAGCTCGAGCGGTATCAGACAGGGTGGCAGGACCCGTCTCGTGTCGACTTGGAGAACCTCGATCGCCTCCGAACTGCGCTCCAGCAGCGCGGCATCGAGACGGCCACCTTCGCCGAGCTCGACTCGGATGCGACCCGCCACTCGCTGTATCGCTGCGCGATGCAAATCGAGCATGACATGCCGCACCAACCGCTGGCGGATTGGCACGATGCGCCCTTTGAGAGCTGGATCCGCAAAATGTTGGAGGCGCCGGGCGCATCGCCCGATGCCATCTTCGTCGCTCGGGACGGCGACCAGGTCGTCGGGCTTAGTTATTTGGTGATGCGAGGCGACGGCGATGCCGAGGTCGGCGACACCGGCGTCATCGGCAGCCATCGCCGGCGCGGCATCGCGCGCGTCCTGAAGATGATGGCGACCCGGTGGGCCGCGGCGCGCGGCGTCCCTCGGGTTCAAACCGATAACCGATCGGACAATGCCGCGATGCTGGCCATCAACACCGAGCTCGGCTTTGAACCGGGCGAGGTCATCATCGTGTTCGAGAAGACGCTTCGGCGGTGACTCGGCTCCATCCGCTTCCGACCGCGGATACCCCGGAGTACCAAAGGCTGCTCGCTCGCGGAGCGATGTCGGAGAGGGTTCAGGACACGGTCAGCGAGATCATCCATTTCGTCAAGGCGACGGGCGATCGGGCCATTCTCGAACTGACCGAGCGGCTGGACCAGGTCCGGCTCGACACCTCGGTGGTGAGCCCCGAGGAATGGCAGCACGCTGAGCAGGCGCTCGACCCGCCAGTACGCCAGGCGCTCGCCGAAATGGCTCGCCGCATCGAGGCGGTCCACGAGGTGCAGCGGTTTCAGGAGTCCCCGGTCGACGTCGCACCGGGGATCCGTGTCTGGCGCGAGTGGCGTCCGTTCGGGCGCGTCGGCCTTTACGCGCCGGGCGGCCGGACGGTGTACCCCTCCTCGGTGTTGATGATGGCGATCCCAGCACGAATCGCCGGCTGTGGGGAAATCGTTCTCTGTTCGCCGCCCCAGCGTGATGGCCGGATCGCTTCGGCGATCCTCGCGGCGGCGGCCATCGCGCGCGTCACCGAGGTTCACGCGGTCGGCGGCGCACAGGCGATCGCGGCCATGGCCTATGGGACGGCGCGCATCCGGCGGGTCGACAAAATCGTCGGTCCGGGTAATGCCTACGTCACGGCTGCCAAGCTCCAGGTCGTTGGGGATGTCGCCATCGACATGCCGGCCGGACCTTCCGAGATCCTTGTCATCAGCGACGGCTCGGTCGACCCCGGCTGGCTCGCCGCCGATCTCCAGGCGCAGGCGGAACACGCACCCGACGCGGTAGCGATCCTGCTGACGACATCGCCGCAGGACCAGACGGCGCTCGAAGATGCTATTGAATCGCACCTCAATGGTTTCCTCGTCGACTCGATCGATGTCGCCGTCGCTTTTGCGAACGCCTACGCACCGGAGCATCTGACGCTGGCCTGTCGCCAGCCGGAGCGCTACCTGCCGCGCCTGACATCCGCCGGCTCCATCTTCCTTGGCCCGTACGCCGGCGCGGCGGCAGGCGATTACGCGACCGGCGCCAATCACGTGCTGCCCACCGGCGGCTCGGCACGGAGCTTCGGCCCGCTTGGCGTTGAAAGCTTTGGCCGGCCGGTCCAGGTACAGCAGATCGACGCGACAGGTGTGTCCAGCCTGACCGCGGTCACGGATGTGCTTGCCGAGATTGAGTCCCTGCCGCACCACGGACGCTCCGTGCGGATTCGATCTCAAAGCTGATTTCTAAGAACCCTTCGGCGATAATGTCTCGCGGCATGGGCATCGCAACGCGATCGGAGGACCTCGACCTGTCACGGCAGACGGAAGGGTTTGCCATCCAGGTCGAGGACTTACGAAAGAGCTACGGCAACCTCGTTGCCGTCGACGGCATCTCATTCGACGTCAAGGATCGGGAGATCTTCGGCTTGCTCGGACCGAACGGCGCAGGCAAGACCACCACGGTCGAGATTCTGGAAGGACTTCGGCAGGCTGACGGCGGTCGCGCGATCGTCGCCGGCATCAACGTGCTGAAGGAACCGCAGAAGGTCAAAGGCCTGATCGGCGTTCAGTTACAGGCCTCCGCATTTTTCGATTTCCTGAACCTGGCCGAGTTGCTCGAGATGTTCGCGTCGTTCTATGGCCGGCAGGTCGATGCCCGCGCACTGCTGCGGCGCGTTGGGCTCGAGGAAAAAGCCAACAGCCGAGTGAAGACGCTTTCCGGCGGACAGAAGCAGCGATTTTCGATCTCAACCGCGCTCGTCAACGAACCGCGAGTACTGTTCCTCGATGAGCCGACGACGGGCCTCGATCCGCAGGCACGACGGAACCTCTGGGAGCTGGCCCAAAGCATCCGCGAGGACGGGCGGACGATCGTCCTTACCACGCACTACATGGACGAAGCCGAGACGCTGTGCGACCGAGCGGCCATCATGGATCGCGGAAAGGTCATCGCGCTCGATGCGCCCGCAACGCTAGTCCAGAACCTGCTGGCAAAGGGCTTTCGGCGCCGCACGGCGGAGCGGGAGGCCAACCTCGAAGATGTCTTTCTCGACCTGACAGGGGCAACGGCAACGTGGCGGTGAACATCGGCGTCGTCGACCAGGCGCACAATCCGGTGAGCCAGCTGGTGATCAGTCGCTTGAGTCAGATCAAGGCGGTCAAGCTGCACACCGGAACCCTGGGCAGCGAGCGCGCCGCGCTCGAGCGCGGCGACCGCGATGCGGTCGTCGTGCTGCCGGCGACTCTCGGCCAGGGTCCGCTGGCGCTGCCCGCCTATTACAACTCCGGTAAGCCACAGGAATCGAGCGCCGCGCTCGGCCTGATGAACGCCTTCGTCGACCAGGCGTCGTTTCAGTACGCGCACATGCAGCCGGCCTTTACCCTCAACGCACAGCCGGTCAACAGCCGCAACCTGAGCTACATCGATTTCCTGGTGCCCGGCGTGATCGCGATGTCGATCATGCAGACCGGGCTCTTCAGCGTCGCCTTCAGCTTCGTCGCCTTCAAGCAGCAGGGGATCCTGCGGCGGCTGATGGCAACGCCGATGAAGGTCTCCGACTTCCTGCTCTCCCGCATCGTGACCTATCTGATGATGTCTATCGTCCAGATGGCGATCCTGATCGTCCTCGGGCTGCTGCTCTATCACCTGCACTTCGTGGGCAACGTTGTCTACCTCGTGATCGTCGGCTTCGTCGGCGCGGCCATCTTTATGGCGATCGGCTTCAGCATCTCGGGGTTTGCCCGCGATGAAGGCGCCGTCGCCGCCATTGCCAACCTCATCTCGTTCCCGATGATGTTCCTTTCCGGCGTCTTCTTCACGCTCAGCAACGAGCCGAGCTGGCTCCAGCCGATCACCAAGCTGCTGCCACTGACGTTTCTCGCCGATGCGCTGCGCGGCATCAGCCTCAATGGCGACACCTTGTGGGCCGTGCGCTTTGATCTGGTTGGGCTGGCGATCTGGCTGGCCGTCACCTTGTTTCTGGCGATGCGATTGTTTCGATGGGAGGTGGTGTAATGGCGGTCGAGTTGAGCTCGAAAATGCAGGAGTTCGTCAAAGAGGTCTTTCCAGCCTTCATTGGCACGGCGCGCAAGGATGGCAGCGTTGAACAGGTCCCGGTCTGGTTCGAGTATCGCGACGGATCCTTTTGGATCAATGGCGGCACGAACCGTGGCTGGTTCAAGCACCTCGAGCGCGATCCACGCATCACCTTGCTGCTGGTCGACCCCAAGAACATGTGGCGCTGGTCCCAGGTTCTCGGCCGCATGCTGAAGTGGGAAGAGGACCCGGGTGGCGAGCACATCAACCAGCTCTCACACCGCTACCTGGGAAAGGACTATCAGGGTCCGCGGACTGGCCGCATCAAGGTGGAAATCGAGCCGCTTCGCGTGAGCGGCGCGATCGATGGGTCCGGGCGCTGATACGGCTGCCCTGAGCGCACCAGTCATACAGCTCGCCGCCCAGCCGATCCTGGCGGTCCTGGCGACCAAGCGTGGCGACGGTTCGATCCAGCTGAATCCGATCTGGTTCGACCTCCAGGATGGCTACATCGTGGTCAACAGCAACACGCGACGCAGCTGGCCGGCCAACCTGCAGCGCGAGCGAGAGGCGACCCTGCTGCTCGTTGACCGCGATGAACCAGAGCGTTACGCCCAGATTCGGGGGCGCCTGATCGACGCGAACCCTGATCCCGACCTGCAGGTGATCAATCGGTTGGCGCGACGCTACACAGGCAAGAAATTCCGCGCGCTCGAGCCGGGAGAGGAGCGCGTTACCTTCACGATCGAACCGGTCAAGATCACCGGCCAGATGATCTAGCGATCGCGTCCCAGATCTTGAAGGGCGTCAGCGGCATGTCGAGATTCGTAATGCCGAAGGGGTGCAGCGCATCCATGACGGCGTTGACGACAGCCGGCGTCGAGGCGATCGTGCCGCCCTCGCCGATCCCTTTGACGC
>VBHQ01000082.1 GCA_005880395.1 Chloroflexota bacterium
CAGCTGCTGGAAATTGGGATCGGCGCCGGAGCCAGCCTGCCCTACTACCACGCTGATGTCGTCGTCACCGGCATTGATCTCAGCCCGGGCATGCTCAGCCACGCTGAACGGAAGTCGCGTGCGCTTGGACGGCCGACGACCCTCCACGTTATGGACGCCCAAACGCTCGACTTTGCCGACCATCAGTTCGACTCGGTCGCCTTCAACCTGGTCCTCTGCACGGTTCCGAATCCGACTCGAGCGCTTGGCGAGGCCGTACGCGTGGCCAAGCCGGGAGCGCCGATGACCGTCGTGGAGCATGTGCGCAGCAACCGACCCTGGGTCGGCGTGCCGCAGGACTTGTTGAATGCCGTCATCGGTCGTGCCAGCCATGACCGCGTCAACCTCGAGACGGAGAAGCTCATTCGCGGGGCAGGCGTCGAGGTCCTGAGCAGTGAGCGCTGGCTTCTAGGCGCGATGACCCTAATTGTTGGTCGCGCCCCGTAGAGTAGGAAGATGTCCCAAACCGCTCGGACCCGTCCAACCGCTCTGATAACCGGCGCCTCCTCGGGTCTCGGCGCCAGCTACGCTCGTCGGCTCGCGGAACAGGGCTATGACCTTGTCCTGGTCGCGCGGCGGCGAGATCGCCTCGAGTCGTTGGCCGCTGATCTGCGCGCCGCGAGTGACGTCCGCAGCGAAGTGCTCGTGGCCGACCTGGTCGAGCCGGACGGACGTGCAGCTGTGCAAGCGCGTGCCGGGCGCGGCGACATCGAGCTTCTTATCAACAATGCGGGCTTCCCCGGCTACCGCCCGTTTGTCGATCTGGATCCGGACGTCGCTGATGACCTGATCCGGCTCCACGTTCGGGTGCCGACGCTGTTGACGCGGGCTGCGCTGCCGCACATGTTGCGCCGCCGCAGCGGCGCCGTCATCAACGTCGCCTCCCTCCTCGCGCTGTCGGGAACCATACCGGCAAATCCGATGCCGTATCGGGCCGTCTATGCCGGTGCGAAAGCGTACCTGCTGACCTTTACGCAGACGCTGGCGGGCGAGCTGAAGGACAGCGGTGTTCGTCTGCAGTTGCTCCTTCCCGGTGTCGTGGCGACGGAATTCCATGACCAATTGAACATCGATCGCGGTCGCCTGGCTTCGATGGCGATGCAGGCCGACGAGGTTGTCGCCGCGTCGCTGGCGGCACTCGACCGTGGAGAGCTCTTGTGCGTGCCTGGCCTCGAGGATCCGTCGCTTCTCGAGGAACTCGGCAAGGCACAGCGGGCGGTCATGGAGGCCGGCAATCGTCCGCAACTGGCCGGCCGCTACAAAACCGCCGCGCCAAGTCGCTAACCGGCTCCATTCGAGACCGACGGACAACTGGCGCTGCATTGCGATCGGCGAGCTCGAAGAGGTGCGATTACGCGACGGAGACTGGCACGGCGCGCCCAACCACACCAGGCCGCAGATCTGCGGCTCTATCTTTCGCTTATGCCGTAGCGAGCGCCGACGTGTCACGGCTGGCTAAGGCAAGGATCAAGGCTAGGATGCCCAGCACGCCGCCGACCACTGGTCGTACTCCTCCAACACCGGCCTTCAGGTGAATCGCAGTTAGGCCGACATTCCCAGCGGCGACCAGCGCCGCAAGTCCAATGGTCGCAGTACTTATCCCCCGTCGCCCGCCTCGCGTGTATCGCGTTGTGGCCACCGCAAGAAGTGCCGCCCAGAGCGCCAGCCCAACAACGGAGCCGGCCGCCCGGCCGGGGGCGTCGTTGAACATCGCGGTCCTTGCGGCCAGAAATGCCGCCACGTCAGTGGTGCCGGCAATGGACACGGCTATCAATGCCGCCAGCGCGGGTTTCGTAGACCCGCGAACAATTGACGTCATAGACCCATGGTGCCACACGGTCCTTCGAGCAGCGTTTTTTAAGCTTGCTACCGATGAAGCCCAACCGGTCGATGCCCGACGCAACCGTAATTCCTACCCTTATTTATCCGGATGTCCGGAAAGCCGTCGATTGGCTTACCAGCAGCTTCGGCTTCGCCGAACGACTGCAGATCGGCGAGGGTCACCGGTCGCAGCTCAAGTTCGGGGATGGCGCAGTCATCGTTGCGGATGTGCGGGGAGACCGCAGGCCACCAAGGCCGAGCGACACGAGCCACATGGTCGTGCTTCGGGTCGATAACCTCGACGCCTTGTACGAGCGCGCCGTCGCCAACGGCGCCCGGGTTCTACAGGAGCCCAAAGACTTCGAATACGGCGAGCGCCAGTGCACAATCGCGGACCCATACGGCCACCAGTGGTCACTCTCGCAGACACTGAAGGACGTGGCCCCGGAGGAATGGGGCGGGACGTCTAAGGCCTGACCCTGGCCTGAAGTTGACCGCGCACCCCTTCTCGTTGTAACGCCGCCCGGGGACACAACGTGGACCACTCAGGCCCGGTGGGCTGCGGCGCCCCGGCACCCCGCTTACTGCTGCTTCCTTCCGGACCTGACAGGGTTCACGGAACCAGGTCGCGCAGGACCAGGCCATCAACGCAGTCGCACGAAACGCCGCTCCGAACAGCGCACCCCTCAAAGGGGAGTTCGACCCCGCTGTAGCGGATTGCGGGTACAGGGCACCGCTAACTCCCCGTCTAGCGCGATCAGCGATATCTTACGTCGATCCGCGAAATCCGACTAACGTCAGCCGGGAGGTTCCCGCGGCGGGCGGAATTGCAGCAACGACCATGCGCCAAGCCATCCGATCAGGGCCCCGAACATCACCGCCAGCGCGAGGTCGAGCCCGAGATTGATGATCAGCCGGCTGGTATCCTCGGCCGCCGCGCGCTCGGTGGCGCTCATGTGGGCGACCGCCGCCTGGCCCGCCGGCATGTAGGCCAGGATGATGTCGGCGACCACCGTCCGGAAGAGCTCACTGATGCCGCCGGCCAGCGCTCCCATCTGGACGCTCGCCGTCGTCGTCTTGGTAATCGCGGCAAGCTTGCGACCCGCACCGCCGACGATCAACAGGCCCAGCGCCGACGTCACGAAGTCGGAGAACATCGTCGGCGTGATGTCGTTGGTCGCCAGTACCGCGACCAGGCGGATGATCAGCGCCAGGATCCCCGCCAGGACGCCGAAGATCAGCCCTTCACGCAGGATCAGCCCAAGCCGAGCCATCAATTGAGCCTGCTGATCAGCTCGCCTCGAAGCTGCTTGATTCGGGGGGCGTCCTCGGGTTCGGGTCGCACCGCCAGGTAACGGCTGAAGTCGTTCAGCGCCTCCTTATCTCGGTGCATCTGGAACAGGATCAAGGCCCGGTCCCGCCACTCGGAGGTCAGATGTGGATCGGCCAGCATGATGCGGTCACTCGCGGCCAGGGCGCGCGGCAGGTCCGCTCTCGAGAGGTAAAGGCTCTTCAGGTTGTTGAGAATCCGCGCCAGGATCTGCCGCTTGGTCGACGGCTCGAGCAGGGCCGGACGCATCTCGACCGTGCCGCCATACATCTCCTCGAGCATCTTGCCGCATTCCTGCCGCGTCAGCGTCCGGGCATTGAAGGCGTCGATGAAAATCTCGCCGCTGGTGGGCGCGTACTTGACCAGGAAGTGTCCGGGCATACCGACGCCGCGCACCGGCAGGCCCGCCCTTTCCCCGACCGAGACGTACAGCAGCGCCAAGGTGATAGGAATCCCCACCCGACGATCGAGCACCTCGTTCAGGAAGCTGTTGCGCGGGTCGTAATACTCCTCCCGATTCCCCTTGAAGTGCTGTTCGTCGAAGAAGTAGGTGTTCGCCCTCTCGACCACACGCCGAGGCTCGACTTCTCCGCGGACCCGCTGCTTCAGCTCAGCGGCCATTCGCGCGATGCGATTGAGATAGACAGCAGGCCGGAGATCCGCATATTCTTCCGCGGCAATCAGCAGCGCGCCCTCGGCCAGGTCAAGCTCCCCTTCCGGCGTTTGCAGCAGGCGCGTGAATGCGTCGCGTGCCTCGGCCGGTGTCACCGGCACATAGTGTAGTGAGAAGAAGGACCGATTCGACATGCCCATCATCCGCCTCGAGACCCGAATCATCGCTTCCCCCGAGCGCTGCTTCGACCTCGCTCGGGATGTCGGGCTGCATCAGCGGTCGACGGCATCGACGCGGGAACGCGCCGTGGCAGCGAGCGGCTGGAACACGTTCATGAGTTTTCGCGTTCAGGCGACGCTACCGAGATGCGCGATCTCTTTGACTACGCTTCCCCCCTCGGCATCCTGGGGAGGATTGCGGATGCTCTGGTTGTCCGGCACTATCTCGAGCGCTTCCTCCAGAAACGAAACGCCTATCTCAAAGAAGTAGCCGAGCAGGGAAGCTGAGCGACCTCAGTCTAAAGACCAGGCGACACTTAGGCGCTACCCTAGGCGCATGGCCACGCCGGGGTCGGCGATATCGATCCCAACCACGCAATACGCAAAGAGCTATCGCTACCACATTGCCTACCAGGTCTTTGGTTCGGGCGCCTTCGACCTGGTCATCATTCCTGGCTTCATGAGCGATGTGGAAATGTGGTGGGAGCTGCCGGCTGGCGAGCCTGGCGGTCTCGGGCGAGGTGCTGGTCTTGCAAACGGTACCGACACTGGTGGCAGGCTCGGGAATCGTGTTCGAGGATCGCGGACGACACCACTTGAAAGGCGTACCCGATGAGTGGCAGATCTTCGCCGTCGTACATTAGCTCGCTAAAACCGCTGATGCCCTTCCCCGACCGCGTCTTCGTCATTGTCGTTGAGGGCGAAGGCGGCCGCGACCCCGAACGCATGCCGCTCCTGAGCCGGTCCGAGGGAGTGCAGGTTCTGGCACCCGCCTTCAGCTCGATGCGGCACGCGACCACGTTTCTCGCGCAGGCGCAGGAGCGTGGCTATTACGTCAAGTTGGACTACATCTTTCCCGTGGACAGTCGGCGCCTTGCCGAAGACTTCCCGGGCCACACCTTCCGCCTCGATCCGAGCCCGGAGTCATTTTTCCCTTCCGCGGTTACGGGGGAGGGTCTGGGTGGAGCTCTTTAAAGCCCACAAGCTCACCCTGCTCTCGGACGTTACATGCCCGTCATCATGCGCCGGTTCCGGCATCGGCTCGCGCTCAAGATCGTCCTCCCCTTCGCGGCGCTGACGCTCGCCATGGGCGCCGTCGGCACCGTGATGGCGACCGGCGAATTGAACTCACGCAGCCAGCAGGCCTTTGATAGCCAGTTGGTTCACGACGGCTTTGTCACCCAATCCATGGTGCAGGCGGCCGACGTCCAGCGGCGGGCGATTTTGCGGCTGCTCAGCACCGGGCCCGCGCTGATCCAAAACTGGGGAAAGGCCGCCGGCTTGCAAAGCTCGTTGGAACGCGCCCTCGCCATCCATCCCAATGCGATCGTGGAAACCGTTGACCCGGCGGGCCACGAGATCATCGGTGTGATCGGACACGGCGACCTCGCCGACACCCTCACCCAGAATCGAGACCTGAGCAGTTGGCCGGGCCTGAGCTTGATGCTCAGCGGCGGATCGGACACCGAGTTGATTGCACTCGCCCCCCGGCCGGCGATCTTCAGCGCAACGACGGTGCATGGATCCACCGGCGCGCTGCTCGGCGCTGTCCTCGTCGGCGAGTACCTCGACGACCGCGCCGCCACGATCAAGGCGGCGCTGCAGGACGACATCACCTATTACGACATCAACGGCCAGGTCCTCAGTACGTCGCTCAGCGTGCCCAGCTCCAATTGGTCGGCGCTGGCTCTCGACGGCGCGACTCGCAACCGGGTGACGGCGACCAGTGTCGTCGAGTTAGAGCGCCCGGTGAGCGGCCCGGCGACGGAAATCATCTCGCCGTGGCTCGATCGAACGAATGTCGGCTACGTCGGCACGACGGCGTCGACGGCTGGACTGCTGGCGGATACCAATCGGCTTCGTGTCGTGCTGGCGGGACTCTTCCTCGGGGGCGCGCTGCTGACCCTGGCGATCGGCATCTGGCTCGCGCGCCTGATCACGCGGCCGGTGCACCGCCTGGTCGAAGCCACCCGGCTCGTAAGCGCCGGCGATCTCGACCATCAAGCACCGCTGACCACCCATGATGAGATTGGTGAGCTGACCGAGTCCTTCAACCAGATGACGCGGTCGCTGAAAGAGAAGAGCGCCTCACTGAATGTCACGATGCTGCAGCTGCAGGACACCTACCTGATGACGATCGAGGCGCTCGCTGCCGCAGTCGAGGCCCGCGATCCCTACACGCATGGTCATACCCAGCGGGTTGAGGAATATGCCGTGATCATGGCCAAGGCGCTTGGCTGCGGTGATCAGGACGTCAGCGCCATTCGCCGCGCCAGCGTGCTCCATGACATCGGCAAGATCGGGATCGAAGACCTGATCCTTCGGAAGCAGGGCCGCCTCGAACCCGACGAGGAAATCCGCATGCAGCGGCATCCGGTCATCGGGGTTGACATGCTGAACGGCATCGGTTTCCTCGAGCCGGTGCTTCCGCTGGTGCGGCATCACCACGAACGCTGGGATGGCAATGGCTATCCCGATCAGCTACGTGCCGACGAAATCCCCTTGGGCGCCCGGATCCTGGCGGTCGCCGATGCGCTCGACGCCATGACATCGGATCGGTCCTACCGGCCGGCGCGCACCTTCGAATACGCGAAGGCGGAGATTCTCAAAGGATCAGCCTCGCATTTCGATCCCGAGGTGGTGACTGCCTTCATCAAGAGCCAGCGCGAGATCGAGCACCTGCTCCGTGAAACCTCGCAGGAAGACGTTCGCCATCCGGATGCTGACGACCTGGGTGGATGGCGCCTTCACGTCGTCGGCCGCTAACTCAGCCGTGCACGAGGCCGACCTGGACATTCGTGGTGTGTCCCGCTTTGACCGTCACTGACTGGCTTTGCGTGACATATCCCAGCCCAGACACTGTCAAGGTATAGCTTCCACTTAGCACGACGGTGAAGGAGAAATTGCCGTTTGCGTCCGTGACCCGCATCAGGCCGTTTGAGAGGCTGACGGTCGCACCGACGATTGGCGCTTGCGTGGCCGAGTCAACCACGCCGCCGCTGATGCTTCCGTAGGCGGTGACGCTGGTCAGCTTGAACGACACGACCAAACGCTGGCCGCCCTTGACGGTCACGCTTTGGCTGGCACTGGTATAGGTGAGCGCACTCGCGGTCAGCGTGTAGGTTCCGGCGGAAACGCTGAAACTGAAGTTCCCGTTGGCGTCGGTCACCGCCATCGCGCCACCGGGGCTCAAGGACACCGTCGCCGCCACGATCGCGTTCTTCGTCTGGCTGTCGAGGACTTGCCCGCTGATCGTTGCCGGGCCGGGTGTCGGTGTCGGTAATGTCACCGGCAGCGTTGGGGTGGCCACGGGGATCAGCGGGGGAGTCGGTCCGAGCGTCGGGGCGGTTGGCGATGCCGCTGGCGCCGGCGTTGCAGCCGGCGATGGATGTGGTGTTGAGGAGGGCCTCGCGGTGGGAGCCGGGGTCGGACTCGGAGCGTCCAGTCGTGCATCCTCGAGGACGCTCAGCGATAAGGGGGCTGGTCGCAAATTGCTTGGGGCCCCGTCCGTAGTCATATTCAATCCGTGCACGTTCACCGCGAACGCGACGGTGCCCGGCATGCTGGAGGCGAGCATTGCCGTGATCCAGAACAGCAGGCTGATGGCCGGCAACATGAGTAGCACTCCGAGGATTCGATAGGGCCGCGGCTGGTTCACGCGGCCTCCGGCTCCGCCTGACTCGCGCCGCCTGTCGCCATCGTCTCGGCGATCGCCCTGATCGCGTCACGCCGTCCAATGAATGCCGAGACGACGTCCGGGTCGAACTGGAGGCCGGCTTCGTTGCGTATCGCGGCAATCGCGGCGTCGAAGCTCAGGCCCTCGCGGTAGGGCCGGTCGGACGTTAGCGCATCCAACACGTCCGCCACCGAAAGGATTCGCACTTGCAGCGGAATCGCGGTTCGGCCAAGGCCAAGTGGATACCCGCGCCCATCCCAGCGCTCATGGTGGTAGAGCACGCCTGGGAGGCTGGACTTTAGGAACGGCAGGCCCTTGAGAACGTCGTATCCGATCTGCGAGTGTTCCCGCATCTCATCTGCCTCGCGCGCATTCAGCGGCCCCGGCTTGCGCAGGACCTGGTCGCCGATCCCGATTTTTCCCAGGTCGTGCAGGAGCGCCGCTCGACGAAGCGCTTCGCGCTCTTTTTCCGGCATGAACATCGCGTCGGCGATCTCGAGGCTGATGGCGGCCACCCGTTCCGAGTGACCAAATGTCATGGGGTCCCGGGCATCGATTGCACGTGCCAGCGCCTCGATGGCCGCGAAGGCCGTGCGCTCGAGCGCCGCGGTCTTTTCTTCCAGGCTCGCGGTCACGTCGTTGAAGGTTTTGGCGAGGTAGCCGATTTCATCCTGGGAGTGGATCACGGCACGATGCTCGAGTTCACCGCCGGAAACAACTCGCATTGACTGCATCAGGGCGTCGATCGGTCGAGTCAGCATTGCGGCCGTCGCCGATCCGACGAGCAGCGTCAACGCTGCGGCAAGGGCGAAGATCAGCGTCAAAACCAGGCGCAACTGATCGCGGAGCCCGAGGAGGGGCGCTTCGCTGGCGGCGACGCCAAGGTAGCCGACCTGCATTCCGCGCATCGTCCAGGTGCTGAAGAGGGCGCGAAAGGGCTGGCCGGACAGCGTCTGCCTGTCGCGAACCGCATTGTTATCCGTCGTCATCTGTTTTCGGACCGCGCTTCTCAAGACCGGCGGATTTGGCATCGCCGAGGCCAGCCGGCCGCCGGCCAGGTCGTAGAACGCTGCCGCCGGCATGCTCCGAGCGATCTCGTTCAACGACTGGCCCAGCAATGCGGCGCCCACCGTCTGGCCGGTTGTCAACCGTATCGGCGCGACCCAGTACAGGATGCGGCCGGACGTGCCATCGGAGACGAACACGCGGCGATCAGTACCGCCTGGAAGTGCATGAAGCACTCGCATGACGTCGGGTTGCGCCGCTAAGCTCTCAGCGGTCGACAGGGAGACGACCGCCGCACCACCCGCGCCACCCTCGATCCGCAGCATCACCCGGCCTTCGGGGTCGACCACCACAAGCACCGCCGTCGACGCTGTTACGTTGCCAACCACGGGGATCAGCAGCCTGGACAGCGCGCCGATCTCCCCGGCGGCCACCGCCTCCGAGACGCCGAGCGTGTCCGTCGCCAGCCGGAGATCGGCAGTCCGCGCGGCATCGAGCTGCGACAGGCTCTGATTCGCGGTCAGGCTGCTCTGCAGGAGGCGGGCATCGAATTGCGTCGATGCCGCATTGGTCGTCTCAGTGCCGGCGACGGCGGTGCCGATCACGCCGACGAAGACCAGCAGCACGGCAAAGGGAAGGATGATCTTGGCGCGAACAGATAGGCGCATAGGCCTTGCGCCGATGATCTAGCGGCAGGGTTGCAGGAAACCTTTCAGTGCCGGTATTTGGAGATCGGCTGGGCCACGCGGCCTATCGGCAGTGGCCGTCCGGCAGATACCGCGCCGACCAGTTAGGCCATGATCACTCGCCGGCGTCGCGCCGGGCCGCCCAGAACTCTTTCCCGCTCCGAAGGCGGCCGAGCTCGGCCTCCAGGAATGGGATGTCGTAGCCGGCCAACTCGACCGTTGTCTCCGGAGCCTGGCCGATGTGCCCCTTCACCTCGCCCAGCAGCTGCTGTTTGAACCCGACGAGGTCCGCATAGACGGCATACCAGTGGGCCGCATCGTCCGGGTGCGTCGACTCCCGGTTTTCGCCTTCGAGCAGGCGGTTGAAGTTGATCATGTTCTTGGCGAAGTCTGGGGGGTCCACCCAAGAGATGATAGGTAGTTGTTTAGGGCTCAGGCCGATGGGTACTAGCAGCGCATGATCTCGGACGGCCGCCTCCTCGATGCCTACTCGGAAGCGGTCATCGGTGTCGTCGACTCGGTGGGACCGGCGGTCGTCGGCGTCAGCGGCGTCGGCACCGGCATGCTGATCACTCCGGACGGGTATGCGTTGACTAACAGCCATGTGGCCAGCGCCGTGAAAGCGTATGAGCTCACGCTCCGTGACGGGTCAACACTCAAGGCAGAGCTCGTCGGCAAGGACCCGCATACCGACCTCGCCGTGGTCCGCGCGTCGGCGACCGGGCTTCCGCATGCACGGCTGGGTGACTCCAGCCAGTTGCGCGTTGGACAGCTGGTCGTCGCGATCGGCCACCCATTCGGTTTTCAATCAACCGTGACGACCGGGGTGGTCAGCGCGCTCGGCAGGACGATGCGTGCGCAGAGCGGCCGGACGATCGAGAACATCATTCAGACTGACGCCGCGCTCAACCCCGGGAATTCCGGCGGACCGCTCGTCGACACCCGCGGGCAAGTGGTGGGCATCAATACGGCGATCATCGCCATGGCGCAGGGCATCTGTTTTGCGGTTCCGAGCAACACGGCCCAGCGGGTCGTTTCTCTGCTGATGCGCGACGGCCGCGTGATCAGGTCCTATCTCGGGATCACCGGCGAGACCTGGCCCATTCATCGGCGCATCAACCGCTACTACCACCTCGAGCAGGAAAGCGCGGTCCGCGTCGCGCACCTCGACCCAAACGGGCCGGCTCAGCAGGCTGGACTGAAGAAAGAGGATGTGCTGGTCAGTCTGGCGAATCACTCGATGAAGGGCGTCGACGATCTGCAGCATTTCCTGACCGACTGGCCGGTGGGCATTCCAGCCGAATCGCAGGTGCTCCGCGGCAGCGAGCTGCGCAAATTCACCATCATCCCGACCGAACTCAAGGCTTAGGCTGAGCCCCCTCAACCAGTAAGTCCCATGAGTTTCGAATCCCGAGGATGAAGAGCATGATGAACCACCCGGCCGCGCCCTTGTCGAGGGCGGTCGGGTCGTCGGTCTGCAACTGTTCGATGCCGGCCAGCGCGAGAAAGCCATAGGCGACGAGCGGCGCCAGCAGTAACCACGCCGTCTGCCAGAGACGGAATTCGACGCGACCCTGGAGCTTGTCGGCCCACACGGGCACCCAGGTGACGATCGCGCGCACGGCTCCCACCATCGCCGCCGCCAGGACGACCAGCGCCCGGATCCGGCTCGAGATGAAGGGCAGCAGGAGAAATAGAGAAAGCGCGAGCAGGATCGCGAAGACCGTGAACGTGGACCGGGCCATCGCGTGCCGCCGGCCAATCGCCCCAGAAACCTGCAGCGGTGGCCCAATCTGGACCGCGACAAAGAGGAGGCC
>VBHQ01000058.1 GCA_005880395.1 Chloroflexota bacterium
TGATCGCGTCGAGGATCGCGTGCGAAATCTGATCGGCGATCTTGTCCGGATGGCCTTCGGTAACCGACTCCGACGTAAAGAGATGCGTGCCGCGGTTCATCGAGTCCCCGACTCCCAACCGCTCAGATACTGCTCTTGCTCAGGGGTCAACGTGTCGATCCCCACCTTCATCGCGGCCAATTTTAGCCGAGCGATTTCACGGTCGATCGCATCCGGGACCGGGTAAACCTTCGGCTGTAACTCCCTGGCATGGCTTACCAGGTACTCCGCCGACAGCGCCTGGTTGGCGAAGCTCATGTCCATCACCGCCGCCGGATGGCCGTCGGCGGCGGCCAGGTTCACGAGCCGGCCTTCCGCCAGGACGAAGAGCCGTCGCCCATCACGCAGCCGGTACTCCTCGACAGATGGCCGGATCGTGCGTACGCTCTCGGCCATATTGTCGAGCGCGCTGAGGTTGATCTCATCGTTAAAGTGACCGGAGTTGGCGAGGATGGCGCCGCTCTTCAACGCCTTGAGCTGCGGCTCGTCGAGGACGTTGATGTCGCCGGTCACAGTCACGAAGAGGTCGCCTTCGCGCGCGGCCTGGGCGATCGGCATCACGCGGTAACCGTCCATGACCGCTTCCAGCGCCCGCACCGGATCGACTTCGGTGACGATCACGTGGGCTCCCATGCCGCGCGCCCGCATTGCCAGCCCGCGCCCGCACCAGCCATAGCCGCAGACGACGAAGACCTTGCCGGCGAGGAGGACGTTGGTCGCCCGGATGATGCCATCGATCGTGCTCTGGCCGGTTCCGTACCGGTTGTCGAAGAAGTGTTTGGTCATCGCCTCGTTGACGGCGACGATCGGGTAGCGAAGCACCTGGTGTTCGGCCATACTCCGAAGGCGGATGACGCCGGTCGTGGTCTCTTCCGTGCCGCCGATCACGCCATCGATGAGCTCGGTGCGCTCTTTATGAAGCGCCGCCACCAGATCGGCGCCGTCGTCCATCGTCATCGTCGGCCGATGGTCGAGCGCCGAGGCGATGTGGCGGTAGTAGGTGTCGCTGTCTTCGCCCTTGATCGCGAAGACGCTGATGCCGTGGTGGGCCACCAGCGAGGCGGCAGCGGCATCGGTGGTCGAAAGCGGATTGGAGGCGCAGAGCACGACGTCCGCTCCGCCCGCCTTCAGCGTGATCGCGAGGTTGGCGGTTTCGGTCGTAACGTGGAGGCAGGCCGAGAGTCGCTGACCCCGCAGCGGCTGCTCCCGGGCAAAGCGCTCGCGTCCCGGCGGCGCCGAGGGAAATCATGTCGACAAGCGTACTCAACCTCGACTCGATTTCGCGATCGTCGGCGTCGCTGATACGCCGCACGCTGAAATCCTCCACCGCGAGCGACCCGAGCACGCTGCCGTAGAGCATTCCGCGACGCAGCACGTCATCGCCGTCATGACCAGCCCGGGCCACCGAGCCGAGCAGCCCACCAGCGAAGGCGTCGCCCGCCCCGGTCGGATCGCGCACCGTCTCGAGCGGGTGCGCCGGCGCCATGAAGATCCGATCCCGCGTGAAGAGCAGCGATCCGTTCTCTCCACGCTTGATGATGACGGCGCGAGGGCCCTGCGAGAGAATGACATGGGCGGCCGCCGGCAGAAAGCGCTGCCCCGAGTACTGGACCGCTTCCTCATCATTGATGATGACGCAGTCGACGCGGCGGAAGACTCGTTCGAGCCCGGGTCGCGCCGTGTCGAGCCAGAGCTTGATGGTGTCGCAGGCGGTAAAGGCGGCATCTTCGATCTGATCGAGGACCTCCAGCTGCAGCTCCGGCTGGATGTTCGAGAGAAAGATGACGCGCGTTTTCCGGTAGGCGGGAGGAAGCACCGGATGGAACTCGGCAAACACATTGAGCTGCGTATCCAGCGTCACGCGCTCCTCGAGGCGGATGCCGGAGTAGCGCGCCGACCAGCGAAAGGTCTTGCCCTTCCGGACTTCCAGACCACTCAGGTCGATGCCTCGTGATGCGAGCAGCGAGCGATGGGCGGCGGGAAAGTCCTCGCCGACGACCGCGACCAGCTGGATGGGGGCGAACCTCGATCCGGAAAGGCAGAAATAGCTGGCGCCACCGCCGAGGACATCACTGGCGCTTTCGGTCGGGGTGTGCACCGTGTCCAGGGCGACCGAGCCCACCACGAGGATCGGCTGTACCTGGTTGCTCATCAGAGCTGCAAATGCGAGACGACGTGGTACTCGGCGAGATGCTCCGAGCCCTTCAGCAATTTCAGCTCGATGAGGAATGAGATCCCGACCACCTTTCCGCCAAGCTGCTGGACCAGGCGGGCGGTGGCTCGAGCGGTGCCACCGGTGGCGAGCAAATCGTCGACGATGACGACCGACTGCCCCGGTTTGATCGCGTCCTGATGGATCTCCAGCACCGCCGACCCGTACTCGAGCGCGTAGGCCTCGGAAAGCTTCTTGGCGGGAAGCTTTCCCTCTTTTCGGACGGGCACGAAGCCGGCGTTCAGCAGGTAGGCGAGCGCTCCACCGAAGATGAAGCCCCGTGACTCGACGCCGACCACCAGCTCGACGGCTTTTCCGCGGTAGGTCGCGGCCATCATGTCGACGGCCTGCCGGAAGGCGCGCGCGTCCTGAAGCAGCGTCGTGATGTCCTTGAAGAGGATGCCTTCCTTCGGGAAGTTCGGCACGTCGCGGATCTTTTCCGCAAGCGCGCGGACGACCGCGCCATCCTCCGGCACGCGAGTAGTTTAGGGGCAGAAGCCCCCGCTCCCTACCGGGCGGTCAGACCTGCGCGCAGGATCGACCACTCCTCCGGCGTCAGGGCTCGAAACATAATCAGGGCGGCCCCATAAACCACGACGCCGACGGCGCCGACCGCGACCAGCGACCAGGAGCGGACGAGGTACACGACGATCCCCATGACGAGCGCACTGGCGATAATCCCGATGAGGCTGCTGACCACCGGTAATCGCAGCTCCTGGTTGCGCAGCAGCCGCCATCCGCCGATAAAGACGGCGAGCTCGGTCAGCGTCGCGGCGGCGGCCGCGCCGGTAAAGCCGTAGGGTGGGATCAGGGCCAGGTTGAGGACGACGTTGATAACCAGCGTGACCACCGAGAGCCGGGTGAAGTCGAGCTGCCGGTTGATGGCCGTGAGGGTGTAGATAAACGCGTTGTTGACAAAGAGCAAGAGGACCGACGGCGCCAGAATCTGCAGCGCCGGGATCGCCGGATCGAAGTGGCCGTTCGGCGCCAGCAGGCGGATCAATGGGAACGCCATCACCCCGATGCCGACGGCCAGCGGCAGCCCTACCAGGGCAAGCATCTTGTACGACTTTTCGTAGGCGAAGGTCAGCTGCGCCCTCTGGGTGGCGGCAACCATCGAGAGCGCCGGGAACACCGCGCCCATCGCGGATTGAGGAACCCACGCGACCGCATCGATGTAGCGATTCGCCGCGGAGTACCAGCCGACCATTGTGAATCCCTTGAACAGCTGCAGCAGCACCACGTCGACCTGGGCGTAGATGCTCGTGATGGTGAAGCCGAGGGCCAGCGGGATCCCCGACAGGAGGACGGTGCGCAACAGGGCCGGCTCGAAGCGAATGGGAATGGGCTCTCGCCAGCGGAGCCGAAGGACGATGATGGCGAAGAGTGACGTGAACAGGTAGCCGGCTGAGTAACACCAGAGGAAGGCGTCCCAGCTCGCGTGCCCTCGAATCGCGTAGAGCGCCAGTGCGAGGACGATGACCGCCTCGATCACGATGGCGATCGCCTCGTAGCCCAGGCGGCCCCGGATGTAAAAGATCGCGCGTAGCAAGCTCGAATAGCTGGTGGTCACGAGGAGGACGAAGCCGGCGAGCGTGTAGGGAAAAAGCGCCGGGCTGACCAGGCGCAGGACGGCGGCAAGCACAATGAGCGCCAGTAGCGAGAAAACCAGTCGGGCGCTGATCAGGTTGCCGAGATATCGCAGGAAGACTTGCCGGTCACGGGATGCGTCACGGATAAAGACCGTCTGCAAGCCCAGGTCGGCGATGACGCCGATCAGCGTCACATAGACGATCATCGCGGCGAAGCGCCCGTATTCCTCTGGCCTCAGGTACCGAAGCATGAGCGCGACGACGATGAAGACGCCGATCTTCGCCACGGCTCTCGCCCCGACGACCAGCACGCTGTTTCGAAGCGTGCGCGAGGCGAGCCGCTCGGCCACGGCGCGGATTGTAGTCGAGCTTCTTCCCGTACGGCCAGCCTGCGCAACGCACGCCGGAACTTTTCGTCTGCGATTTCCGTCTAATCCTTGATGATGCTCCGGCGCGCCTGGCTGGCGATGCTCGCCCTCTTGCTGTGCGGGTGCGCGGCTGGCCCGGCCATCTTCGGGCCGTCAACCGGGACGGTGGCCGGGCACGTCACCATCCGCGCCTGCGGCGGTGCCTACCGGATCGATCAGAACGGCTGCCGCGTCAGCGCCGCCGCCGGGGCCCGGCTAACGCTCTCGCTTGCCGGATCTTCCGAAAGCGCCACCGCCACCACGGACGCCGGTGGAGCTTTCCGGATGACCCTGAAGCCTGGCACGTACGGCGTGCACATCGAGCTGCAAGGCTCACCGGCAGCGCCCGCTTCATCGCCTAACAGCGCCGCGGCTCGCGGCTTCGCCGGGCCCAAGCAGGTCACCGTCTCGGCCGGCAAGACGGTCAAGGCTGACTTCACCTATACGATCGAGCTGCTCTAGCGGCCTCGACGGTTGAGGCGCAACCCGTTGCTTAACATTCGGAAATGGCTGCGCCCGGCGCGAGCAAACCTCGTGTGTTCAGCGGCATCCAGCCAAGCGGTGGATTGCACCTGGGCAACTACCTGGGTGCGATCCGCAACTGGGTCCGCGACCAGGACAAGTACGACAACATCTTCTGCATTGTCGACCTGCATGCGATGACGCTGCCCTACGACCCATCGGTCTTGCAGGAACGCATCCTCGATCTCGCTGCAACGTACCTCGCCGCCGGGATCTCGGAGCAGCATGCCGCGATTTTTGTGCAGTCACACATCCCGGCTCACTCGGAGCTCGCCTGGGTCCTGGAGTGCTATACCCCGATGGGCTGGCTGGAACGAATGGTGGCCTTTAAGGAAAAGGCTGGCCGTCAATCCCATGAGCGAGTCGGCAGTGGCTTGCTCGTCTACCCGGTACTTCAAGCCGCCGACATCTTGCTCTATGACACGAACCTCGTCCCGGTTGGTGAAGACCAGCGGCAGCACATCGAGCTCACCCGTGACATTGGGCAGCGAATCAATCAGCGATTCGGGCCCATCTTCACGATGCCCGATGCCCTGATCCAAAAAGCAGGCGCGCGCATCATGGGCCTCGACAACCCGGAGACCAAGATGAGCAAGAGCCTCGCGATCAAAGCTCCGGGTCATGCAATCTTCATGCTCGACAGCCCGGATACCATCCGGAAAAAATTCGCCAGGGCGCAGACCGACGCCGAGCCGGCGGTGCGCTTTCCCGCTGGCGCGGGTGTCGCCAACCTGCTGGAGATTTACCGAACGATCTGCGGCAAGGAGTGGGCCGAGGTGGAGCAGGAGTTTGCCGGCAAGCCATACAGCGTGCTAAAGGGCCGGGTCGCGGACGCGGTCATCGAGGCCTTGGCGCCCATCCAGGAGCGGTATCGAGCGATTCGGTCGGATGACCCGGCCCTGATGCGGCGCCTTCGCTCGGCGGCCGATCGCCTTTCGCCGACCGCGAACGCCACCCTGGCACGCGTCCAGCGCGCGGTCGGACTACGCTAGCCCGCCGGTTCGGCGGCCTGCTGCCCTTCCCGGCATTGGCCGGTGGTGTGCTGGCGGCGCTGGTCGCACTGGCGCGTGTCTTTCATAGTGTCCTGACGCGCGGGCCGTCCGGTCTCTTCAATGACTTCTACGACTATTGGGCCGCGGCGGTGCTGCTCAACCGCGGGCTGAACCCCTACGACCTGGCCGCATTACGTCGCCCTGCCGCTTGCCATTGGGCTGCTGCTTGGCTCCATCGCCGGTCTCGGATGGCCCGTGGCGCTGGTCGGTGGTGCGGCCGCCGGGCTTTTTCCTCCCGTGATCGGCTCGCTCTACTTTGGACAGGCGAATCTCGTCGTCCTCCTGCTGCTGGCGGTTTCCTATCGCTGCGTTGCTCCGGGACCCATGCTGGGCGTGGCCGGTGCGGTCAAGCTCTATCCCCTGACCGGCTTTTTGGCCGCCCTGTTGCGAGGTCGTTGGCGAGCCCTACGGAATGGCCTGGCGTTGTTCGTTCTGCTCAGCCTCTTGCAGCTGACCGTCCCAGGGGGCGGCCTGGGGACCGCGCGCTCCTTCCTGGGCCCGGATACCTATTGGAGCAACGAGTCGATCAACGGTTGGGTCAGCCGGTTGGCGATCGCCTCCACCTGGACACGCCCACCGTATCCCGGGCTCCCGGTTGAACCATTGATGCTGGCCCTCGTCACGCTCCTTGGGCTGCTGACCATCGGTGCGCTGTGGGCCGCACGGGAGCGCTCCTGGGAAGGGGCCCTGGCGCTCACCCTGTGTCTGGGCGTGATCGCCGCCCCCAAGAACTCGTTCTGGAACTACACGCCGCTGCTGCTCGCCATCGTCTTCATCTGGGTCCAGTTGGGCCGGCGCTGGTGGTTGTTCGTGATCGGCGTCGCCGGTTGGCTGCTGCTCGAAGCGCAGGCACAGTTCGACAGCGCCCGGGCAACCGTCTATCAATCCAGCCCAACGCTTAGCTGGCTCTCCTCAGTTGGGCTGTACGGCGCCGTGATCATCGCCGGACTTACCGCCTACGTCCTGCTACGACCCGCGTCAGGCGATCGGCGCGCCGGGACCGCGATTGCCTGAAGGGATCAGGCGGTGCCTTCGATGGTGCCGCTCTCCGCGACCTTCTCGGTGACTTTGTACTCGAGATACATGCCGACCATCAGCCGGGTCTGCGCCTCGAGCGCCGGCAGGACGCTGAAGATCAGGCCGACCACGGGATAGAGACCGAGCTGAAGATATGCCCAGACCTGATGAGGGTAGCTCCACTGGCGCGGCATCGGTGGATTGATCTTGCGTTCGACCAGGATCAGGGCGGCGATGTTGAGGAACGCGATGTTGATCAGGACGAAGGCCCAGGTTCCGAGGCTCTCGGCCCGGGTGGTCAGGTTCCAGTCGAATTGGAGCATCCTCGGGAGCGCGGCGCCGAAGAGCAGCAGCACCGGCAGCGTCGTCCAGGTCAGATGGTTGAAGACCATATAGCCGTAGCGGCGCGCCCGCAGCCAGACCGGGATCTCCGGATGGCGCAGCAGCCGAACCGTGACATAAGGCACGTCACTGACACCCCAGGCCCAGCGCTTGATCTGGTTGTACTGGTTGGCGTGGGTCTTGGCCCGCTCCCAGAAGACGCCGCGGTCGGAAGCCTCGGGGGCATCGCCGTAGACCGGTAGGAAGACCGGAACCACGCGCATCCCGCCGTGCGTGGCAAAGAAGGACTTCCAGTAGAAGCGTGAGTCCTCGGGGATGACATCGTCATCCCAGTAGCCGGCCGTGATCACGAGCTGGAGTGACATCGAGTAGCTGCTGAAGGCCACCAGGCGATCAGGCCGGGAAGAGAGGAACATCTGCCACTGCGTGCAGGCGCTCGCCATGATGCGGACCGCGAACGGCACGCGCCAGAGATTGTTGTGGAACATCGGGATCGGCTGATAGATGCGCTCAAGCCGGCCGGGATCGGTGATGTAGTGATAGGTGATGTAGGAGAAATACTGCCGATGCACCCGGAAATCGGAATCGAGGTCGGTAACGATGACGTGCTGGGGGTCGAGACCCATTGCCTCCAGTTCTCGACGCAGCACCGGGCCCCCGTAGGCCATCGCCGCGGACTTCCCGACGACGATGCCGGGAAGCAGCGGATCCTTGATGTGGAGGAAGGCCCGCAGCCTCGATCCGAACTCCTGCTGCAGCCGCGCGACGTTTTCCCAGCCCGGACGATCGCTTTCCCGGGTGATGATGGCCACGACCTTGTTCTCGACCGGGTATTCGGCCTCGGCGATGGCGCGAACGGTCTCCCGCAGGATGGCATAGGGCTCGGTGTAAGTCGGGATCAGGACCGCATGGACGATGCTTTTGGGATCCGGACCCTCCCTGGGGACCTCAAGGCTCAGGCATCGCTGCCACCAGTCGACCAGCATCGCCGCCTTCATCCTTCGATAGGCCGTACGGATGCCGACCACCACCACCGCCGTGCGCATGAACCAGTAGATGTCGATGACGAAGATCGCAATCGCGATGTAGGGCGCGAAGATGAAGGACGCGACGATCGGGGCGATCAGGATGGTCCAGGTGAGGGCGCCCGGCGCCATCTCGAGGGCGCGCTGGATGCGCCATTGCGACCGGCTGAGGGGTACTGCCTTCGCCACTGCATCTAACAGGCTAGGGCAACCGCCGAACTGGCAGACACCCCTATTTGGCGCTATACTGGGGCCGGGTTTAGACAGGTCGCCAATTTGGCCTGTCCGACGCTCCGCAGAAGGGGTGGCAAGCTGTCGGCCCACTGGGGAGCCAGGCCCAATCTTATGCGCCATAAGGAGCGCCATTGACCTTACGGTTGCCGCCTGTCGCCGCGGGGTCGCCGTTCGCCCATCGGGCGCCTGACATTACGGCGGTCCGGCTGAACGTCTGCGCGGCCGCGGAGAGCCAGGCGGAGACGCTGCTCGCGCACCTCGGCCAGGACGCCTTGATGGCCCTGCTCACGGAGGCCACCGAGGGCGACGGGTACGTTGACCTGAAACACTCGCCGGTTCGGTACACGCTGAACCTGCAGAAGCGGACCGAGACAAGCATCGAGCGGTTTGGCCTGGTCGGGCAGCTCTTTGGCTTGCCCGGTCGCGACCTCGCCTTCGTGGTCGAGCGCGTCCAGCCGGATCCCGACCCGACCAAGGATGCTGGTGACGTGCTGACCGTGGAGGTGGCCGAGGCCACCCTGCAGCCGGCTCAGTACGTGCCAGAAGAGGACTGGGTCCGCCGCCAGCTGACCGCCCTCGAGGAGGCCGCTCAACTCCCCCTGGTGCTGGGGGGTCAGGCGTTCGCGAACCACGAGCGGCAATGGCTGGCGTGGCAGGCGGAGCAGGACGCTCGACCGTTCGAGGTCGAGACCGAAGGCGTCATCTGCAGCAAATGCGAGAACCTCCAGGTCAACGGGGCCAAATGCAGCGTCTGCGGCGCAAGCAACGGAGATCGCAGCGCCGGCGCGCTGCTCGTGCTCAGCCGTCGCGGTGGCTTCAAAGAGGGTGATCGCGTCGTCATCCGCCCGGCGCACGGGGCCGAACGCGAGGGCGCGCTCCTCCGGGGCGAAGGCGGAGGGCGCCGCTGGCTGGTCAAGCTCCGTGACGAGGGACCCCTTGGGCCGGGCACGATTCGCCCCCAGCCGATCACCGCCGTCGTCGAGGTGCAGCAGCGGACCCTGAACGGCTTCGCCAACGGGGACATCAGCCTGCGGCGCGTCGCGGCGCTGCTGATCGCTCCCGATGAGGTGCTCCCTCCGGGTGTCGCCGAGCTGCAGCCCTTCGACGAACGGCTCAATCCGAGCCAGCAACACGCGGTGCGAAGTGCGGTCAACCTCTTCCCCGGGAGCATGCAGCTGGTGCAGGGTCCGCCGGGAACCGGTAAGACGACCTCGATCGTTGAAACGGTGCGACAGCTCGTCGCCCGCGATCCGAACGTTCGCATCCTCATGACGTCGCACGCCAACACGGCCGTCGACAACGCGCAGGAACGGCTTCAGGGTCTCGACACCCTGCGCATGGTGCGCATCGCCGAGCCGGAGAAAGTCGATCCGAAGTTTCGTCCCAGCATCGTGGAAGCCGACGACCCACGGGTCCGCAATGCGCACGTCGTGTTCGGCACGGTCAACCGGATCGCGCTCGCCTGCAAGGAGGCCGAGATGTTCGACTGGCTGATCCTCGACGAGGCGAATAAGGTCCGCTTTACCGAGACGCTGCCGCTGTTACGGCTCGCGCCGCGCTGGCTGCTGGTCGGCGATCACCGCCAGCTGCCGCCGGTGCTGGACGAGAGCGCGGCCGCCTTCCCGGTGGATGATGACGAGGCGAAGTCGATGGTACGGGACGCAAGCTTCTTCGAGCTCAGCTGGGCCGTGGTTCCGGAGACCAACGTCATCATGCTCGATGAGCAGTACCGGATGGCCGCGCCGATCGGGAGCTATGTATCCGTCGCCTCCTACGACGGCCGGCTCCGGAATTCACCGGAGATGGCCGCTTTACGCTCACCGCTCCCGTGGCCGTTCAATCGAAACCTCACCTGGCTGACGATCCGCGGACGCGAGAAGAAAGGTGGCTCGGGCAGCCTGTCGAACCGCGCCGAAATCGAGGCGGTTGGCCGGGTGGTTCGGCATCTCCAACGGCTGGGCCTCGAGCATCTTCGCGTGGCGGTGATCGCGATGTACCAGGACCAGGTGACCCAGCTGAAACGGGAACTGCGCATGATGGCGCTCCCCGGGCTGGCGGTCGACACCGTTGACGCGTTCGAGGGCGAAGAGGCGGACGTCGTCATCCTCAGCCTGGTGCGGAGTAATGAGGCGGAGCGCATCGGCTTCCTCAAGAAGGCGCAGCGATTGAACGTGGCCATCTCTCGCGCCAAGCAGCTGCTGGTGGTGGTCGGCGATATCGAGACGATGACGGGTCGTGAAGGGCAGGACCTCTATCGACCGCTGCTCGAGCACATCGAGCGAGAAGGCCGGGTCGCGGGCATCGGCGCCGTGCATGCCATGGACCAGGCGGTTGGTGCCCGGCGCCGTGGCGATCGCCGCCGGCAGCGCGCCACTGGGCCGGCGGGTGGGCGTCGACGCCGTCGCGGCTTTGGTCCGCGTCCGGTCCCGGCTGGCGCGCCCGTCGCCAGCAACGGGACTGAGCCACAGGATGGTCAGCCGCCGACCGTCGAAGGCGGAGTTCCGGCCGCCGCGCCCCGCAAATACCGCCGCCGCCGCGGACGGCGTCGGGGCGGTTTTGGCAACGGCGCCGCGGCTGCTGGTTCGACAGACGGCTCGCCGGCGCAAGGTGACGGCGTGTCGAGCATGGAACCGCGGCCGGCCGAGCGCGAGCCGGCGGTCCAGGCGGCCGAGCGCACCGTCTGAGCAGCCTTCCTGACGCCGTACCGGTGGAAGCCGCGCGACAACCGCAGGACTACCTCGACCTGGCTGACTGGCGCCGCCGCGTCGGCGACCTCTATCGGCTTTCTGGCCCGGAGGCGCTGCCGAAATTCCGCAAGGCCCGTGACGAGCTGTTTCGGACCCATCCCCAATCTCCGCTCTCGATCCGTTCCCGCCCCAGTTTCGCCGGCCTTGACTACTTCGAGCCCGATCCCTCGTTTCGAATCCACTGCCATGTCGAGCCGACGCCATCAGGCGATGCGATCGAAATCGATACCGGCGGAGAGGATGGTGTCATCCGCTATCGTCGCGCCGGCCGCCTGCGTTTTTCGGTGAGCGGCAACACCTGCCAGCTGACCGTCTTCAGCCTGGTCGGTTACCGGGGCGGGCTGTTTCTCCCTTTTCGCGATGCGACGTCGGGCCGCGAAACCTACGGCGGTGGCCGCTACCTGTTCGACACCGCCAAAAACACGGATGGGCTCGCGCTGGAGCTGGGCGCCGGATCACCTGAGGTCGTCATCGACTTCAATTACGCGTACAACCCGTCCTGCGCCTATGACGCTCGCTGGGCCTGCCCGCTCGCCCCTCGGGAAAACTGGCTGACGTTGCCGGTCCGAGCCGGCGAGAAGGTGTTCAGCCAATCAGAAGCATGAGCAAGACGGCGCTGATCACCGGCGCGTCGGGCGGCATCGGCCTGGAGCTAGCCGTTGTCTTTGCGCAGCACGGCTTCGATTGCGTCCTCGTGGCCCGCAGCCATGACAAGCTCAGCGAGCTCGCCACCCGGCTCGAGCAGGACCATCACGTCAAGACCTTGGTGGTTGCCAGGGACCTCTGTAAGCCGGCGGCGGTCGATGAGATCTACGAGGAGGTCACTGCCGCCTCGCTTATCGTCGATGTGCTGGTGAACAACGCGGGCTTTCCCGTCTTCGGCTTATTCGCGGAAACGGACCTGCAGTCGGAGCTGGACATGCTGGCAGTGAACGTCGTCGCGTTGACGGCGCTGACCAAGCTCTTTCTCACGGGTATGGTGCAGCGCGGGGCCGGACGGATTCTCAACCTGGCGTCGACGGCGGCGTTCGAACCGGGTCCCTTGATGGCCGTCTATTACGCGAGCAAGGCGTACGTGCTCTCCTTTTCGGAGGCACTGGCCCACGAGCTGCGGGGCACCGGGGTCACGGTGACGGCGCTGTGTCCGGGTCCTACGCGGACCGGCTTCCAGAAACGTGGCGCGATGGAAGATTCCCGGCTGGTGCAAGGGTCGATCGCGGACGCACGGTCGGTGGCGATCGCCGGCTACCGCGGACTGATGGCCGGCAAGCCGCTGGTCATCCCCGGGTTCGCCAACAAACTGGTGCCCTGGTTGCCCCGGCTGCTGCCGCGTCGCGTTGTTCCCGGGATCGTCCGGCGAGCCCAGCAGCGGGTTGCGCGCTAGTCGATCCGGTGAAAACTGGCCATAAGGTGGCGGACCATGGGGACGCCTTCCATCGCCATCCGGGTTTCGCAGTGCAGGGTCTCACCCTCGACCCATAGCGACCGGCTGATCGATGTCACCGCTTTGGCGGTCGGCGTGCGCCCAACCGTGCTCGATTCGACATCGATCCGGGTGCCGCTGATGCGTCCAGGCGAGATCTCGGCAAAACCGATCGGCTGCGCGATCACGAATTCGACCTGGTCATCCCCAACGACGCGGAGGTAGCCGGTCTCGGCGTGCATCGGCTGGTCGCTGTCGATCGCTTCGGTTCGCTGGCTGTAGATCAAGAAGGCCTTCCCGTTGTGGGCGAAGCGGATTTCTTCTCGGTAGCGGAACGCCTTGATGGTCGGATACTCACCCTGGCCTTCGCCGCGCCATGTCCCCAGGAGGAAGGCCACCGGCTTGAGGGCGGGACTCATTTGGACAGCGACCACGCACCAATGGTAGGCCGGTGATCGAAGGATGGTGCCCTCGGCAGGACTCGAACCTGCGACGCCCGCCTTAGGACGGCGGCGCTCTAATCCACTGAGCTACGAGGGCATCAGGGCAGGTGCACTGGAGAGGGTATCATTGCTTTCGCCGACCGGGGCGTAGCTCAGCCAGGTTAGAGTGCGCGGTTCGGGACCGCGAGGTCGGTGGTTCAAATCCACTCGCCCCGACCATTGTCTGCGATCTCCGAGCGCGATGCGCGTAACGGAGATGCGTATCAGGCAGACAGCGCTTCTAGCCACTTCACCAAGGGAGGAAGTCTTGATGCTCAGTACGAGGAAGCTCGTGTTCTCACCGATCGTGGCGATCGCCGCTGTTGCGGGGCTTGTCATCACCGCCGGCGCGAGTTCGGCCGCAGGGTCCTTACATTCGACGCTGGCGCCAAGCCATCCGACGGATCCGCCCTTCCATAGTGTCACGGCTGGAGGCGTCCCATGGGTGCTCAATCATGGCCGCGTCTCCATCACGCCGGAGGGCGAATTCAATGTCGAGCTCGACGGCCTGGTCATTCCTGGGCTGGGAACGCCGGGGCCGGTCACCACGGTCTCAGCCTCGCTCTACTGTGGCGGCGACGCTAACGTTAGCCCGGCGGCAACGACTCGGCCGGCCAACCTCTCAAGCCGTGGCGACGCCGAAATCAGCGACCATGTCACGCTGCCCGAAACCTGCCTGGCGCCGATCGTCCTGATTCATCCAAACAACGGGTTGGCGCGGTATATCGCCGTTACGGGATGGCGGGCTTAGCGCGAAGCCCGTTTCGCCACGGGCGTCGCGTCAGCTGGTCGTGAGCAGGCCGATCCCGACAAGGATGATCAGCGCCCCGCCAATGCGCAGCCAGGCGCCGCGCCGTTCCCTGAGCCGCCAGATTCCCCACGCCGTGACGAGGACGATGGCCGACTCGCGCAACGGGGCCACGATCGCCAGCGGCGCCACGCTCAAGGCAAAGAGGATCATGAAGTAGGTTGTCGTCATCAGGATGCCGACCAGCAGCGACCGGGCGGGCTCGATCCGCAGGTTTGCACCGGCGACTCGACGAACCCGGGTATAGAGCAGCAGCAAGGCGGCTTCAAAGAACCAGAGCAGCCAGCCATAGAGCCACGGTGCGACGAGCCGGACGCCGACCCGGTCGACCGAACTGTATGCCCCGATCAGCACTCCGGTAATCAGCGCGGGAAGCAGGGCGGCCGATGCCGGGGTCGGGCGGCGAATCGCCCAGATGCCCGCCAGCAGGCAGCCAATGCCGACCAGGGCCGGCAGCTGGACCCGTTCGCCCAGGAGCAGTAAACCCACCGCTACCGCCAGCAGCGGCGCGGTCCCTCGGGCAATCGGGTACACGACCGACAGCTCGCCGCGCTGGTACGCATTCGTCAGCGCGATGAAGTAGAGCAACTCCAGCACTGCGGAGGCGATGACGACCGCCCAGGCGGAACCAGGCATCCCGGGGCGGCCGTGGAGGAACCAGAGGACCGCCACCACTGGAAAAGAAGCCAGCGTCCCGTACGCGGTCGCCCGGGCTGCAAGCGCCATCGGTCCCTCGGAGGCCTTCAACATGGCGTTCCAGGCGGCGTGGAAGACGGCGGCGAGCAGGACCAGCCCAAGCAGTGCCGGAGACACGACCGGAGTCTAGCCGGGCGCCTGAAAACAGCAGGACCCGCCCTCAGCGAACCTGATACCATCGATATCAGAAATGGCGCCTCGGAGCCCGCGGGCGATCTGGACCGGCACCATCTCGTTCGGGATGGTGAGCATCCCGGTCCGTCTATACACGGCGACCGAGTCGCACGACGTCCACTTCCATCTGCTGCACAAGGCCGACGGCGTGCGGCTGAAGAACGTCCGCTGGTGTCCGAAACACGAGAAGGCGATCTCCTGGGAAGACACCGAACGCGGTTACGAGTACGCGAAAGGGAAGTACGTTCCGATCAGCGAGGACGACCTCGAACATTTGCCCGTGAAGACGGTGCACACGGTCGAGATCTCCGACTTCGTCAAGCTGGATGACGTCGACCCGATCTATTACGACAAGGCGTACTACCTCGCGCCCGAAGAGACCGGCGTGAAGGCCTTCGCGTGGCTGCGGCAGGCCCTGGAGGAGACCGGGCGGGCCGCGGTGGCCAAGGTGGCGATCCGCGATAAGGAGAGTCTGTGCCTGGTCCGCCCTTACGAGGGCGTGCTATCGATGGAGACCATGCTGTATGCCAACGAAATCCGGGCCGCGAAAGACCTGGAGGCGGACGGCGCCAGGGTATCAGCGAACGAACTCCAGATGGCCGTCTCACTCGTTGAAAATCTGAGCAATACCTTCGACCCGGAGCGCTACGAGGACAAGTACCAGGCGGCGCTCAAAAAGGTGATCAAGGCGAAGGTCGAAGGGGCACCGCTGCCGGAGGCACCGACCGAGAAGGGTGGCAAGGTCGTCGACCTGATGGAGGCCCTACGGGCAAGTATCGAGCAGACGAAGAAGAAGGGTCGGCAGCCGGAACGCAAGGCTGGCGCCCCACGGCGGCATGCGCCCGCCCGGCGCCGCAAGAGCGCATAACCTCTCGCTCGCGCATCGATCATCGAGCGGCGGTGGTCCCTTCGAGCTCGGCGGGGACCCGTTGGATCGCCGCCACGAACGCTTCCGGAGTGAGCACCCCGCAAAACCGATCGTGATCCACGATCGCGACCCACCTCGCGTGATGGATCAGCATCTGTGAGAAGGCGTCGTAGAGCGTCCGGTCCGCCGCCACGATCGCATCCAGGGGCTGCAGCCGATCGGCGACCCGGCCATCGCCTTCGGTTTTGCTCCGATCGAGCTCGCCAACCGGGTGGTCCTTCTCGTCGAGCACGATCACCCGGCTCCAACGCCCATCCAGCAGGCTGCGGGCCTTGCTAAGCGAATCCTCCGGATGGACCACCGGAGGACGGTCCAGCGCATCCAGGTCGATCGACGTCACGGAGAGGCGCTTCAAGCCACGATCCGGTCCCAGCAATTCGACGACCAGATCCGAGGCGGGCTTGGCGAGGATCGCGGCCGGGGTGTCGTATTGAACCAGCTGACCCAGATTCATGATCGCGATCCGATCCCCGAGCTTGATCGCCTCATCGATGTCGTGGGTCACGAAGATGACCGTCTTTCGTACTTCTCGCTGGATCCGCAAGAACTCGTTCTGCAGCCGTTCCCTCGCAATCCGGTCGATGGCACCGAAGGGCTCGTCCATCAGCAGGACGGGGGGATCCGCACCGAGCGCGCGCGCCACGCCGACGCGCTGTCGCTGTCCACCGGAGAGCTGGTGAGGATAACGCTTGCCGTACTGGCTGGGCTCCAGACCTACGAGCCGAAGGAGGTCATCGACGCGATTGCGGATCCGCGCCCGGTCCCAGCCAAGCAGCCGTGGCACGGTCGCGATGTTGTCGGCAATCGTCATATGCGGGAAGAGCCCGACGTTCTGGATGACGTACCCCATGCGCAGCCGCAACGTGATCGGGTCGATGTGCGTCACGTCCTGCTCGTCGTGAAAGATCCGGCCGCCACTTGGTTCGATCAATCGATTGATCATCTTCAGCGTGGTCGTCTTGCCGCAGCCTGACGGACCCACCAGCATGGTCAGCTGTCCGGTCGAAAACTCGATGCTAAGGTCGCGGACCGCAGCCTGGTCCCCGAAGCGCTTGCTGACCCCTTGAAGCCGGATCATTAGAAACTCCTACTGTAAATTGCGGGCCGCCTGGATGGCTGATAGGATCGGCGCCATGCTCGCCACCGGAGTCGTGGGAGCCGTCGACGACCCCTGGATCCGGTGGGATTGGACGACCCGCCACCTGGACGTAATTGGGGCGGCGCTCAGCCAGCACATCGAGCTTACCGTGGTCGCGGTCGGCCTCGGCGTGCTGATTGCGTTGCCGCTGGGGCTGCTCGCCTGGCGTGAGCGCGTTCTTCGCGGGCCGGTCATCTCGCTGACGGGGATCCTCTATACGATCCCGTCGCTGGCGCTTTTCTCCTTGCTGATCCCGATCACTGGCCTCAGCATCCTGACCGCTGAAATCGGGCTTGTCAGCTACACCCTGCTGATCCTGATCCGAAATATCGTGACCGGGCTGGACGCGGTGCCTGCCGAAGTCCGCGAGGCGGCGCGAGGAATGGGGTACCGACCTCGCAAGCAATTGTTCCAGGTCGAGATCCCGCTCGCGATCCCCTCGATCATGGCCGGTATCCGGATCGCGACGGTTACCACCATCGGCCTGGTAACGGTGACAGCGCTGATCGGTGAGGGTGGCTTGGGTAGCTTGATCTACGACGGACTGCTCCGCGACTTCAAAACCCCGCTGCTAATCGGGTCCGTGCTATCGGTCGCCCTCGCCCTGGTGGCAGACCTGAGTCTTTCCGGCCTTCAACGCGTGATCACGCCTTGGTCGAGGGGGCGTGCGACCACATGACTTTCATCGGGGAGGTCATCCAATGGTTCCTCAACGGCTCCCACTGGCAGGGCGATGGCGGCATCCCTCATCGAACGCTCGAGCACATCGAGCTCTCCGCGGTTTCGATGCTGGCCGCCATGGCGATTGCCCTTCCCGTCGGGATCGTGATCGGACACTTCGGTCGCGGCGGCACCCTGGCCATCAACATCTCCAACGTCGGACGCGCGCTCCCATCTTTTGCGCTCCTCGTCATCGCCTTCGAGCTCTTCGGCCTTGGGGCGTTCAACGGGGCGATCCCGCCGTTTGTCGCCCTGGTTGCGCTCGGAATTCCCCCGATCGTCACCAACAGCTACCTTGGTATGCGCGAGGTGGATGCCGACATTCGGGAGGCCGCGAAAGGGATGGGGATGCGCGCGCGGCTCGTGCTGTGGCGGGTCGAGCTGCCAATCGCCCTCCCGTTCATCATGGCCGGAATTCGCACGTCCGCGGTCAACATTGTCGCGACCGCCACGCTGGCGGCGCTGGTCGCCTGGGGCGGCCTGGGTCGGTTTATCGTGGACGGCCTCGGCCAGCAGGAGTACCCGATGCTCTACGCGGGCGCGATTCTCGTAGGGCTGCTTTCGCTGATCGTCGAATTTTCACTGGCCGGCGTGCAGCGCCTCGTCACCCCGGCGGGGCTCCGGACATCGAAATCCATCCAGAAGGAGGAAGCGTTAGGCACATCATTCGACTCGGCGGCCGTGCTCGCGTAATTCATCGTCATTTTTGGAGGTGGAAGTATGTTGTTGAAGCGGAGTTCTGTGCTGGGCGCCAGCATGGTGGCGCTGGCTCTGATCACGACGGCGTGCGGCTCAACGGGTGGCCCGGCAAGTTCGTCATCGTCGCCGAAGGGCACGATCACGATCGCCTCGTTCAACTTTTCTGAGAGCATCATCCTGGCCCACATCTACGGCGGCGCGCTGAAGAATAAGGGCTACACCGTCAACTACAAAGACAAGCTAGGCAACCGCGAGATCGTCGAGCCGGCGCTTCTCAGCGGTCAGATCGACCTCTATGCGGGATACGCAGCGACCGACCTCACCTTCGCCGAAGGCAAGCTCGGCGTGACCGCGGACGCCAGCTCGGATGCTGCCCATAATGTCGAGCGGTTGAATGCGGTCCTGAATCCGAAAGGGGTCAAGGCCCTCGACCCGTCGCCCGCGGTTGACCAGAACGCGTTCGCCGTGACCAAGGCCGAGGCCGACTCGAATCACCTGGTCAAGTTATCCGACGTCAGCTCGGTGGCGAGCGGATGGACCCTCGGTGGGCCACCAGAGTGCCCGCAGCGGCCCTTCTGCCAGCCAGGCCTCGAGCAGACCTATGGATTGCACTTCAAGGGATTCAAGGCGCTTGACGCCGGCGGTCCCCTGACCTACGCGGCGTTCAAGAGCAGCGCGATCAATATCGGTCTCGTTTTCTCCAGCGACGGCGGCATCTCGGCCAACAATCTCGTCGTCCTCCAGGACGACAAGCATCTGCAGCAAGCCGACAACATCGTGCCGCTGATCCGGAGCGCCGTTGATAACAGCGAAGTGACGTCGGTGCTCAACAGCGTCGACGCGAAGCTGAACACCATCGACCTGACCAACATGAACAAGAGCGCGGACGTCGACAAAAACGATCCGACCGACATCGCCAATACCTGGGTCACGAGTCACGGGTTCTAAGCGACCACACGAGCGGGGTGGCCTCGGCCGGGGCTGAGGCTACCCCAGGCTCGCTCTGATCAAATACTCCGGTGCCGGAGCCGTATCACTTCGTCACCGACTGGCACTTCGCCGCTCCGCCCGAACGGGTGTGGTCCGTCGTGCTCGACATCGAGCGTTACCCGGGGTGGTGGAAGAATTTTCGTCGCGTCGAACTCATCCGTGGCGATGGCAAATCCATCGGCTCGGCGATCGCCTGCGAGGTGCGCGGCTCGTTGCCCTACAGCCTCAAATACACGCTCGAGGTGATGGAGGCGACCGAGTATCAGCACCTCCTGCTCCGCTCGACCGGCGATCTCATCGGGAGTGGACGCTGGGAGTTTTCGCCGATCGAGTCAGGGACGCGGGCCGTCTATCACTGGGACGTCGCGACCACCAACCCGATCCTCAACCTGGTCGCTCCGCTGGCCAAGGGCCTCCTGGCCCGTAACCATCAGCAGGTGATGGCCAACGGCTATGCGGCCCTCAAGCCGCATGTCGAAGCGTCGACGCCGCCTTAGGGCTTTTTGTCGCGGCGCCGTGCTGCCAGGAACGCCTCGAGCCGCTCCTTGACCGTCTTCTCATAGCCGCGATCCGTCGGCTCGTAGTAGGCGTGGTCCTTGATCGCGTCGGGCAGGTGCTGCTGGTCGACCTGCGCGTCTTGATAGTCGTGCGCGTACCGGTAGCCCTTTCCGTATCCGAGGTTACGCATCAACGGCGTCGGCGCATTGCGCAGATGGAGCGGGACCGGGTCGGCCCGAGTCCGGGCGACGTCCTCCTGGACCGTCGAGTAGGCGGCATAGAGCGCGTTGCTTTTCGGCGCGGTCGCCAGGTAGACGACCGCCTGCGCCAGCGCGAGGTTTGCTTCCGGCATCCCGATGAAATGCGCGGCCTGCTGCGCGGCGACCGCCTGAGTCAGCGCCTGAGGATCCGCAAGTCCGATGTCCTCCGAGGCGAACCGGATCAGGCGGCGTGCGACGTAAAGCGGGTCCTCACCGGCCTCGAGCATCCGCCCCAGCCAGTAGAGCGAGGCATCCGGATCGCTATCCCGGAGACTTTTATGCAGCGCCGAGATGATGTTGTAATGCTCTTCGCCGGCGCGGTCATAGAGAAGGTTCTTTCGCTGCACCGCTTCCTCCACGAGCGCGGCGGTGACCTGCCGGCGGCCTTGCTTGGGTCGGGCCAGCGCGGCCGCGGCTTCGAGCCCGTTCAAGGCCACCCGCGCATCGCCGTTTGCCAGCCTGATCAGCGCGGCCCTTGCCTCAACCTCCAATTCGACCTGCCGGTTGCCCAGGCCACGCTGGGGATCGCTCACCGCGCGGTCGACGATCTGGCCGATCTGCTCGTCCTTCAGCGCGCCGAGCACGAAGACCCGGGTCCGAGAAAGCAGCGCCGCATTGACCTCGAAGGACGGGTTCTCGGTGGTGGCGCCGATCAGCGTGATGACGCCTTCTTCCACGAACGGCAGGACCGCGTCCTGTTGCGCCTTGTTGAAGCGGTGGATCTCGTCGATGAACAGAATCGTCCGCTTTCCGGATTGCGCCCGGCGCATTCGTGCCTCCTCGATGTTGCGCCGGAGGTCGGCGACGCCGGCACTGACGGCGCTCAAGGGGACGAAATGCGAGGCGGTCACCCGGGCGATGAGCCGCGCCAGCGTCGTCTTGCCACTGCCGGGCGGGCCCCACAGGATCATCGATCCGATGCGGTCCTCCTCGATCGCGCGGCGCAGCTCGTGCTCGGAACCGACCAGGTGCTCCTGCCCGACGAATTCGTCGAGCGAGGCCGGCCGCATCCGTGCCGCGAGTGGCTGATCTTTCAAGACCGCCGCCTCGGCCGAGGGAAAGAGCGGCTCTTGCGCCATCAACCGAACTATAAGAAGTCAGACACCGGCGGATCGCGGGGTGGAAGGGCGATATCCGCGGAACAGGACCAGGAAACTAACCCCGCTCAACAGGTAGAAGACGGCCGCCACAGAGAACGCCAGCTGAAAACCACCCCGAACCTGGAGAACGCCGCTGACCAACGGGCCAAGGCCGCTGTCGCCAATCCCCATGACGACGATCTGCGCCGTCGCCAGGCGAGCTCGCTCTGCAGGGTCGACGTATTCCATCCCAAATACCTGGTAAAGCGGTGATTGCAGATTGAGGGCCATTTGGCGAACGTAGAAGACCACCACGGCGATGGGGAGCGTGATCAGGAAGGCCAGCAAGAGAATCAATGGGAACCCGGCAACCTGGGAGAAGCCGATCGTTCGAATGATGCCGAGGCGGCGGCTGACGGCGGGTGCGGCCAGGGTCGAGAGCGCGGTCATGGCCGCCCCGGCGCCGAGGATCAATCCGATCGGGCCCGGGGTCAATCCAAATCGCTGCGCGAAGTAGAGCTGGACAAAGGTCAGGTACATGCCGGCGCCCATGCCAAGGATCAAGCCGGGCAGCAGGATCCGTGCGAAGCGCCTGACGTTGACCCGGAGGACGTCGCGGACGGGCGAGACGATGCTCGGCGTAGTTCTGGCAGCCCGGGCGACACGAAACAGGAATGGCAGCCCGGCGACGGTGAGCACGGCCATCACGAGGAATGCCGAGCGAATCGCTCCGGCTGAGGCCGGCGATGCGTGCATCGTCCGAGCGGCGAGCTCGGGGATGAGTCCACCAAGCACGTCGCCGACGAGCGTCGCTGCCCAGGCCAATGACTGATTGACGGCAAACAGGGAGACGCGTTCCGGTCCATCGCTGACCTGCGCCAGCAAGGGCGCGCCCAGGACCTCGAGAACGGCCAGCGCCAGGGCGAAGCTGCCGGACGCCAGGACGGCGATCAGCCGCTGCCCGGCCAGCGCGAGAACGATCGAGGCGGCAACGGCCAGCGCACCGCTGGCCATGAGAAAGAGGCGATAGCCGATCCGATCGGCCATGCCCGCCAGGGGCAGACCGATGCCAAGTAAGACCAGCGCCGGAAGGGAATTGAACAGGCCGATGAGGTCGTTGGAGAATCCCAGCGCACTCATGTACAGGTTGAACAGCAGGTTGAAGACGCTGAAGGCGGTCGAGATCAGCAGCGAGTAAACGAGGAACAGGCGCGCCTCGGGGCTGAACCCTCGGAAGGCCGCCGGCCCGCGCCGAAGGAGGGCGGCTAGCCGGGCGATCGAATCGTCTGGTAGATCTGGCGGCCGACCGCAGCCTGGACGGCTAGCGGATCATTCTTGCGGTAGTCAAGCCAGTAGCGGACCTCGATCGTACTGGCCCCGTCCGCGCTTGGTTGAAGCACGACCTGGGGCGGTGGGTCTTTGACGATGTCCGGGCGACTCTTCAGTTGATCCCGCAGGCGGTCGGCCAGATCGTCGGACGCGTGGCCATCCGGCACCTTGGCCGTCAGCGTGAAAAGGCGCGTCGGATATCGCGTGCGGTTGATGATCGTCCCCGTGTAAACCAGGGAATTTGGCGTCAGGACCTGCTCGCCGTCGCTGGTTCGCAGCGTCGTGGTCCGCATTTCGATGTTCTCCACAATGCCAGTGTGGTCATCGACCGTGATCTCGTCGCCGAGCCGAAACGGACGCTCCAGCAAGAGAAAGATTCCCGCGATGAAGTTCTTGAGGATGTCTTGAAAGGCGAGGCTGACCGCCAACGCCAGGAAACCGAAGCCTCCAAACACTAATGCCGGGCTGCCGAACCAGAGGGTCAAGAAGGCAAGGACACCCAGGAACAGGATTGCCAGATAGGCGATCCTGGATACGAGCAAGGCAACTTGCTGATCGATGTGCGGCCGTTTGAGCTGCCTTCGGAATGTCTTGCGAAGAAGCGTGGCTACCACAATGCTGAGAAGGAAGAGGAGCAGGCCCTGGACGAACCGGGCCCATGGTTCGTTCCAATGAAGGCCAAACCAATTGAGCATCGCGCCTAACCAACCGGGCATCGCGCCCCATTGTAGGGGCGCTCGTTGCGCTAGCTCTCGGCTGGAGCCTCGCCCTCGCCTTCGGTGGGAGCTTGCGTTTCGCCGACGGTGGGCACCTCGGCAGCGGCAGGCGCAGGTGCCGCCTCCTCGACCTCTTCACGATGGGCGGCAACCTTGACCACCAGGTCTTCAGGATCGTCCAGGATCTCGCAGCCGGCCGGCGTCTTCAAGTCCTTGACTCGGATCTCGTCGTCCACCTCCTTGAGGTTCGAGACGTCAACGGTGATGACCGGAGGCAGATCCTGCGGCAGGCATTCGAGCTTGATCTCATGCAGTCCACGCTGGAGGTCGGCTTCACCCTTCACCACGATTTCGACCTCACCCTCGAGCTCGATGGGAACATCCGACTCGATCTTCTCGGTCAGATTCACCTGGTAGAAGTCGACGTGGAGCAAGTCGCCATCGCGCGGGCTGCGCTGCACCTCCCGGATCAAGGCCTTGCGAACCGGCTCGTCGCCCAGCTGAAGATCGACCAGCTGGTTGCGCCCGACCCGCTGGAAGGCCCGGACGAAGTCCCGGCCGTCGACGAGAACCGTCACCGGATCGACGTTGTGCCCATAGATGATGCCCGGCAGCCGGCCCTGCCGGCGCAGCGCCTGCAGATGGCGCCCGTGGTCGGCGCGGGGCTCGAGTTTGAGGCTGACCGGGGTCGCAGTTGCCAGGCGTTTTCTCCTTCGGCCGGAATTGGGCGGCAGCCATCTTAGCACAGCTTCCCGCCCTTCCTGAACGGACTTTCACCGGAACTTTTCCGCTATTTGGACGTTACCCTCAATGCAGGATGTCCCTAGAATGCGGTGACAGCGGTGCTGGCAGCAACTCTTAGATTTCTTCATCGCAACGGGCTACGAATCGGCGTGGTCCTTGGGACTTTTCTCCTGGTCGGCGGCTTCATCTTCGTGCAGCAGATGCGCGAGGCGCTGGCTGAGCAGGACTACCAGACACAGCGGGCGCAGGTGCTCACCGCTCAGGCTCGCGCCACCGACCTTGGCCTCGAGACGGCCGAGTACACGGATTTGCAGCGGCAGGAACTCACGACCTCCGCCCAGACGGCGCCGGCTGCGTCGGCGCCGTTCAATGAGGCGCGGATCGCCTTCTTCAACCGGTTAGCCAGCGACGAGTCGCAGATCAAGGAGCAGCTCCAATCCCGCACGGACAAGCTGCTCAGCCAGACGCACGACGCCGCGCAGGTGGATATCGATAAGCTCACGACCAACCTGCAGAAGGCCAAGCAGGTCGGCGTCGACGACCAGCTGCTCATTGATTACGCCGGTCTGCCATCCAAGGCTCAGATCGAGCTCGCGAACGCGGCGACCGTGCGGGGCTATCGTTCACTGAGCACCGAGCTGAAGGCTCCCCTCTCAAAGCTCGCGCTGCTGATCGCCGATCAGGAAACGACCAACCAGCTCATCAGCCAGTATGCCGCCCAGGCGGCCGCGCAGGACCATGGGGACGTGGCGCTGGCACGGACCAACGCCGCCGCCTCGCTGAGCGCGGTCCGGGGCGACCTTCAAACGGCACGGACCTTCCAGATGGACGTCTCGATCGTGGAGACTCACGTCCAGAAGCTGTCGTCACAGCTGAGCGGCGCCGCGGTCCTGACCGATCTGGAGCAGCTGAACGGCGCGCTGATGGTGCAAGACAAAGTCTTGCAGGACGCGATGAACCAGAACCTCCCCCCGAAGGCGATCACGATCTCCTTGAAAGAGCAGGTACTGCGAGCCTACGATCACGGGAAGCAGGTGTTCTGGACCTACGTGACCACCGGCCGCCCCGGTCTCGAAACCGACCCCGGGACCTTCAAGGTCTATACGAAGAACTCGCCCTGGACGATGCACTCACCCTGGCCGAAGGGCTCGCCGTACTGGTATCCGGACAGCAAGGTGCAGATGGTCATGTGGTTCAACGGCGGCGACGGGATTCATGATGCCTCCTGGCGCTCTGTCTACGGCCCCGGTACGAATCTCCCGCACTACGACCCGACCGGCGAGGACGTCGGGACCCACGGCTGCGTCAACGTTCCCTACCACAACATGGTCTGGCTGTGGAACTGGACGCCGATGAGCACCCCCGTCGTCGTCTATTAGCTACGCGCTTTGGCGTAGGCCGGCGGGCCGAACGGCGCAGTCCCTTGACGGACGGTTTCCGTTACAGAAGGTAGGAGTCGACGATGGCCATAGCCCACCCCACCATGCAGCAGGTTGCGCCGCATACCTGGACCTTCCAGCCGCCGGCTACGCCGGTCGCCCCCATGAAAGCCAATTGCCGTCATTGCCGGACGGCGGTCGCCATCCTGAATCCGTCGCCGATGGACCTCAAGACGGGCAACTATGTCGTTCGGGGGGAATGCGAGCACTGTCGCGGCGAGGTCGTGCTGATCATCAGCTGACGGGCTCGAACCCCTGCTCGGTCCAGTAGCCGAGCATCTGCTCGGTCTCGTGGTAGAACCAGATCAACTGTCGTTCGCGGGCGGCCTCGGCCAGGAAGGCGGCTTTGCGTTCCATCGCCTCGAGCGGAAAGAGGTCCAGGGCGCTAACCCAGTTGATCTTGAGAAAGGCCGGCATGAACAGGAAATCGCCGGTAAAGACGAGCATCTGCTCCTGATCTCGGACATAGACCGCCTGGTGCCCGGCGGTGTGGCCACCGGTGACCCGAACGGTGATGCCGGGGGCGACATCCGCATCGCCATCGACCACCTGCAGCCGGCCCTGTTGCTCGAGTAGGGCGAGGTTCTCCGGTTTGTAAGAGGGCTTGCTTCGTGGATCTGGCCGGCGCCAGGCGTCCAGCTCCCTGGCCTGCACCACATGCCGGGCTCGTGGAAAGAGCGGCGTCAGCTCGCCGTCGCGTCCCGGACAGACCAGCGCGCCGACATGATCGAAGTGGAGATGGCTGAC
>VBHQ01000083.1:0-7156 GCA_005880395.1 Chloroflexota bacterium
CCACGCAGCAGCTCCGGTAATGCGGTCTGCCAGCGGCGCCATTCATCGGCGAGCGCCAGCCCGGTCCAGCGTAGGGTCTGCGCCCAGCTGTCCGAGGGCCGGCGCCACTCGGTGGCCACGCGTCGCAGCCCCGACTGGCTCCCGTGGGCCTTAAGGCGGGCAAGGTCCAGCTCACTGATTGGCTGGGCGTCCATCAGTGCCCAGTCTGTGCGGAGAATGCTGCGAAGCTGTCCAACGCCCAGCCACAATTTGTGGCGAACGGACGGCGAAAGCTTACGAATTGTGTAACGGTGGTTGGCCCGCTTGGCGGGGCATCCGACTGCTTATGCTTGAACGGTGCCTCTCTCCCCTCTTCGCCGAGCCTGGTCTTCCGTCCCGATTCGATCTCGGGTCACCCAGGTCGACGCCGAGACCCTCCGTCGCTGGCTGCAAGACCTCCCTCCGCCACCTGGCTATTCGGTCAGTGCTCGCCCGCTGCGCTACCGGCAGGCGCCGCACCTGGCGGCCTTTTGCTGGTACGACGAACGCCTGATCGAGCTCCAGGTGCCAGAGCCGTACGTCGTCTGGGATGAGAAGGTCTATTACCGGGCTCGCCGGCGTCCGGGCAAGCGCTTGCGCTTCCAGTGGTTTGCGCAGACGGTCCGGTTCCGCACGCGCCGCGATGTGTTGCGCTTCCTGTACTGTCACGAGTTCTATCACTGGTACTTGCGGGAAGTCCGGGGCGGGAAGGCCGCGGCCGAAACGGCCTGCGACCGGTTCGCGCTGGCCTACTTTCGAAAGCGCAATGCCGGGGTCGATTGGAGCCAGGAGCTCCCCGGCTACGACCCGATGCGCCGCCCGTTGAAGCGGGCTGCCTGACCCCGGCTCGGCGGCCGGCCGTCTTACGCAGGTCTGCGCAGCGGAGTTATACTGACCTGCGTAATGCCAGTTCGCGTAAAACAACTACCCAGCAACCCGTTTCGCTTCGGCCGGATCGTCTCCGGCGATGCGTTCACCGATCGAGAAGCCGACATTCTCGTCCTGCAACGCGAGCTGCGCGATGGGCAAAACGTCCTGATCGAGGCGCCGCGCCGCTTCGGCAAGACCTCGTTGATCCTCGAGGTGCGACGGCGGCTGCAGGCGGATGGCGTCCCGGTCGCCTACCTCGACTGCATGCTGGTCCCCTCTCGCGCTCGGCTCGCCGATCGGCTCGCCTCCGCCTACTTCGACGCCTTTCGGACGCCGACGCAGCGTGCCGAGGAATGGGTGGTTCAGCATCTGAAAGCCGTCCGGATCCGGCCGACGCTGTCGATCGATGACCACGGCCACACCCAGGTCTCCTTCGAAGCGGCCAGCGCCGGGAGCACGAACCTCGACGCCCTTTTGGAGCAGCTCTTCCAGGAGCCTGAACTGATCGCGAAAACCGGGAAAAAGAAGCGGCTCGTTGTCATCCTCGACGAGTTTCAGGACCTGATGGAGCTGGGCCCCGGGTTGCTGCGCCAGCTGCGCGCCGTCATCCAGCACCAGCAGCATGTCAGCTATGCCTTTCTCGGATCACGCCAGGGCCTGCTGCGCAAAGCGGTGCACGATCGCGGCGCACCGCTGCTGAAGATGGCCCGCCCCTACCCTCTCGGGCCGCTTCCTAAAGACGAGTTCACCCATTTCCTGCAGACGCGATTCAAGGCGAGCGGCCGCCCGCTGCCCAGGCCGGCGATCGATGCCCTCATCGATTTCACCGGGGGGCATCCGAACGATACCCAGGAAGCGGCGCATTTTCTCTGGGAGGTCGCGCTCCTGCCACTGCCGCCGGACGCGCTCGTCCGGACCGCGATCGATCGCATGCTCGACGCCGAAGCCGCGCAGATGACGGTCCTCTGGCATGACTCCGCGCCCGCGCAACGCAGCCTGCTGGTGGCGCTGGTCGAATGGGGCGGGCGCAACATCTACAGCGAAGACTTCCGGCGCCACGCCAATCTCGGGGCGGCGACGACGGTGCAACGCGCGGTACAGACGCTGATCGAGCGCGAGCTGGTCGACCTCGATGCGAACGGCGTCTACCGCATCAAGGAGCGGTTTTTCGAGGAATGGATCCGGCGGCGGATCGTCCGCGGCGAGCTGTAAGCCGGCCACGCTGCCCTCCCCCACGCGGGGAGGGCATTGGGTAGCCGGTCAGACCTTTGTTGCCGGTTGCTCCTCGAGAATCGTCCTGATTTCCTGCTTGGCGCGACCGATGACGTCGCGAATTCGGCGCTGCTGGTCGGGATCCGGCCAACGGCGGCGTGCCTCATCGGCGAACGATCGGCTCAGATCGCGCAGGTCGTCCCGAAGATCGTGCATCATGCGATGCGCCTGGGGTCCCCACTCGGCACCCCACCGTTCACGGGTGCGGCGGAACATTTCGTCGACCTGGGGCTGCTTCTCGGTCAGGTAGCTGCGCCCGGCGTCGGTGATGCTGTAGACCTTGCGACCCTCTTGCTGCTCGGCGCTGACGTAGCCCATGTCTTCGAGCATCTGCAGCGTCGGGTAGACGGCCCCCGGGCTCGGGCTGTAGAAGCCGCCGAAGCGGTCCTCCAGGGCGCGGATCAGCTCGTAGCCGTGCGCCGGCTTGTCCTTGAGCAGGTCGAGGATGACGTACTTGAGATCGCCGCGGTCGAACATCTGCCGACCGAATCGACGGAAATCACGTGACCACATGACTGAACTTGCCTCCTTGCGTAACTATCACGATATATCGCGATATTATGCTTGATGAAAGCGGAAGTCAAGTTGGAATACGAACCCGCAGGCCCTAGAATTCGGCCCAAGAGCGTGCCCATCGTCTCCCCCATGTCTCCGACGCAGGCACCACCGGCTGGCAGCGTGCTGGCCGGGCGCGTCGACCGCTTCCTCGAAGCCTGCGAGATCGATCGCAACCTGAGTCCGCTGACGATCCGGCAGTACCGCCATTACATGGACCACCTGCTGGACTGGCTGGTCGAGCACGAACCGGGCGTGTCCGACTTGCCAGACATCAACGTCGACCTCGTTCGTCGCTACAAGCTGGCGCTGGCCCGACACCTCAACGAGCACACGAGGCGGCCGCTGAGCCGGGCGTCGCAGACCTATTTCCTGGTCGCGCTGCGCTCGCTGCTGCGCTACTGGGCGATGCAGGGACTCGAGGTTCTGACGCCGGATCGCATCGAGCTGGGCAAGGCGCCGTCGCGCTCGCTCAAATTTCTCGATCCCGATCAGCTCCATCGGCTGCTCCGGGCGCCCGATGTCAATGATCCGCGCGGGCTGCGCGACCGCGCCCTGCTCGAGACGTTTTTCAGCACCGGCCTGCGGCTCTCAGAGTTAGGGAAGCTCGATCGGGACCACATCAACCTCAAAACGCGTGAGTTCGGCGTTATCGGCAAGGGCCGCAAGCCGCGGGTCGTCTTTCTCAGCGATGCGGCGGCCGAGTGGTTGACGCGCTACCTGCAGGCCCGCCGTGATCGATGGAAGCCGCTCTTCATTCGTATGAAGGGGAAAGTCGATCCGACACCCGGTGGGCTCGGGATGCGGATGTCATCCCGGTCGATCGAACGACTGGTGCAAAAGTATGTGCGGGTTGCGGGACTGGGCGTGAAGGCGACGCCGCATACGTTGCGCCATTCGTTCGCGACCGACCTGCTGTCCAATGGCGCCGACCTCCGCGCCGTGCAGGAGTTGCTGGGTCATGCCAACCTCAATACGACGCAGATCTATACCCACGTGACCAATCCGCAGCTTCGTGCGGCGCACCGAAAGTTCCATAGCGGAAATCGACCTTAGGTCCAGCCCGGGCAGTGTCGACATAAGGCATCAGGAGATGAGACGCGCGACGCGCTAGCATCAAGACGTGATCGCGGCGCGCAGTCGACTTTCGAAGACTGACCTGGAGTTCTACGACCTGGCCAAGCTCAGCCAGGCGGGCCTTGGCGATCCGAATCGCCTTCCGATGACAATCAAAATCCTGCTGGAAGGCCTGCTACGAGAGGCTGAGGCCGGTCGCGCCAGCGAAATCAGCGTGCGGGCGCTCACCCGCTGGCCCGAACCGCCGCCGGCGGACGCGGAACTCCCGTTCCTCCCTTCCCGAATTCTGCTGCAGGACTTCACCGGCGTCCCGGCCGTCGTCGACCTCGCGGCGATGCGATCCGCGATGGCGCGCGCCGGCAAGGATGCAAATCGGATCGATCCGCTGGTGCCGGTCGACCTCGTCATCGATCACTCGGTGCAGGTCGACGTCTTTGGAAATACCGGCGCCTACGCGCGGAACATCGAGCGTGAGTACGAACGGAACGGCGAGCGCTATGCCTTACTGCGCTGGGCACAGCAGGCGTTCCATAACTTCACGGTCGTCCCGCCGGGGATGGGCATCTGTCATCAGGTCAACCTCGAGCGCCTGAGCCGGGTCGTCCAGGTGCGCAAGGATGACCACGGCAGCTTCGCCCTCCCCGATACGCTGCTGGGCACCGACTCGCACACGACGATGGTCAACGGGGTCGGCGTCCTCGGCTGGGGCGTTGGCGGCATCGAGGCCGAGGCGGCGATGCTTGGCCAGCCCACGTATCTGCCGACCCCCATCGTGGTAGGCGTACGGATGACCGGCGCCCTGCGAGCCGGTGCGACAGCGACCGACCTGGTTCTGACGCTCACGGAGATGCTGCGCAAGCACGGCGTCGTCAACAAGTTCGTCGAGTTCTGCGGCGCCGGTCTTTCGACCCTGTCCGTCCCGGACCGAGCAACGCTCTCCAACATGTGTCCCGAGTACGGGGCGACCTCGTCGCTCTTCCCGGTCGACGAGCAGACGCTTCGGTACCTGGAGACGACCGGTCGCGACCGTGAGCTGATTGAGCTCGTCCAGCGGTATACGAAGGCCCAGGGCCTGTTCCGCACCGACGAGTCGCCGACACCGGTCTTCTCCGAGCTGCTCGATCTCGACCTCGATGCCGTAGAGCCAAGCGTCGCCGGACCGAAGCGTCCCCAGGACCGCGTCGCCTTGCCATCGGTCTGGCAAAGCTTCACGGGCGCGTTCGCCATCGAGGAAAAGGAGGGGAACAACGACCTCGCCCGCTTCGACTACGAGGGCGGCGAAGCCGACCTCAGGGGGAAGCATGAGCATGCGACCGCCGTGATGACGCGGCCGACGCAGCACGTGCGCAACGGTTCGGTAGTCATTGCGGCGATCACCAGTTGCACGAACACCTCGAATCCGTCCGTCATGATCGCCGCCGGTCTGGTGGCGAAAAACGCGGTCGAGCGCGGGCTCAAGGTCTCGCCCACGGTCAAGACCAGCCTCGCCCCCGGCTCTCGCGTCGTCACCGACTACCTGAAAGCCGCCGGGTTGATGCCGTATCTGGAAGAGCTGGGCTTCTTCCTGGTCGGCTACGGCTGCACCACCTGTATCGGCAATAGCGGCCCGCTGGCGAGTCCGGAGGTCGAAGCTGCCGTGGAAAAGGAGAAGCTGAACGTTGTTGCGGTCTTGAGCGGCAACCGTAATTTCGAGGGCCGCATCCATCCGTTGGTCCGTGCCAGCTACCTCGCCTCGCCACCCCTGGTCGTGGCTTACGCGCTCGCCGGCGACATTCGGCGCAACCTGGCGAGCGATCCGATCGGCACGGACAAACAAGGCAAGGATGTGTACCTGCACGAGCTCTGGCCGTCGGCCGAGGATGTCAACGCATCAATCCGCGCCTCGCTCAAGGTCGAGATGTTCAAACGCGAGTACGCCCGGATCTTCGAGGGGGACGAGAACTGGCAGCGGATGTCCGCCCCCACGGGACCGAGCTACGAATGGGATCCGAAGTCCACCTACGTGCAGGAACCGCCCTTCTTCGAAGGAATCACGGCACAGCCCGCTGCACTGACCGATATCGTCGGCGCCCGCGCCCTGGCGGTTGTCGGGGACTCGATCACCACGGACCACATCTCGCCGGCCGGCAGCATCCCGCCGGACAGTCCGGCGGGCCGATACCTGATCGAGCACGGCGTGCAGCGGCCGGATTTCAACAGCTATGGTGCCCGGCGTGGGAACCATGAGGTGATGATGCGGGGGACGTTCGCCAACATTCGCCTGCGCAACGAGCTCAGCAGTCGCGAAGGCTACTGGACGATCCACCTACCCGATAAGGAGGAGGTGACGATCTTTGACGCGGCCGAACGCTATCAGCGGGACGGCGTGCCGGGGATCGTCTTCGCCGGCAAGGAGTACGGCTCGGGTAGCTCGCGAGATTGGGCCGCCAAAGGCCCCCTGCTGCTCGGTGTCCGTGCCGTGATCGCGGAGAGCTTCGAACGCATCCATCGCAGCAACCTGGTGGGCATGGGAGTCCTCCCGCTGCAGTTCCAGGACGGCGAATCGCTCAAGGGATTGGGGCTGACCGGGACCGAGACCTTCACGATCCGAGGGCTCGCCGCGGGTCTCAAGCCGGGGCAGCGCGTCGACGTGGAAGCGAAAGCCGACGATGGCTCCTCCCGGCGATTCACCGCGGTCTGCCGGCTGGACAACCAGACCGACGTCGAGTATCTGCGCCACGGCGGCGTACTGCCGATGGTGTTGCGCCAGCTGATGGCGCGAGCGGCCTGAGCTATCGGCTCGCGACGGCGAGTTGCGAGAGGTTGTGGACGTCGGTGAAGGGGAGCGACGTCTCACTCTTGCTCGTCAGGGTGTAGGCGAAGACCCGTCCAGACGATTGCGACGGCCCGGCCAGGCACTCACTCTGACAGGGCTGCTCTTCGAGGTACCACAGCGTGGCCGCCGTAACCAAGATCGGATGCGACCGGGGGGCGCTGGCCGTGGGGCTGACATGATTGCTTTGGAGGTCCAGGATCTTGACGTGCGGCACAAACTGGGTGTCGAACTCGGTGTAGGCGATGTCGCGGTCGTCCGCTGACACCGCCGGGTCATACCAGTGGAGGGCGGTGACCAGGGTGCCAACGCTGGTCGACCCGGCATCCCAGGTCCGCACGCCAATGGCGTCGCGGTAGTAGAGTCGATCGCTGCGACGCGCCCAGGTCGCCATCGTGGCGTTGCTGCTAACTCCGGCCGGCGGGAGAAACGCAACCGTATTGTCTGCGCTGCGCAGGACGAGGAACTGGCCGGTCTCCGGCGCCTGGCCCTGGTTACCGACGAAGGTGTCGACCATGAGCAGGTATTTGTCGTCGGGTGCGTACTCGAGAC
>VBHQ01000083.1:7254-10765 GCA_005880395.1 Chloroflexota bacterium
CTGCAGGTTGGTGGAATCGGTGTAGGCGATCCTCTGCGATGAGATGAAGCGGACGTCGGGAGGATTGTCGGCCGGGAGCGAGACGAGTTGTTGCGGAGCGCTGCTGGCCGAGTCATAGAGAAAGACCTGGCTGCCGCTGGTCGTGGTCGACGTGAAGAGAACGCGATATCCCGAGGAGGTTGGCGGCGACGCCGAGGTGCTCGCACTCGGTGACGACGAGCTGCCACTGCCGACCGTGACGTTGCCGCACGCCGAGAGCACGATGAGCGGGAGGACGAGCGCGGCTCGGGACCGTAACATCCCGCTGATCTCCGTCAAAGCTGGCGCGATTGTAACGCGCTTGACGCTCGCGTAGCGTCCGATCGCGCCAGCTTGAAACCCGATACAAGTACGCACGCTTCCTAACGAACGCGTATGTCCGACCCCGGGCTCCTCGTTTCATCGGCGGGGAGTGTTATGAAAACCGTAAGGTTTTCGCGGAACGGCGGTGCCGGTCACGGCCAAACGCTGACCGAGTTTGCGCTCGTGGTGCCGGTGCTTTTCATGCTGATCATGGGCGTGCTCGATGGCGCGCTCTTGATGTTCAGCGTTGGGACCGCACGCTACGCCGCCGCCGAAGGTTCGCGGGTCGCAGCGCAGCTCGGCAACGTCTCTTCCGCCGATGGCCAGATCGTGGCCAAGGTGCGCAGTACCGTGGGCGCGACCCAGCTTTTTGCTGTCAGCGAGGTCGACGTCTACCGCCTCACCCAGGACGGCCTCGGCAATTTGACGCCGGATCTGTCGCACTACAACCGATACCGGCTCGACGGGACAGCCATCGGGCCGATCAGCTGGCCAGGGGCGAGCCGCAACGTAAGCAGTGGAAGCAGCGACTTTCTAGGGCTGACGATCCACTACAGCTACACCTGGAAGGCTGGCTTCTTCTCGCCGCTCGGTCCGGTCAACACCGTCGCAGAGTCGTACGTGCGGTTGGAGCCGCAGAGCTACTGAGATGTTGACCCGCCTTTCTGGTCGGCGTGGGCAGTCGCTCGCCGAGATGGCGGTTGTCATCCCGGTGCTCGTGTTCCTGCTCATGGGCGGTTTCGACGCAACCGTGCTCATCACCAACAAGGTCACGGCAGGGTACGCCGTCCGCCAGGGCGCCCGGCTCGCGGCCGAGCTCGGTGGGACGCAGACCAATCCGGCGGCCTCGACCCAGAACTACGACCAGCAGGTCGTGAGGAACGTGCTCGCTGTGACACGCGGACTGACCGCGGCCGGCGTGATGGAAATCGATATCTACGCGCCCTCCAAAGCCGATGGCAGTTACACCGCGGGCGACCCTGTCGACCAGTACCTGATCTCCGGCACAACACTGTCACCGGGGAAGCAGACCTTCCCGGTCTCAAACCGGAACCAGACGCCGCCTGACGAGACATCCATCGGCATTCGGGTGGTATGGCGCTACTCGCCGCCGGCCGGCGTCTTTCCGCAAAACATGCAACTCACAGACTATGCCGTCATGAAGGCAGCGCCGGTCCTTCGATGAACCCCATAAGGCGGCGTCGAGAGCGAAAAACGACGCCGGATCGCCTGCGCGGAAAGGCCGGGCAAGCTATCGTGCTGTTGGCGCTGACCGGCACACTGTTGATCGGCGGCATGGGCATCGCCGTCGACCTGACGATCGGGTACATGTACAGTGTGGCGGCCGAGCGTGCCGCCGCCGCGGCGGCGCTGTCCGGCGTCATTTTCATGCCGGACCAGTTCCTGCCGGCGGAGGCGATTCCCACCGGATCACGCAATGACGCCAGCGACCGAGCCACCGACGAAGCCAAGCGCAACGGCTTCGATCCCGGCGACACCGCGAACGCGGTATCCGTAACTGCGAATGCCATCGCCGGCCACCAGAACCAGCTGGCGGTCACGGTATCCCGCAACGCCCCGGTCTTCTTCATGGAGATGTTCGGGTTCCAGCCCTATCGGGTCTCCCGGACCGCGATCGCCGCCTACATTCCGCCGATCTCACTCGGTCAGCCCGGGAATCAGCTGGGGAGCACGGTGTCGCAGTTGGGGACTGGATCATCAAGTTTCTACTTCATGCGCACCGAGGGCTGGGCGACCGACCGTCAGCAGGGCGATGCCTACACGCCAAATTCCACCGGCGGCGCGCTCGGAGCCTCCAGCGACGTCCATGCGATTAGCTACGCGGCCGGATCGGAGCCACAGGACGCGACGATCAGTGACCGAGGCGGCTACAACTACCGGATTACGATCCCGCCCAGCGGCGGCCTGGTTCAGATCTACAACGCCGCGTTCTCGCCAGATTCCTCCAATTACTGCGAGAACGACAACAGCAACGCAACGGCGCGGACCTGTAATCCGAACCGCGGGAACTACCACCTGCACGAGGACGACGGCGGCCCGTTTAGCTATGGAACGACGGCGAACTACTCGGCGATGCGCTACACGCTGTACCGCGTGACGAACAATTTCATCCGCGGGGGCGACGTGCTGCTGAGCCAGCTGACGGTGCTCCCGATCGACGCCCGAAACTATGCCGCCGCGTCGAACCAGTACACCAACATCAACACAGGCGCGAAGGACCAGCCCCCAGCTGGCCAATTACCTGGTGGGCGGATCGCTGTCCGCAGGAACATACCGCTTGCGCGTCGACACCCTCAACTTCAACGCCACCATCCCTTCCGGTGGTAGTCAGCCAGGTGCGCACAAGGCGTATGCGATTCGGGCGGTTAATGCCGATCTCTCCCGGACCGCCTGCTCCAGCTGCACGGTCGCGGCCTGGGACGACATGGCCTTTTACACCCCGATCAGCGTCGGCGCTGGGGGAAGCTTCGCCATCAAGCTCTTCGAGCTCGGCCCGGAATATGCCGGCCTGACGGTCGATATCGACATCTACGACCCGGGCGACATCTCGAGTTCCAACGGCAAGGTCGTCCTGAACATCTTGGATCCTGCCGGTGCCGTCGGCAGCTCGCCACAGGGCGTCAACATCTACGACCTTGGTGTGCAGCGCTCAAACCTGGCGAGTGGGCAGTACACGTCGATCGTGCCCTCGGGCAACACGACAGCCTCTTTTGTCGCCACCGATACCAGCAATGGCACGACTCGAAACGGTCACTGGGTACATGTCGAACTGCCGGTTCCCTCCAGCTACAACCCGGCAGCGGGAAATGACTGGTGGTCGCTCCAATATGTGGCCGGCGCGAACACCACGGCGACCGACACCGTCACGGTCGCTGTCGGGCTCAGGGGTGGCCCCGTCCACCTGCTGCCCTAGCCGCTCCTATTGCCGTTTCCGGACTCCGCGCCGGGGCCCATCGGGGCCCCGGCCGTATCATCCGGCAGGTGCGTGGCCTCTTGGGAAAGCGGGTGGTTATCACCGGCGGAGCAAGCGGAATCGGCTCGGCGACGGTCGCCCGGTTTCTCGAAGAGGACTGCCGCGTGGTCGTGATCGATCGGGACCCGGAAGGCTGCCGCGACCTCAAGTCACGCTATCCCAAGCTGGCGGCTG
>VBHQ01000061.1 GCA_005880395.1 Chloroflexota bacterium
CCAAGATCCGCGAGCGTTTGTCCTTTTCGGTGAAGCGCTCCAAGGACGCGCTGCAGGTCCGTCCTCCTGACTTCCGCCTCGACTGCGCGATCTCGGAAGATGTGGTCGAAGAGGTTGGCCGGATCTACGGCTACGACCGTGTCCCGAGCACGCTGCCGGGAGAGCGCTCGCCGGTACGCGACCTGTACCAGCGACAGGACGCCGACGAAATCGCCCGCGAGGTACTCGCCGGTCGCGAGCTCGATGAGGCGGTCACCGATAGCTTCGTGAGTGCAACCGGGGCGGTGCCGATCGGCATGCCGGATACGCCGGCGTCGCCGGTCCGAATCGATAACCCGATGGCCGAACACCGCGACGCCCTTCGTCGAAGTCTGCTGCCCGGCTTGCTGCACGCGCTCGCTTTTAATGCGCGCCAGGATCAAGAAGGCGCGCGGCTCTTCGAGCTGGGCTGGGCTTTCTGGAAGACGCCGTCAAACGGGGTCGAGGAACCGCGACTGCTGGCACTGGCTGCCCACGTCCCCTCCGGTGACCGTGACGCCGCCGTAACGGAATTGCGTGCCTTGCAAACTGCGCTGTCGACGGTTCGAGACCGGCTCGCGCTCTCGACGACGACGTTCCAGCAAATCGAGGTCGCCGGCTTCCATCCAGGGCGCACCGCTGAGCTGACCAGTGAGGGGCGACGGATCGGCGTCGCGGGCGAGGTGCATCCTGCCGTCCTGGCGGACCTGGGGCTGCCCGGGCGGGCCGTCGCGGCCGAGGTCTGGTTCGATCACCTGACCGAGGGCGGCCGGACCCCACAGGCGCAGGCCCTGCCCAGGTTTCCCGGTGTTCGGCGCGACCTTACGGTTGTCCTGCACGGCAAGGCCGCGGGTAACGATCTCGTGCAAGTAATCCGCCAGCTAGGCGGTTACACGTTGCGGGAGGTCTCCATGCTGGGTGAATACACGGGGCCGCAAATGGGCCCGGATGCCCGCAGCCTGTCCTTCCGCCTGGCGTATCAGGCCGGCGATCGCACGCTGACCAACGAGGAGGTTTCTTCCCTGCAGCAACGGATTATCGATGGTCTCAAGCAGCAGTTCGGAACGGAGGTCCGGTCCTGATGGATTTCCTGGACCTGGTCATCGTCATCATTCTGTTCGCCAATATCATGCTCGGGTGGGCGTTTGGCCTGATCCGGCGCGTTGTCGCCTTCGCCGGCCTTTTCGCAGGCGTCGGCGCGGCGACGTTGACCAGCGCCAACACTTCGCAGTACATCGCGACCACCTTCGGCATTACCTCGGCCATGTGGGCACACGTCGTGACCTACACCGTGATCGTGACGGCGGCCATTCTGCTGTTTGAGGTCCTGGGCGCCGTGTACCAGCGCTACCTCGACATGCTGGTGGCCCCGGTCTTCGACCGGCTCACCGGGACGCTGGCCGGCGCGGTGGTCGGCGCATTCGAAATCACCGTGACGCTGATCGTCGGCGTCGGCCTGGTCCGGAGCACGCTCCCCAGCGGGTATAGCTATCCGCCGGCGTTCTTGACCGCCCAGACCTGGTTCAACAACTCATTGCTGGCGCCCCACTTTTATGGCATGGAGCCCTTGACCCGGACGATCTTCTCCCTCGTGCTGCCCAACAGCATCGGGAGCTATTTCACGCAACTGCTCAATCACTAGGCCCCGCTAACCTCGTCCTCGTCGTGTCCGCCCTGACGAGCCCCCGGTTGCCGAGGCGTTACTTTGCCCGTCATCCAGTCACGCTTGCGCGGGATCTGCTTGGCCGGATCGTCTTTTATCGGACCGGCCAGGGCCTGATCGCCGGCCGGATCGTCGAAACCGAGGCCTACACGGGCGAGACAGACCCGGCCTCACATGCCTATCGCGGGCGCACCACCAGGAACGCCGTGATGTTCGGTAGGGCGGGCTATGCCTATGTCTACTTCAGCTACGGCGTCCACTACTGCCTCAATGTCACGGCCGGGCAGTCGGGCGTCGCTGGAGCCGTGCTCCTTCGCGCCATGGAACCGCTGGCCGGCACCGCGACCATGCGGGCTCGCGGTGACCATGGTCCCGAAGCCCGGCTGCTGAGCGGCCCGGGCAAGATCGGACGTGCCTTCGGCCTCACGCTGGCGGATAACGGCCGCGACTTCACGCGAGGCCCACTGGGAATCGCGGCAGGCAGCCCGGTCGATGATCGCGACGTCGCCATCTCGAAGCGCATCGGGATCTCGCGAGCCGTCGACTTGCCCTATCGGTTTGCGGTGATTGCCAGCCCTTCGGTCTCAGGCCCCCACCCTGCGCTCGCCCGGAGACGGGGGAGGGAAAATCCAGCGGCGTCTACGGGAAGGTGATCGAGATCGTCTGCGCCGCCGGCGCGTTCGCCGGGTTGTAGTCGTACGCCTGGACGATCACGGTGTGCGTACTGCCCGACTTGCCCGTGACGGCGAAGGTGTAAGGGGCCTGCGTATCTTGCACCGCCCTGGTTGCGCCATCGAGAAAGAAGTCGACCTCTTTGACTGCCTCGTCGTCGGTCGCCGTCGCCGTGATCAGGACGCTGCCATCGGCCTCGACTTTTTGCGTCAGGCTGAGCGTCGGCGGCGTGGTCTCGGTGAAGAGCTGACAGTTCTGAGTCGGTGGCTGCGGGCTGTTCTTATCCTTCAAGTTGTCCGGGTAACCGGGCGGATAAACGACGAACGTCTTGACGGTCGTGAGCGACGCAGGGATGTCGGGTGTCGCCAGCAGCCCGTCGGTGGTGCAGACGCGGATTGGCTGGTACCAGCTGTCCGGCGTACTCGGTGCCTGGCCCGCGATGAACCAGTCCGTGATCGTCTGGCCGGCGCAGTTGGGCGTCGCCAGCAGCTGGCTTGCGCGGCAGACCGTGACCTTTTTCAGTCCGGGCGGCAAGGTGAAGTCATGGACCGGCTTGCCGTTCTCGTAGGCGTTGAAAATGTCGCGGAAAATCAAGCCGGCCCCCTGGACGCCCCAAACGACATTGAGGTTGGAGTTGACGTTGGCAGCACAGCCGCCGGCGCAGGTATGGCCCATCCAGGCGCCGATGACGATGTCGGGGCTGTAACCGATCAGCCAGGAGTCATGCCAGTTTTCGGTGGTTCCAGTCTTCGAGGCAAATGGCCGCTTGATGTTCAGCGCGGCGCCGACCGGCCGTAAGATGTCGCTGATCTCGTAAGCAACCTGCGTTGGAAGAACCCGCGTTCCGGGATCCGGCTTCCATTGCTGCAGGATCTTGCCTTCGCTGTCCTCGACTTTGAGGACGACGGTTGGGTTGTGGTAGATCCCGCCTGATGCCAGGACTCCGTAGGCATTGAAGTGCTGATCGGGGAGGACCTCGCTAGCGCCGATCGCCTGGGCCAGGCCCCGCTCCGGCGTCAGGTTGGCGCTGGTCAGTCCCATCATGCGTGCCGTCTGGAAGACCCGGTCATAGCCCAACTGCTTCAGCAGCTGCAGGGCGGGAATGTTACGCGACTCCTCCAGGGCTCTGCGCAGAGTGATGACGCCTTCGCTGCGGTGATCCCAGTCGACAAACGCATGGCCATCGATCTTGCCCTGCGTATCGTCGATCAGGTTCGACGGCTCGTAGCCGTTGGCGAACGCCGTCGCGTAGACGTAGATCTTGAATGACGATCGGCTGCACCGTTGTTGACGTTTCGAGCCCGCAGGTCCGAGCGATTGACGTTGCTGCTGACCGCCCGCTCAGCGATCTGCTGCAGGTTGTAATCCAGCGTGGTGGTGACCCGCAAACCACCGCCCGACACGACGGCATCGCCGTATTGCTTGCTCAGCTGCTGCAGCACGTAGTCGACGAACCAGGGCGCCTTGAGGTCCTTCTGGATGGCGCCGTCCTGGTACTTGAGGGGCTCTTTCAGCGCCGCCGCGTACTCCGGGTTCGTGATATAGCGATCGCGCAGCATCCCGCTCAGGACGAGCTTCTGCCTCGTTTTGGCATTGGCGGTCGTCACCGGGTTGAGGGGGTCGAACTCGGAGGGCGCGTTGGGAATGCCGGCGAGCATCGCGGCCTCTGCGATGTCGAGATTCTTCGCCGGCTTGGCGAAGTAGGTCTGCGATGCTGCCTCGATGCCATAGGCCTCGTGTCCATAAAAGATCTGGTTCAAATAGAGCGTCAGGATCTCGTTCTTCGAAAAGCGTCGCTGCAACTCGACGGCCAGCACCGCCTCTCTGACCTTGCGCTCGATCGAGACGTCATTGCCGACGAAGATCCGCTTGACCAACTGCTGGGTAATCGTGCTACCCCCTTGCTGGACACGCTGGCGCGTGACGTCGGCAATTGCGGCGGCCATGATTCGGGGGACGTCGATGCCGTTGTTGGTGTAGAACGTCCGATCTTCGAGCGCGATGGTGGCATCCACGAGGTAAGGAGAGATGGAGGCCAACGGAACGACCGTGCGGATCACGCCGTCGGTGTGTTTGACGTAGAGCAGCACACCATTGCGGTCATAGATCTTGGTGGCCTGGGCCAGCTCTTTCGTGCTCAGCGAGCTCGGATCGGGCAGGTCGCGGGTGTAGGTCTGGTACGTGTCGACCGCTTCCGCGCCGCCGCCGAGACCGAGCAGGCCTAAGACCGTGACCCCCACGACCAGGACCTTGGCCAGTTTGCCGCCGGCCCGCCGGCGTCGCTTGAGCCGGCTGATGGTAAGCACGCGGATCGCGGCGAGTCGAGCAAACCGGTGCTTGTCTGGCGACACCCCGTCTATAACGGTTGAGTTCGCTAAAAAAGCACAGGACCTTCAGAAGATCGTCGATATACTCGCGTCTAGATTGGGTAACGGATCGATCAAGAGACAACAAACGCTTGATCAGGACACGTGGAACGCCGTCACCGCGGCGGCCGTAGAGATTGTCGACGGGGCGCATCTCAAGCGGCGCATCGAGGCCGGCGATCATCTGCGGGTCAAGCTCGGGCTCGACCCAACCAAGCCCGATATCCACCTGGGACACACGGTGCCCTTGCGAGCGCTTCAACGCTATCAGGCGCACGGCCACCAGGCCATCTTGATCATCGGCGACTGGACCGCGCGGATCGGCGACCCTTCAGGTCAGAACGTCACTCGCCCGCAACTGACCAAGCAGGAGGTCGAGGAAGCAGCGAAAACCTATCTTGACCAGGCGTGGAAGATCCTCGAGAAAGGCAAGACCGAAGTGCGCTTCCAGTCCGAATGGTTCGACAAGATGCGGCTCGAAGAGGTCGTGCAACTGACCAGCCGCTATACCGTCGCCCGTATGCTGGCGCGCGAAGACTTCGCCAAACGGATGAAGGAAAACCGCCCCGTCAGCTTGCACGAGACGCTCTATCCACTCCTGCAGGCGTTTGATTCCGTCGCGGTTCGCTCCGACCTCGAGCTTGGCGGCACGGATCAAACCTTCAACCTGCTGGTCGGGCGCGATATCCAGGAGGCGTACGGGCAGCCGGCGCAGGATATCCAAACGATGCCGTTGCTGGAGGGCCTCGACGGCGTCCAGAAGATGAGCAAGAGCCTGGAGAACTACATCGGCATCGACGAGCCGCCGTCGGTGATGTATCGCAAGGCGATGGCCGTGCCCGACAACCTGATCCTCCGCTACCTGGAGCTCGTCACCGACGCTGGTCCAGACCAGATCGCCGGCGAACGCCAGGCGCTGGCAAAGGGGCAGAACCCAAGAGAGGTAAAGCAGCGCCTCGCGGAGCGGATCGTTCAACAGTTCCATCCGGATGCGTCGGCGGAAAGCTATCGCGAATCGGGCGGCAAATTCCGAAGCGCCGAACCCGAAACGGTCAGCTTGCGAGCAGGGGAACGAACGATTGCCGAACTGTTCCTCGAAGCCGGCCTGGTCGGCAGCAAGAGCGAGGCGCGGAGGCTCGCCGGCCAGCGTGGACTCACGCTCAACGACCAGGTCGTCAATGGGACCGACGACAAAGTCACACCAGCAGACGGATGGGTTTTGCGGCGTGGCAATCATCGGATTGCTCGCCTGAGTGTGAGCTAAACTTCCGACGGGGAATAGATGTCCGGACATTCGAAGTGGTCTTCGATCAAGCACAAGAAGGCCCTCACCGACGCCAAGAAAGGTCAGCAGTTCACGAAGATGGCCCGGGAAATCACGATTGCGGCCCGTGAAGGCGGCGGCAATCCCGAGGGGAATTACCGCCTGCGGCTCGCGATCGAAAAAGCGCGCGATGTGAACATGCCGCAGGACAACGTCAAGCGCGCCATCATGCGGGGCACGGGCGAGCTGGGTGGCGCGCAGATGGAGACGCTGCGCTTCGAGGGCTATGGTCCCCATGGCGTCGCGATCATGGTCGAGACCGTCACCGACAACCGGAACCGAACCAGCGGCGATATTCGAAACCTCTTCACGCGCGCCGGTGGCAACCTGGGCACGACCGGAAGCGTCGGCTGGATGTTCACGCGGCAAGGCCAGATTGTGGTGGACGCCAACGGCCGCGACCCGGACGAGGTCGGGCTGGACGCCATTGACCTCGGGGCCAGTGACGCCCGCATTGACGGTAAGACGGTTGACATCGTCACCGACCCGGCCAAGCTGGAAGCGGTCCAGCAAGGTCTGACGAAAAAGGGATACAAGGTCGACTCGGCCGAGGTGACGATGAACTCCTCGCAGCTGGTAGCGCTGAACGAGGCCACGGCGCCTCCGGTTCTGAAATTACTCGATGCCCTGGAAGAGCACGACGACGTCCAGTCCGTTTACTCGAACATCGATGTTCCCGCCGACGTCATGGAGCGCGTCAGCGAGCGTGTCTAGCGACGGCCTGATTGTCCTGGGCGTTGACCCGGGGCTCGCCGATACCGGTTATGGGGCAGTGCGCCGCCAGACCGGGCGACTCTCACTGATCACGTCGGGGACGCTCAAGACGCCGGCCAACCTCTCCGAGCCACAGCGGCTCAAGATCCTTGCCCAGCAATTGCGCGCCCTGCTGGCCGAACTGCGGCCGGAGGCGGCGGCCTTCGAGCAACTTTTCTTCAGCAAGAACGTGCGGACGGCGATGGCGGTCGGGCAGGCACGCGGTGTCGCCCTCGTCTGCGCGGTGGAAGCAGGCGCCGAAGTGCACGAATACACACCCAGCCAGGTAAAGCTCTCGGTCACTGGATTCGGGGGCGCGACCAAAGGTCAGATGCTGAAGATGGTCCAATCGGTGCTGGCGACTCGAGAGCTGCCCCGCTCCGACGATGCCATCGATGCCCTGGCAGTCGCGATCTGCCATCACCACAGCGGTCGGCTGCGAACCCTGATCAGCCGCCGTCCGGTGGGCACCCCCGCTTGATCGGCTCCCTCGAAGGCATCCTGGCCCAGCGGGGTGGAGATTCCGTGATCCTCGATGTCCACGGCGTAGGCTACCTGGTCACGGTCGGGGCCCGGACCCTGCTCGAGCTGCCGCGGGTGGGCGAGCGCGCTCGCCTCTATACCTATACCTATGTGCGCGAAGACGCGCTTGGGCTTTTCGGCTTTCTGACCGCCGACGAGCTGACCTTCTTCAAGCTGCTTCTATCGGTCAAGGGCATCGGGCCCAAAGCGGGGCTCGCCATCCTCAGCCGGGCCGAAATCGGCGTGCTGAAGCGGGCGATCCTGAAGGAAGACGCCCCCCTGCTGGCCACGGTGCCGGGCATCGGTCCGAAGACGGCAGCCCGGGTCGTCCTCGAGCTGAAAGGCAAGCTCAAGGGGGAGCTCTTCGGCGAGGAGCCGGCGGCCGCGGCCGTGGTTGGCGGCGATACACTCGCCGAGGCCCTGAAGGTCCTGACCGCCCTGGGCTACGCGCCGGCAGAGGCGAAGGAGGCCGTCCGCAAGGCGATAGCCGGAAACGGCGGGCGCCATACGCTCGAACAGCTGGTCACCGTCGCCCTCAAAGGCCTCGATCGCGCATGAGCGATCGGGTGGTAACGGCCGAGGAGCGAAGGGAAGACCAGGACTTCGACCGCAGCCTCCGGCCCCGGAAGCTTGACGAATTCATCGGTCAGGCGGCGGTCAAAGCGAACCTCGAGATCCTGATCAAGGCGGCGAAGGGACGGGATGAACCGATCGAGCATATTCTGATCGCCGGGCCTCCCGGATTGGGCAAGACGACCCTGGCCAACATCATGGCGAACGAGATGGGGGTCAGCATCCGCACGACGTCGGGTCCAGCCATCGAGCACCAGGGGGCGCTCGCCTCGATTCTGACCAATCTCGATGACCGCGACATCTTCTTCGTCGATGAAATCCACCGGCTGGCGCGGCCGGTCGAGGAATCGCTCTATCCCGCGATGGAAGACTTCAAGTTCGACTTCGTCAGCGGCAAGGGCGCCGGCGCGGCCCCACTACGCTTGCAGCTCCCGCGCTTCACGGTCATTGGCGCCACCACCAGGCAGGGGATGCTTTCGGCACCACTCCGGGACCGCTTCGGTGCCGTGTATGCGCTTTACTTCTATCCGCCGGATGACCTCTTTACGATCGTCAAGCGATCGGCGCAGCTGCTCAAAGTCGACGTCGACGACCGCGGCGCCCGGATCATCGCCGGTCGGTCGCGCGGCACGCCACGCGTGGCAAACCGGTTGCTGCGTCGCGTCCGCGACTACTCGCAGGTACGGGCGCAGGGCCGTATTGATGAGCCGATCGCGAAAGATGCGCTGGCGATGCTCGAGGTCGACGAACTCGGCCTCGATTCGATCGACCGGCGGATCTTGCGAACCATCGTGGAAAAGTACGATGGGGGACCGGTCGGCCTTGACACGATTGCCGTGTCTGTGTCGGAAGATCCCGAAACCGTCGAAGACGTCTACGAGCCCTTTTTGATGCAGCTCGGGTTCCTGGCCCGGACCCCGCGCGGCCGGGTGGCCACCAAGCTCGCCTACGATCACCTGGGCCTGGTGAAGGCAACCAGCGGCCAGCCGCGACTGTTCTAATCGCCGACCGCCGCCTCCAGTTCGGGCTCGTCGGGGCTGCCGCCCTGCTCGCGGGCCTGTCGTTCTATTTGTTCAGCGCCGCCCTGCCGCTGTACCTGAACCGTTTTCGGGGCTATTCCCTGCCGGCGGTTGGCGTCCTGATCGGGCTTGCCTCGGTGGTGCAGGTCCTGGCCACGCTCTTCACCGGACCGCTCGTCGATCGCCGAGGGGCGCGCCTAGCCATACGGTTGGGCGCGGCGAGCTACCTGCTGGCGAGCGTGCTGTTCCTGACGAGCAGCTGGCTTCCCGCAATGGTTCTTGCGCGCGTGCTCCAAGGCATCGGCATCGCGTTGATCCTGCCATCCGTCTTCAGCGTCGTTCCGGCGCTCGCCCCACCGAACCTCCGTGGGACGGCGCTCGGGTTTGTCGGCGCGTTCAATAACGTCGCTCTGGCCGCCGGGCCACCGCTCGGGCTTCTCTTGCTTCGGTGGGGGCCATCCTTCCTCTTTGCGGCGGCGCTGGTTGCCTCGGCGCTGGCGATCGTGATCAGCTTGTTCCTTCGCGTGGGACTGGCGGCCACCGAACCCAGCAGGCTCCTGAAGTATCGTCCAGCCTGGACGCCGCTCTACGCGATCACCTTTCTCTGCGTGGTGTACTGGGGAGTGGTCACCGCCTTCTTGCCGATCGAGGTGCCGTCGCGGCAGATCGCCAATGTCGGCTGGTTCTTCACCGCCGATGCGATCGCGGTCATGGCCGCGCGGGTTCCCGCCGGGTATCTTGCTGACCGATTTGGGCCGCGCTGGCTCCTGGTCGGCGGCGCCTGTGCGACCGGCCTGGCCATCGGCGTTTTGTTGGTAGCGCCGTCCTTCACCAGCCTGGTCCTGGCGGGCATCGGCACCGGCGTCAGTGCGGCCTTGCTGCTGCCTCCCATCCTGCTCGAGCTCACCAAGCGCAGCGATGAAACCGACCGGGGCACGGCGATGGCGCTGTACAACACCAGCTTTGCCGGCGCCGTTGGAGCTGGCAGCCTGGGCGGCGCGCTGGTCGTCCAGCGGCTGGGCTTCCATGCCACCCTGGTTGTCAGCATGGTGTCGAGCCTGATCGCAGCGCCAGTCGCCCTGGCGACGGTTCGACGGCATGAAGACCGCTGACTTCGATTACCAGCTGCCGCCCGAGCGGATCGCGCAGCATCCGCCGGCTGAGCGCGACGCCGCCCGGATGCTCGTACTCGATCCCATAGCGGATCGGTTGATCGACAGCGCCGTTCGCAAGCTGCCACGGTTCCTCGAGCCCGGCGATCTGCTGGTGCTGAATGACAGCCGAGTTCTCCCGGCGCGCCTCCTCGGCCGCCGCGATGATGGGGGAGAGGCCGAGGTGCTCCTGCTCCGGTCGCTGAACGGGAAAAGCGATCGCTGGGAAGCGTTGACCCGTCCCAGCCGCCGCTTGCCCGCCGGCTCGCGGATTCGCTTCCACGATTCGGTGCTGGGCGCTTCGATCGAGGAGCAGCGCGCTGGCACCGCCGTCATCCATCTGGATGGCCCCACCGACCCGCTGGAGGAGGTTCGACGAATCGGAGAGATGCCGACGCCGCCCTACATCAAGGAGCACCTCACCGACCAGGAGCGTTACCAAACGGTATACAGCCGGGAGGAAGGCTCGGCAGCGGCGCCGACCGCGGGCTTGCACTTCACGCCGCGGCTGCTGAACGCGATTCGTGATCGAGGCGTGCAGACGGCGTTTGTCACGCTGCATGTTGGGCGTGGTGGACGGGTGGTTGCGGTGGGCACCACCTGTGTCCGGGTGCTCGAAAGCGCCGCTGAGGGAAACGGCGTGCGAGCGGGGACGGCATGGACGAGCTTGCTGATCCTCCCTGGCCATCGCTTTCGCGTCGTCGACGGGATGCTGACGAATTTCCACCTGCCGAAGAGCACGCTGCTGATGCTGGTCAGCGCCTTTGCCGGCCGGGACCGTGTCCTCCATGCGTATCAATACGCGATCCAGGCGGGCTACCGCTTCTACAGCTTCGGCGACTGCATGTTCATCACCGGCCCCCAGCCCGGAGGGGGGAGGGAATGAGCCGCTTCGAGCTGATCGCCGAGGAAAGTGGCGGGCGGCGCGGGCGGCTGGTGACGGGCCACGGCGTCATCGAGACCCCGGCCTTCATGCCGGTCGGAACCCAGGCGACGGTGAAGGCGCTCTCGCCGGACGAGGTCCAGCAGGTCGGCGCAGAGGTGCTGCTCGGTAACACCTATCATTTGGCGCTTCGGCCCGGGGCCGAACGGATTGCTCGCCTCGGAGGCTTACATCGCTTCATGGGATGGCGCGGTGCCATTCTGACCGACAGTGGTGGCTTCCAGGTCTTCAGCCTCGACCACCTGGTCAAGGTGACCGACGACGGCGCGACCTTCCGTTCTCACCTCGATGGCAGCGAGCAGCGGTTCACACCCGAGTCGGTGATGGAGATCCAGCGCCAATTTGGGTCGGATATCGCGATGGCGTTCGACCAGCCGGTATCCTGGCCGGCAACGGTCGATGGCGCAAGGACGGCCATGGAGCGGACCCATCGGTGGGCCAAACGCTGCCTCGAGCCCGCGCCGCTCGACGGGCAGATGCGGTTTGGCATCGTCCAGGGCGGCTTCGATCCTGGTCTTCGCATCGAGAGCGCCGAAACGCTCGGGCGGATGGCCTTCGATGGATTCGGCGTCGGCGGCCTGAGCCTGGGCGAACCCAAAGCGCTGACCTATGAGCTGCTCGCGCTTCAGACGGCGCGCCTACCGGGCGACCGGCCACGCTACCTGATGGGCGTTGGCACGCCTGCCGATTTCATCGAGGCGGTTGCCCGCGGCGTCGACATGTTCGACTGCGTGCTGCCGACGCGGATTGCTCGGAACGGGTCGATCCTGACCAGGGATGGCCGGCTCAATCTCCGAAACCGGCAGTTCATCGAAGATCGCCGACCCCCTGATGAGAGCTGCGACTGCTATACGTGCGCGCGATTCACTCGCGCCTATCTTCGCCACCTGTTCATGAGCGGAGAGATTCTGGGCCACCGGCTCGCCTCGATCCACAACTTACGGATGCTGCTCCGCCTGGTCGCCCAGCTGCGTGACGCGATCGGCACCGGAGGGCTTGCCCGCCTCATCGCGTCGTTGCGCGAGGAATGGTCGCTGGCGCCGGTGCCCTGAAAGCTTAAAAGTTTCTTACCGAAGCTCACCTATACTTGCGCTCGATGCGCGTCGACCGCCGCCTGCTTCTCCTGATCGGCGTCGTGGCGCTCCTTGCGCTCTTCATCGACGGATTCGCCTACATCTATCGGACGGCGACCCACCAGCCGCTGACCGGACCGCTCAAGGGCACGCCCACGCTCTCGATCCCATTCCTGGGGCTCAACACGCCGATCTTCGTGCACAAGGGCCTCGACCTCCAGGGTGGCACGCACCTCGAGCTCGAGATCTCGAACGTCCGCTCCGGGATGACCACCGCAGAGGCACGCGACGTGGCGGTAAACATCATCGAGCGCCGGGTCAACAGCAGTGGCTTCGCCGAATCGGTCGTCCGGGCCGAGGGGACCAACCGGATCATCGTTGAGCTTCCGGGTGTCAACCTCGAGCAGGCGAAGCAGATCCTGGGCAAGACCTCGTACCTTCGGATCTTCGAGTGGGTTCCTGGGACAGCTGACGCCAAAACGATCCAGGATCTGCAACTCAATCCAACCGACGCCAACACGTACCAGGGCTATAAGCCGCAGTACACCCACATCGACGGCAGCATGATCACGAGCGCCACGCGATCCACCGATTCGCAGACCAATCTTCCCGATGTCAATATTTCATTCAATTCGACGGGTAGCGATCTGTTTTGCAAGGTTACGACCGATCGCTTCAGCCACACCCAGGGCACACCGGACAACAAGATTGCGATCTTCATCGACCAGAACCTGGTAGAGGATGCGAATGTGAATGGCGCAATCTGCGGGGGGTCCGGCATCATCACTGGCGGCTTCACCGCGGCCAGCGCCGAGCAGCTGGCCGTCCAGCTGAACTCGGGCGCCCTCCCTGGGACCATCTCGATCGCGTCCTCGACGGAAGTTGGGGCGACGTTGGGAGCCTCCACGGTGACCCTGAGCCTGGCGGCCGGTGCGTTCGGCCTGGCGATTGTCGTGCTCTTTATGCTGCTCTATTACCGGCTGCCCGGTCTGGTGGCGAGTCTGGCGCTGATGCTCTACGCCGCCATCGCGCTTGCGATCTTCAAGCTCTTCGGGGTCACGCTGACGCTGGCTGGACTCGCCGGGTTCATCCTCTCGGTGGGCATGGCGGTCGATGCCAACGTCCTGATCTTCGAACGGGTCAAAGAAGAATTGCGCGGCGGACGGACGCTGGGCGCGGCGATGGAAGCGGGTGTGCGGCGCGCCTGGCCGGCGATCCGTGACTCCAACGTCTCGACGCTCATCACCTGCTTTGTCCTCTATTTCTTCGGGGCGCCCTTGATCAAAGGCTTCGCCATCACGCTCGCAATCGGTGTCGTCGTCAGCATGTTCTCGGCGATCGTGACCACGCAGCAGTTCCTGCAGATCGTGGCCGGTGTGCGAGCAGCGCGCCGTCTGGCCTTCTATGGCGTGCAGGCGCCGAAGGCCGCCTGATGAGATCCCGCACGACATGAACATCGTCGGCCGGCGCAACTGGTATTTCCTGCTCTCCCTGGCGATCATCCTTCCCGGAATCCTGTCGATGCTCTTCCTGGGCTTTCGGCTGGGCATCGACTTCCAGGGAGGCGACCAGTACAACCTGACCTTCAAGCAGCCCGTCCAGGCCTCGACGGTGCAGAAAGAGATGGACAAGTTCAACGTCGAGGCCACGACCCAGCAGGCCGGTCCGACGAGCGTGATTGTGACGACCAAGCCCCTCGGGGTCAAGGAGGAGACGACCGTCCGGGCCGATCTCTTCAAGGTCTTCCCCGTCGACGGGGGCAAGTCCAGTTATGCGCAGGTCGGACCGACGATTGCCAAGGAACTCGTCGTGGGGGCCGGGGCGCTGATCTTGATCGCCTCGATCCTGATCGTGGCCTATCTCACCATCCGCTTCAACTACAAGTTCGCGATCTGCGCCATCCTGGCGCTGTTGCACGACGTCTTCGTCCTGACCGGCGTCTACTCGATTCTCGGCAAGATCTTCAACTCGCCGCTTGGCGAGATCAACACGCTGTTCGTGACCGCGGCCTTGACCGTGATCGGCTTCTCCGTCCACGACACGATCGTCATCTTCGACCGGATTCGAGAGAACCTGCGCCAGGCCAGCAGGCTCAGCTTTGAGCAGAACGTCAATCTCAGCATCATCCAGTCGCTGGCCCGATCGCTGAACACGTCGATGACGGTCGTCTTCGTGCTTATCGCCCTCTTCTTGATCTCGCCGCAGAGCATCAAGGGCTTTACGCTGGCGCTCTTGATCGGCATCATCAGCGGAACCTATTCATCGATTTTTAATGCGAGCCCGTTGCTCGTCGTGTGGCGTCGACTCGATCCGCGATAGCCGCCGCCGTTGGCGCCTATACTCAGGTCAAGTGAATACGCAAGTTGCTGTGTGGGGCCGTCGGCCCTTTTTCTTTTAGCGATGGCGACATCGAGCAGCACCCAGATCAGCCACATCCGCGAGCTGTTCGAGCCCACGCTCACCTTTCTCGGCTACGAGCTGTACGACCTCGCGCTCACCGGGAGCGGCGGGCACAGGACACTGCGAGTCCGGATTGATCGTCCCGAGGGCGTGACCCTCGACGATTGCGAGCGGGTCAGCAAATCGCTCAGTGCATTGCTCGACCAGGCGGATCCTCTGCCGACTCGGTACGACCTCGAGGTCTCATCACCGGGGGCCGAGCGGCCACTGCGCAGCCTCGATGAATACCGGCGCTTCATCGGACGGCGCGCGAATGTTCGATATCAAGCCGGCGATAGCGAGCGGGTGGCTGAAGGCCGGCTGATGGCGGTCGCCGACAACCTGATTGAACTGCAGATTGGCGAGCGCAAGCACACCCGAACCATTCCGATCCCGCTGGCGGACGTCCTCGCGGCGCGCCTGGCGATCGATCTCTCGCGGCACTGATGCTCAAGTCAGACTTCCTCAAGGCGCTCGACCAGGTGCAAGAGGAGAAAGGGATCTCCAAGCAGTCGCTGCTCTCCCTGATGGAGACGGCGCTGGCGACCGCATACCGTCGCGCCTTCAACCCGTCGGAAAACATCCGGGTCCACGTCGATCCCGACACCGCGCAGATTGCAATCTTTGCCCGGCGCCGCGTGGTGGACCTGGTGCACGATCCGGCGACGGAGATCAGCCTTGACGATGCTCGCGGTCTCGGCCAGGCCTCGCTCGGCGACCTGGTCGACGTGCCGCTTCCGACCGAGGATTTCGCCCGGCTCGCCGCGCAGATCAGCAAGCAGGTTGTGTTTCAACGGCTGCGCGATGCCGAAAAGGACCAGGTGCTCAAAGACGTCCTCGAGCACAAGGGTGAAATGGTGAGTGGCATCGTCGAACGGATCGGCGAACGCCCCGAAGGGCGGGTTGTCTACATGGAGCTCGGCAAGGCCGAGGGCGTGCTCCCTCCCGAGGAGCAGATTCCTGATGAGCAGATTCGCGTCGGCCAGCACCTGAAAGTGCTGCTGCTCGAGGAGCGCAAGCGCGCCAAGGGCGCGCAGGTGATCGTGTCGCGGGCCCATAAAGCGCTGGTCCGCCGGCTTCTCGAGTTCGAAATTCCCGAGCTCCAGTCGGGCGCCGTCGTGATTCGGGCGCTGGCGCGGGAGCCGGGGGTCCGCAGCAAGGTGGCGGTGACGGCGAACCAGGAAAGCATCGACCCCGTGGGAGCCTGCGTCGGACCGCGCGGCGTTCGCATTCGCAGCGTCGTCGGCGAGCTCGGCTCGGAACGCGTCGACATCATTCCCTGGGCCGATGACCCCGGTCAGCTCGTCGCCAATGC
>VBHQ01000218.1 GCA_005880395.1 Chloroflexota bacterium
GATGTCGTCAGGTGGCCTCCGATTCGCAGCGGAGTACAGCGCGATGTGCGGCTGCGGCGTCGGGTCGGCGGGTTCCCTGGATCTGATTGACGCGAACGGTATGCCCCAGCCTTGGGCCGTAGATTACCGCAGCGTGATCACGGCGGCGCGCTGATTCGGAGGCGTTCGAATAGAACAATTTCAGTAGGCGCCGTGGCCCGTGACGACGACCCAGAAGGTGTGGAACATCAGCTTGACGTCAAACCAGAAACTCCAGTGGTCGACGTAATAGAGGTCGAGGGCGAGCGCTTCATCGAAGTTGTTATCGGCGCGGCCGCTCACCTGCCAGAAGCCGGCCAGGCCCGGCTTTGCGGTCATTCGACGCACGATGTCCGGGCGATCTATCACGGCCTCGAACTCATGTGGAAGCCGGGGGCGTGGCCCGACGATGCTCATTTCGCCTCTGACGACGTTGACCAGCTGCGGGAGCTCGTCCAGGCTCGAGGCACGGAGGAACCGGCCGAGCCGGGTGAGCCGCGGATCATTCCTCGCTTTGAAGAGAGGGGGCTTCGATTCGTTGAGATGCTCAACCTCGGCTCGCCGGCGCTCAGCGTCAGGCACCATGGTGCGGAGCTTGTACAAGCGGAAGCGTCGGCCATGCTGTCCGAGCCGCTGCTGCACGAAGATCGGGTTGCCTGGCGACTCGATCGCGATCGCGGCCATCAGTGCCAGGAGGGCTGGCGAGATCACGATCAGTAAGGCGAAACCGACGATCAGATCGAAGGCCCGTTTGAGCGCAGCCGTGCCGGGTCGGAGGTAGGGAACCGCCTCAACGAAACTGGTGTGAACGGTTGCCATGACCCCGGAAGCTCCGCGATCAGGTCTCGACCGAGACCGGCTGACCGTTTTGCGCCAGTGATCGAGTCGCCGCCTCCAGGATCCGAACCACCCGTAAGCCGCTCTCGCCGTCGGTCAGCGGCCGCGAGCCGCGCCGGACGCAATCGAGGAAATGCATCACCTCGACGTGGAGACCTTCGGTTAGGGAGACCTGAGGTGCCCACATGTCGCCGGTCCGATAGCCGACCAGCGATTGGTAGATCGCCTCCGGCTCGGCGCTAAGCGTGATCCCCTTGTCATAGACCTTGACTTTTTCACTCGGCTCGAGGTCGTCATAGACGATCATCTGGCGGTCCCCACCGATCAGGGTCCGTCGAACCTTCATCGGAGCCAGCCAGTTGACGTGATGGTGCGCGAGCACGTTCTCGCTGAAGAAACAGGTGAGATAGGCAACGTCGACGGGCTGGCCCGGAATGTGGCTGGCGCCGGTCGCCGCCACCGCCCGGGGGAGCTCGCCCAGGATGTAGTCCATGATCGCCAGATCGTGGACGGCGAGGTCCCAGAGCACGTTGACATCGTGCTGGAATAGGCCCAGGTTGACCCGAACCGAGTCGTAGTAGTAGAGCTGTCCGAGAGCGCCGCTTTCGACCAGATCGTGAATTCGTTGAACCGCCCCGGTATAGATAAAGGTGTGGTCGACCATGAGCACTCGGTTCACCTCGGCGGCCGCCTCAATCAGGGTGACCGCCTGTTCAGCCGAGGCCGTGACCGGTTTGGTGATCAGCACGTGCTTGCCTGCCCGCAGTGCGGCCAGGGCGAGATCGAAGTGGGTGGAGACGGGCGTCACGATAACGACCGCGTCGATCGCCGAGCTGGCAAAGATCTCGTTACAGTCGGTGGTCGTGGTGACCGTTGGATGGCGCTGCTTCGCCTGGGCCAGCCGCTGCGGCCGCCGGTCGCTGACGACGGCGACATCGAAGTCGGGCACCTCGCAGAGGTTTCGGACGAGGTTCGGTCCCCAGTAACCGTATCCGATGACGCCGACACGAACGGCTGGGGCGGCGATCTCACTCGGTGAAGGCCGTAGAGCTGCCGGCGCTGGCGCGACCGTACCGCGACCCACAGCAAGCCTCTCGACAGCCACCTGGGGTGTGGCGTCCAGGTCAACACTCATTGCGCCATTCCCAGCCCAAGGGTACGGTCGGGCGAATTTCTAGCAAATAGGCGTTGTCGAATGATGGAAATGCGAACACTAGATCGCGACGCCGTCGCCGAGGCAGATGTCGGGGGCTACGCTGGGACCGCCCGCCTACTCGAGCAGCGGAAACGAGTCCGCCAGTGTGTATCCAGGGTCGAGTCCGCGCTGCCCGATTGGCCTTGCCGGCACGCCGCCGACGATCGTCCCGGGCGAAACATCCCGCGTGACGACGGCGCCGGCGGCGACGATGGCGCCGCGCCCGATCGTGACGCCTGGCATCACCATCGCGCGCATGCCGATCCATGCGTGATCGTCGATGCGCACCGGCCTCGTCACGGTAGCAAAGCCTGGGTCGTCCTTGAGATGTTCCATCGTCAGAATCACGACGTCCGGCGAGATGCTGACGTTGTCGCCGATCGTCAGCCCGCCGCGAGCGTCCAGGCAACAGTTGCGGTTGATCCGGGAATGATTACCGATCGTCAGCAGACCCTCGCGCCGCATTCGCCCGGGGCCGGTAAACCAGACATAGCAGTTCAGATGAATGCCCGAACCAGGACCCAGCTTAACCCCCAAAACCGTGCGGTACCAGCCATGCCGCAGGCGGTAGGACGGAAGATGGTTGACGCCATGATTGGTCAGGTAGTTGATGAGGCGGATCACAAACAGCTTCGTTCCACCGGCTTCGGTATCGGCGCCGGCCCCGGTCGATGGCGCGTCGATGGCAGAGGCCATCTACGTCCGGCCGCCGCCGGCCCCACGATCGAGCGCCGGTTGCCGCCGCCCGATTGCCTCGAGAGCTCCGAGGATGCAGCCCATGAAGACCGCTACCCGAAACCACGAGAGGCCCAGATCGTAATAACCCTCCAGCACGTAGGCGATCACCGCGCATAGCGCCAGCCCACCGAACAGGGCCAGTTCTCGGTCGGGACTTCGCACCAGCTTGCAGGCGGCGATGACTGCCGCGCCGATCAAAAACCAGAAGACCAGGATGCCGAGGCTTCCGAGTCGCATCCACAGATACAGGATGCCGTTATGCGGCACAAACGCGAGCGATGGCGCTGTTTTCGTCAGGTCCGTGATCGGAAGGGCATAGTCGATCGGGATGCCGAAGCCCGCCCCAAATGGCCCGCCGCGTCTGATGTTGAACTCGAGGTTGGCATTCTCCTGGGTGCGGTAGAGGTCCGACAGGCTGTCTCGGGCGGCAGGCGCCACCGCCGACCTGATGGCTCGTGCGGGCTGGGCAAGGCTTCCGGTGCCGTTCCAGAAAATGGCCAGGTAGATGCTTCCGGCAAGCGTGAGCCCGCCGGCCCAGGCGGCGATGACGCGTCGGCGCTGCGGAATCCGCACCCAGCCGATCACGGCGAGTGCCATGAAGCCGGCCAGCAGAATCAACCAGGCAGCTCGACGGTTGGGCGAAGAAGAACGCCTCTTCGTGGGCCAGGATCGCGTCGGGACGGGGGATGGCCGATCGCAACAGCACGAACCGGATCGTTCCCTGAACGCCCTTTAGGCCGGTCCCGATGACGAACGCCCATAAGATCGGCCTGAGCGCCGCCGGCCGCTGCAGCAGTTGAGAGGCCACCAGGAACAGCAACATCAGGTAGAGCCAGGGGCGGAGCTCATCCACCGACTCCCGGAAACTGCCTCCGTGTATCAGTCCCTGGACTTCACCGAAGACGAGAACGGCCGTGAAGATGACGAGCCCGATCGCCAGATACGACCGGGGCAGATGCAGGGTCCGCTCCACGATCCCTTTCATGATCCAGACGAGCAGCGTCACGAAGAGGGCGATCTCGAGTGGACTGATCATGACGCCGGGCACTCCCAACGCTCCGTTGAAGCTGATGAACAGCGGAATCTGGTCGGTGACGATCGCTGCGGGTAGGCTGCTCAGCGGCGTCTGCTCGATTGGAAACTGTTCGATCGAGGTCGCAAGCAGCACGAAGCTGGCAATGCCGACCTCGGGCCTTCGCCAGACGATGATCGGAAAGGCAACCCCTGCCAGAATCGCGATCAATACCACGTGTCCGCTCAGAGCGAGTTCCGCCGCCAATAGACCGAGGAGAAGGGCAGCCGCCGAGGCGACGAGCCCCAGAGAGACAATCCGGGTCCGCTGTGCAGCAATCATTCCGTTGACTGTCATCGATGCATTTGGTGTCATGGGCTGCCGAAGCTGAGGAACATGCCGGCCGCGGTCAGCGTGCTGACGATGAACACCAGGACAAGCCGCCGCCTGCTTGGAGTTCGGCGCGCCAGGCCAATCGCCACAAAACCGATGAGCAACGCGGCTATCCAGATCATCTGCGGAAAAGCCGCAAGGCAAGGGGTAGCGTCACGGCGCCAACAGTGTACGGTCGCTTCCGCCTGAACCGAATAGGCGTGTCCCTGGCCTCCCTGTCGTCTGTCCCTGTTCGGCCTGGGACTGCAGTCCCAGGCGGCTCGCGCGTGCACTTCAGCGGCGCGGTCGAGTCCCATTTACCCGCGTCCGGACCCACGCTAGAGTGCCGGTGAGATACAACCAGTGGAGATCACCGCCATCACTCGGGGGCTTCGCGGCCCTGCTTCCGCGCCTGTGCTTCGGATCCTGCTGGTAACGCCTGATATGCCGTTTCCACCGACGGGTGGCGCCCCGATGCGCAACTATCAGTTCGCCCGACATTTGGCTCGGCGACACCAGGTTTCACTGATCACCTATCAGCGGCACCCGTCCCCCGACAGCCGTTTGGCTCTTGCCCGGTTCTGCGAGTCGATCTGGAGCGTGGACACCCCCTTCCCCACTTCGCGCCAAAAACGATGGGCGCAGCTCCGCTCCCTTGGGTCCCGATCGTCGTACCTTCACTGGCTCTTCTGGTCCCCCTTGATGCAGACGACAATCGACAAGGCGCTCGGCGATCACTGCTTCGACCTCATCCAGGTTGAGGGAAGCGTGATGGCTTCCTTCACCTTTCCGACAGACGCACCGTTGATCCTCGACGAGCACAACATCGAGTACGAGTTGCTCGATAGAACCTACCGTACTGAGCGCTCTCCTCTGCGGAAGGCCTACAACTGGGCCGAGTACCTGAAGTTCCGACGAGAGGAGCTGGAGGCATGGGCGCGCTTTGACGGCTGCGTTCTTACGTCGGAGCGAGAAGCGGCGACCCTGCGCCGTATGGCGCCGCAGTTGCCATCGGCAGTCGTGGAAAACGGCGTTGACCTCGACTATTTCTCGCCGGATACCGGCCTGACCGATCCGATGAGCATCGTCTTCACCGGACGGATGAACTACCGGCCGAATGCCGACGCTGTCAAGTACTT
>VBHQ01000062.1:0-6616 GCA_005880395.1 Chloroflexota bacterium
CTCAGTCGTCCGCCGCCCGGAAAGTTGCGGCCGAGACCGCCGACGACATGGCGCCGAAAGGGCCCGCGATCGCTAAGGAACTGCGTGGCCAGGTGCATGAATACGCCGGCAAGCTCCAGCAGTTCGGCGGCGGCCTCGATCAGCAGCTGACCGACGCCCTCCCTCACATGACGCATCTGCTGCAGGAGGAGGCGGCGGCGGCAGTTAGCCAGGTGCGCGTCACGAACGAGGCCGCCCTCAACCAGCTCGACGCCCAGGCAGCGACCGCGCGCCAGCATCTCGACGCTGAGCAGCAGCACGCTCTCGCCAGGGTTGATGCGGTGCGTGCCAGCAGCATTCGACATCTCAGCACGCTTGCGCATCAGGCCCAGGCCACGCTCGAAACCGCGGCGCAATCGCGCTGCAGCGAGTTGGACGCGCACCTTCAAGCGGTCACAAGCCAGCTGCTTGCCGCCGAGTCACCCGATCCGCAAGCCGTCGACGAGGCGGTCGCCAATGCCAGCATCTACCTGGCCGCCGGCGTCGCGGATTTTGACGCCCAGGCCGATCGCGCGACGACGGCGACCCGTCTTGGGCTCGAGCAGGCTGCGGCCGGCACGGCCACCGTCCTGACAACCGTGGCGACGAACGTTGCAACGCAGGACCAGCGCGCGGTGAGTGGCGTTCTCGGCCAGGCTCGAGCCTCGGGGCAGGCAGCGGTCGCGGCAGCCCAGCAGATCGTCGCCGCCTTGGCGCTCCATCAGCAGGCGATCGTCGCCGAGGGTCTGGCCGGAATAGACGAGCTGATCGCCAAGGGCCTGGCCGAGCCGGCGAGGCTGAACGAAGAAAGCCGGTCCAACGCCGGCAGGACGGCGACGGAGGCGATTGCCAAAGCCCGCGAGCCGCTCGCCGCTCTGCCCGCCAATGTCAAGGCCGCGGCGGATAAGGCGAAAGCGGAGCACGAGCGCAGCCTGTTCGCCAAAATCGCCACCGGTATCGGCAAGGCCCTGCTCGGCATTGTCGTCGGCCTGGTGATCGTCATTGCCCTGGCCCTCGTAGTTGCCTTTATCGCCGGCTTCTTCGGAGTCGCACTGACGGCCTTCGGCGCGATGATGATCGCGGGAGGCATCCTGCTACTGGCAGGCGCGATCTTTGCCTTCTACAAGCGGCACACCGATCCGGAGACGGCCAAGCTGGGCATCGGTGCACAGATCAAATTCGCGCTCGCGGACGTCACAGGCGTGACGGCGCTTTGCGAGGGCATATTCAACCAGGACGTCGTTACCGGCAAAGAGCTCAATCTGGACGCCGAGCAGCGCAGCGAGCGGGTCACCACCGGCACCCTGAGCATCGTGATGCTCATCCTGGGCGCCCGGGGACTGAAGGCGGCGCCCTATACCCGGCCGATCGGGCTGCCCGCCTTCAGCTTCAGCAGCGGCTTGGCCGGCGCGCGCGGGGTCGGTGCTGAAATGTGGTCCACCGGCCTGCTCGCCGCGAAAGCCGGCAAGGAATGGTTTGCCAGCGCGTTCAAGCGTCTCACGGCACCGCGCCCAATCCCGGCCGACGCCGTGCCGCTGGCTCGACCCATCAAGCCGGGCGACGTCGTCACGCCCGATCGGATCACAGCCGGCGGCCCGGATACTGGGGCACCTGCGACCGACAGCGCTAAAGACGCGGTCCCAGACAAGGACCCTGCCGGCGCCGGCAAGTCAGCACCAAAGAGCACGGCCGAGCTCGCGAAATCCGTCCGCGATGCCGCGAAGGCACGAGGCGATCCGGTTGGCTTGAAGAAAGCGGAGTACATTGAGCGAGCGTCGAGCAAGCTCCTCACCGACAACCTGAAAGCCGACTTCTTTGCGCGGGTCAAGGCGAAGCTCGACGCCGACCCGGCCAAGCTACCCTGGGATGCCATGAAGGACGTCGTCGCGGAGAATCCTACCGCCTTCCTTTACAAAGGCGATGTCATTCCGCCGGACGTGATCGAGCAGCACGGAGGCATGGCGCGTGGCGTCGACGTCGACTCGGTCTGGAGCCACATGCTGAAGGATGAGGTGAAGGCGCCGTATCGTGCACATGCCCAGGCCGAGGTCTCCGGCGGCCGCGATGCAACTGCAGGGGACATCTTCGATGAACTGGATGCCCGGGCCAAAGCGCTATGGCTCGACGAGCTACGGAAGGACCCATCGATCTTCGACCTTGGCAAATGCAAGCCGAACGCCGTTCTCACGAATCCCAAGGCGCCGGGCTGGTGGATTCCGCGCGACGAGTTCGGCCAGTTCAGCCTGGTCGAGCTGATCGTCGACATGGCGCTCAAGGCTGATGTGTATCGTCCCGGGATGATCGTCTTCACCGTCGATGCCGGGGCGACGGGCGCCGCGTCGTTTCATCTGCCGACGCCGCTGGATGGGATCGCCTTCGGGGAATGGGGAGAGGCCCCACCCAGCAGCGTGTTCGGCGTCACCGAGGGAGGCCTGCCGGAGGCGGTCGCGCCGCCGAAAATTGACGTGTCGATGGTCAAGCCGGGGAATATCCAGGTCTTCCCGCCCTCAGGACCAATCGCGGCACCTGCCGCGGTTGGCGCCGGCGGGTCGGCTGACGCAGTGCAAGATGTGCTCGGCAATCGAAAGCCCGCCGGTGTCCGATGACGATGGACCGGCGAGGACGGCCTCGTGCGCAGCCTGGAGCAAATCAAGGGCACGGCATTTGAGTCGTTTGCGAGGGACGCCCTGTTCGGGCTCATCCGAGACGGCGACCCCGACGTGGGCAATGGCGCGGTGGCGACACTCGGTCGCGTTCCGATCGGCATCACCCCTGGACAGGTCCTCGGTGTGATCGAGGCCAATCCACCACTGGTTCCGCCGGAGCGCTCGCGCGCGTTGCTAAATCTCATCGCCAATAAGCACCCGACGGATCCGCGAGTCATTGACAGGCTGAAGACAGCCGCTCGCGACCCTGATCATGGTGCGGACGTGCTCGAGGGCCTAACGGTGAGCGACCCCATTTGGGTGGTTGCAAATGCGCGCACGGCAGTTGCCGGCAAGGCAAGCCGTGCCCAGATCATCCTCGCCTGGCTGCGCGACCCCGCCCAGCGTCAGGCGTTCGTTCAGGCTCTTACTGCTGAGCCCGCTGGACTGCGCGCTGAGATCGCCCAAGCCATTCGCGACGTCATCCAGGACCGCCGCGAGCAGCAGCGCCTGACCGATCTCCTTCACTAAGAATCCTCGCGTCCGCTTGGTCCAAAGCCCGCCTAGTTTGTAGCCGGCCCCGGCCTGCCCCTTTAGGCGAGCTTTGCCTCACCTATCGCTGACCGATCGGCTCTTTGCAGTCTCGCCCGTTCAGGGCAACCTCGGTAAGTGGACTTGCCGTCCCGTGCGATCAGGCACGCCCCGCCAGGCCCGCGGCATCGGAGCGACCCAGCCACGAACCAGCTGGCCGCCGACGGAGTTTCCAGGTCCAACAGGCAGGCGACCGGCGTCGGTGACCTCGGATTGCTCGACGCGCATACGATCCTGACGTTGCAGGCGACGGCGGGCAATGCGGCCGTCACCTCCTTGTTGGCCGGAGACGGCTCCCTGCAGCGAGATGCCACGGCGGTGGCCCCGCCAACGGAAGGGACCGAGATCGATCGCATGGGCGTCGTCGATCAGGACGGCACCAAGTCCAAGGACAGCAGCCCGGGCCTGAACCTGCGCGCCGGTCCGGGCGAGAGCTCAGTCACCATCGCTCGCCTCGAGAACAACGAGCACGTCCTCGTCAAACGCGACATGAGCGGGGGCTGGGCGTACGTCATCGTCACCGACGGTCCGTACAAAACCTCCACGGGCTATGTGGCGGGCGCCTACCTCAACACCAACATGCCTCCGGATCCGTCGGCGCCCGACCCCGGGGCGACCCTGTACCGGATTGCGGCCAACGAACGAGCCCACGATTTCGTGCGCCGCCAGTACGGGGCGGCGACCCAGGTAAAGGGTCAGGACGAGCGCTTCTTCACCAACGTCCTGCAGTTTGTGAACGATCGGGCGGGCCGCCATTTCGTCGTCACAAAGTCAAAGACGAAGAAGGTCGGCTCGATGGACGTCGACGTCGACGACAAGGAATTGGTGGCCGGCGGACAGATCTGGGTACCGAGCTTGGATTTCGCGCTCAGCCTCAAGGGCACCGTCTCGGCGGGCTCCTGGCAGCGCGATGCTGTGGAGAAGCTCAAGAACATCGGCGAGAAGCTGCTCGCGATTCCGGTCTTCATCGGCGGCCTCCTCTGGGGAGCGCTCGAGTCCATCAAAGACCTATTTGTCGGGCTCTTTGATCTTGTCTGGGGGACGATCAAGAGCCTCGGGCACAACCTGGTCGACGCGGCCAGGGCGATCTGGGATCTGATCACCGATTCGAAGAAGCGTCGAGCCGTCCTCGAATCGATCGATACGGAGCTGCGCGAGATGCTGGAAAAGGGCAGCTTCCTCCACAAGGCCTTCAACTGGGGCCGCATCATCGGCTACGCCACCATGGAGGTGGTCTCCTTTGTTCTCCTGGCCGGCGCAACCGCCGCCCTCAAAGGAGGCAAGTTCGCCGCCCGGCTGTCAAAGCTCTTCAAGGTGATCGAGGAGGCACCGGCGATTCAAAAAGTCGTGGAGGGCGCGTCAAAGCTTTCCAAGACGAAGGCCGCGCGCGTGATCATCGACAAGCTTGGGGTGGCGGCCGATGTCGGCAAGGTGGCAATCGAGTCCAAGCCGGTCCGAGCCGTGGGAAAAGTGATCGGCACGACGGCCGGTGGTGTGGCAGCGATCGCGGCAGCACCTGGACGCGGCGTTCTCAAGGCCGCCGAGTGGATGAGGGCGTCCCCAGGGTGTCGCACGGCCAGGTCATTCACGACTTTGGCGATGGTCTCTACCTAACAGACTCGGAGGAAGTCGGACGACTCTACGCCGGCACGCGTGGGAAGGAAGTTGGAACGGCCGGCGAGGTCCTGAAGGCTGAGCTGGATCCAAAAGTCTTCGGTCGCGTCCTAGATCTTCGGAAGGACGAGCGCTGGGCGAAATACCTTGCCGAGCGCCCCATCCCGGGCAGCAACGACACCATTGAAGACCTGATCAAGTTCGCTAACGAGGAGAACTACAACAGCCTCTTCGAGGATTTCCTTAGGGACAACAAGATTTCTCTTGCGGACTTCGACACGATCATCGGCCCCGAGTTCGTCCGGGGTGGAAGTCAGATCTGCGTCCGCAATCCGAAAATTGCCGCGGCGATCGAGCGACGGCTGAAGCTGCATCGCTAAGCGGCCGTTCCTCGATGAGGCCGGCGACCGCGGCGTTCCCTGCGGTTGCCTGCAGTCCGAGCAGGAACGGCGCACCCAGCAGACGGGCTGGACCCGAGGCAAGCTCTGGCGCAAAGGTAGCCGCCTAATCGCGCCGGGACTCGGCTCCCAGTCCGCGAGATTCTTCCTCGGTTTCCTGTTCGGCTGCCTGCGCGCGCACGATGCCCCCGCGCGCGATGCCGCCTAGATCAAGCCCTGTCTCAGTGCGTAGGCCACTGCTTGGGTTCTGTTCTTCAGATTCAAGCGGCTCGTGACATCGTGCACGATGTTCTTGACGGTGCGCTCGGAGTAGAAGAGTCGCCGACCCACTTCAGCTGTATCCATGCCATCGGCCAACAGCTTGAGGACCTTGATTTCGCGGTCGGTCAGGACCGCGAAGCTCAGGCCGCGAGGATTCAAGACCTGGCGCTGCAGGCGGCCCACCTGGTCGAGCAGCCGGCCCAGCAGATCGGGAGACAAGGCGCCTTCGCCACCGTTCGCGGCGCGGATGGCCTCCAGGAGGTTCTCGGGCGTTGCCTGGTTTCTGCGAAGGACGCCGCGCGCACCGGCCTCGAGCGCGCTCAGCAGGCCGGTGTCATCGACACGGGTCACGACCAGGACCACCCGCTCCACGCCCCGGCGCTTGAGGGCACGAATCGCCTGCGCCGTCTCCTCGTCCATCTGGTCGGAGACCACCAGGGCGACGACGTCCGCATTCAACTGGCGCTCCTCGACCGTTTCGAGGCCGTGGTGGATACGAAGCTGACTCGCAATGCCAGCCCGCGAAACCGGATCCGATGCGGCGACGAATACGCGAATACGGTCGGTTAGGACGGTCGGGCGGGTTGCTAACACTGCTTCCTCCTAGTTGGCCGGCGGTTTTCCTTGGCCTGCCTCAACGCCGGTTTCGAAAGTCTGCCTTGGCCGACTTTCCGGGCACTTAACGGTGACTTAACGGGCACCGGCTCATGCCTGCAGGTCTTCCTCTCCGGCACTGGCCCGGCTATACACCGCTACCTATGATTCGAACGCCATGCCCGCCACCGCCACGCTTGCGAATAAAAGCGTCACGGTTACCCCCGGTGGTGAAGCGTTCTGCGAAGTCCGGGTTCGGAACTCAGGAACCATCGTCGACCAATTCACGCTTGAAGTTCTGGGTGACGCTTCGGCCTGGGCGATCGTCGAGCCGGCCGTTGTACCGCTGTTCCCCGGGGCTGAGGCGGTGGCCCGCGTCAAATTCAAGCCCCCAAAGTCGTCGAGCGTCCCGGCCAAGGCGATTCCCTTTGCTGTTCGCGTCAGGTCGCGGGAAGACGCGCGGGCATCACTGGTCGAGGAAGGCACGGTTGAGGT
>VBHQ01000062.1:6686-13650 GCA_005880395.1 Chloroflexota bacterium
GTCAGCCCCCGCCAGCGATTCCTGACCGGCCCGCCCAAGCTGAATCCATACAAGGTCCTCGTTCACCAGGACGGACTACCAACGATCAGCGTCGATGGATCGATGCAGCAAGAAGGTTTGATTCCACCGTGGCTGATTCCGGTGGCGATCGCGGCGCTTGCCATTCTGTTGGTGCTCGCCATCCTCTGGTTCGTGGTGCTGCGACCCTCGCTTCTATCGGAGGCCACACGACAGAATGCTGCGGCCGTGCAAATCGCCAATGCGAATGCCAACCAGGCCCTGAGCAAAGCCAACCAGGCGCTCGGCAATAAGCCGACCACGACGCCGACGCCGGGTGCTGCCGTGATCGGACCGAACGGCGGCCCAGCCTATTCCGGCGTGTTGGCTCTCCCCGACAAGCAAAGCGCCGCCAATCCCCTTGTCATACCGTCCGGCGGCAACTTACTCGTTACCGATGTCGTGTTCGAAAACCCGAATGGGGGCAGCGGCGTTCTGCAGTGGAAGCGCAAGGTGGGCAATACCGAAGTCGTCCTGATCAACCTTCGGCTGGAGAACTTCCGAGACCTCGACTTCCACTTCGTGACCCCGCAGGTGTTCAACGAGAACGACACCATGACACTCGCCTGTTCGGCGGACTCGGGTTCCAGCTGCAAGGACTCCTCCGTCTACTTCAGCGGATTCTTTAAGAACCCACCGCCAGGCTAATGCGGCGCCTCCGGCTGGCCGCCGTCGCCATTGCAGCCGGACTGATCGCCGCCAACACCGTTGGGACCAGGGCGGCGACGCCGGCACTCGACGCCAAAGCGTCGTTTCGTGCCTCGCGAATTCACCTAAGTGGGCCCGCAAAGCCGCTCGACGTTTCCAAGGACACGGCCAGCTTGACGGCGGCGGTGACCGACTGGCTGAACAAAGGCAGATCCAAAGTCACGGTCAGCTTCAAGGTGCTCAGCGGGCCCGATGCGAATTTCACCGAGTCCGTGGCCACCAACGCCGACGGCAATGCGCTGACCAGCGACGGCCCCACGGTCAACGGGGTCCAGATCAAGGGCATCAGGAACACGTCGCGCCCTGGCGTCGATGTCGTGCAGGCGACGTTCAGCGATGGACTGGAGATCCACAAGAGTGAGCGGGCTTTCGTCGTCTGGCACGCCGGCCCGCCGGCCCGGTCAATTAGCTCCGACGCTCGGATCAGCGTCACGCCCGGCTGCTTCCAGCCTCAGGCGGCGGTCAAGCTCACGTCAAACCAGTTCCGGTCGGCGAAAGCGATCGCGAGCACGGCGACCGCGATCCCCGCAAGCGAGAAAGGCACGATCACCGTGAGCGGCGACGAATTCAACCCCTTTAGCGCCGTGTTGATCACGTTCGATGCCGGTCCGGGCGGCAGAGCGCAAAACTTCACCACCCTCAGCGATGGTTTCGGCCATTTCAGCCAGGACATCGTGGTCGACGAGCCCACAGAGGGGGTGCACCTGGTGCGGGCCGACGATTTCCGGCAGCGCGAGGCCGATGCGAACTACACGCTGCCCTGCTTCATGCCATCCCTGGCTCTGTACCCGCCAATCGGGCCGCCAGGTTTTGTCGCCGAAGCGGTGGGTACGGGGTTTCCCGGAAACAGCGACATCACCCTCATCAACTGGATGTCGCCGGATCTTCGATCGCCGCTACCGAAGGTGCTGATTCACACGAATGCCGACGGCGCGTTTGAATGCCGGATCCTCGTTTTGTATCACGACATTCTCGGCCCCCGGTTGCTCCAGGCCGTCTTCAAGAATCCAGCCGGCGTCAACGCGGGCTCGGCGATCGAGGCCGACGCGCCCTTCCTCGTGACACTCGGCCGCTCTCAACCGCCCGGGCTGGTGCTGCGGCGGTAGGCGTATGATGCTCGCGGGTCAACGTATCGCCAGGGGGAACCGATGAAGAGAGCGGGGCTTCCACTCGGCGGCTTTAGCCGTCTTGCGGCGATCTCGTCGACGCTGCTCGTTGGCCTCGCCCTTTCGCCCACGAACGGCCTCATCCCGGTGTCGGCCGCTGCCGCGCAAGCGCAGATCCGCCCGGAGCCCCAAGCCGATTCGACGGCGGCGCCTGCTAACCCGCAGCTGGCAACGTACGCGGGCACGACGGGCGCCGGGAATCCAACGGCGGTTGGCCTCCAACCATTCGGGCTGGCCGTGTCGGGTCGATATACGTTCGTGGCGGACCCGATCAACCGCGTGATTCGGCTGCTGATCAACAACAGCGAGCTGGTGTTTGCCGGAAGCGGCTCGCTCGCGACCGAAGGCGATGGTTTTCAGCTGACGAAAACCGAGCTGGTGGGTCCCTATGCGGTCGCCGTCGGCCACGTCACGGCGAACGGACCATTCCAGGTGACGGCGTTCGATGTCTACATCGCGGACACCTTCGCCAACCAGATCCGCAAGGTGCGGGTCACCGTAAACCCGATCGCCAGCCCGACCGCGTTTCAGACGACGCAAATCTGCACCCTCGCCGGCGCGGCCGACCGAAGCTACGCTTCGGACGGCGATACGGCCGACCTTTCCAGCGCCACCTTCAAGTCGCCGTATGCGCTGGCCTGGGATGAGGCGCACACGATTTTGTATGTCGCCGACAGCGCCAATAACCGTGTCCGCGCGATCTTCGATCCAGATCAGTATGACGCCGGGACTCCGACAGCCAACGCCTGCCGAGATATCAACAAACCGCCGTCGATCAAGACGGTCATCGGCTCCGATGTGCTGAGATATCCGCGCGGACTTGCCGTCGACAACAGCAGCCGGCTCTATGTGGCCGATACCTATAACAGTGTGATTCGCCGCTTCGATCCGGCGTTCGACGGCTCCGGCCACCTTGCGGCGTCCCCGGCTCCGTCGGTCGTCGCGGGAATCCCCTTTTCAGGGTCGGGCAAGCGAGCCAGCACCTTTGGCGGCGATGGCTTTCCGGCGACAACGGCCCTGCTCAATCAACCGGGTGGTGTCGCCGTCGACTCGCAGGGTGACCTGTATATCGCCGACACCGCGAACCACGTCGTGCGCGAGGTGACTACCGATGGAGTGATCCGGACGGTCGCGGGAACGCCCCAAAAGTCTGGCCCGGCGGGTGACGGAGGCCCAGCAACGCTGGCGCAACTCTCCTCGCCGATGGCGGTGGCGGTCCGTCCGAGCGGCGACCTGGTGATCGCCGATACGGGCAACAATCGCGTTCGCATTCTCGAGGCCCGGGTGGCGAATGGACCGCTGCACAACATCCATCTGGAGGCGGGCAATGGCACGACCAGCTTCTCCGGTGAAGGCCAGCCTCCGGCCGTAGCACAGTTTTCGACCCCGGCTGCGGTGCTGTCACAAGCCAACGGCCCGACGCAGTCGACGGCGTCCGTGCCGGCCGTCGATGGGACCCGCTACGTGCTCGACACCTTCAACCAGGTCGTTCGCGCATATACCAACGCTGACCGGGATAAGCAGCCAACCGGGGACAAGGATTCCGACGATGTCAATACGCTGGCTGGCGTCGTTCCGGGTGCACCCCATACCAGTCAATCGGCCACGGCGGCCCGGTTTGCCGATCCAATGGGTATGGCGCTGGATGCGACCGGAAAAAAGCTCTACGTCGCCGACACATTTAATAATGTTGTCCGCCAAATCGACCTGTCCAGCCCTGGTCACGACGTCTCGATCATCGCCGGGACCCTGGGAAAGTCCGGATTTGCCGGGGATACCGACCTCGCGACCAATGCCCTGCTGAGCTACCCGATGGGCGTCGCGGTCGATGCCGCCGGCGACGTTTTCATCGCTGATAGTTACAACGGCGTGGTCCGAGAGGTGCGCAACAAGCGGATTTACACGGTTGCCGGCAGCCGAAACCTGGGGTTCAGTGGGGATGGTGGTCCAGCGACGCAGGCCGGTCTCTACTTCCCGTACGGCGTGGCGGTCGATTCCGCCACACCGCCAACCCTTTTCATCAGCGACAGCTTCGATCACCGCATCCGTCGGGTGGATGCCGTCAACCCGGTTGACAGCAATGGCAAGCCCGTCGACCCGCCGAAGAATGTGATCCGCAGCGTCGCGGGGGACGGATCCGACGGCGTCGACCTTGGTGGGACGTCTCAGCTGAGTCAGGCGCCTACGACCGCGGAGTTCGCGCGTCCTTGGGGCCTGGCGGTGGATCACAGCACGCTGGTCGTCGCGGACTTTCTCAACAATTCGCTCCGGCGGGTAGATCCGGCAACTGGGGCGGTATCCACACTTGCCGGAACCGGCAAGCCCGGCCTCGCGAACGGTGTAACGCCACCGGACCCCAGCGATGGGTTGCCGCCGAACCCCGATAGCCGGCCGCCATTCGACAGCGGGCCCGCCGCGGCGGGCGAGATGAATGCGCCGCGCGGCGTGAGCTTGCTGGGTGATTCGGGGGCGATGCTCACGGCCGACAGTTTCAACAACCGAATCCGCTGGTTTGGCCCGACGCAGGCGGGGATCCAGCGGACCCAGGTGAACTTCGATCCGACCAATCTCTCGAGCGCCAGCTTGCCGCAAAGCGTGACAGTCACCAGTACGGGCAGCGGCCTCCTGGCCATGGGACAGGTCGACCTGCGCGCCGATGCGCAGAACTTCTCACTTGATCCTGCAAACAACACCTGTGGCAATGCGGCACTCGAGCCGGGCTCGACCTGCTACTTCCAAGTTAAATTCCAGCCGCGATCACTCGGAACCCATACCGGCAGCGTCGCCATCCCGAATGATGCGATCGGCGGCGCCCAGCTGGTGACGCTGAATGGCCAGGCGACCGCCGCCCTCGCGGCGCTCAGCCCACCGGCCGTCGCCATCTATCAGCCACTCAACGGGACGGCAAGTCCAGCGACGGTGACGCTGACAAACAACGGCTCAGGGCTTCTCGAGATCAAGCTCATCACCATCAAGCCCGGCGCCTTCTTCTCGCAGAGCAACAACTGTCCGCAGTTCATGCCGGCGCAAAGCAGCTGCCAGATTACGGTTTCACTGAGCCAGATCGGTCCCAGCGATACGCTGGCCAAAGCGGAGACGCTGATCGTGCAAGATGACGCGGCCGGCAACCCGGTCTCAACCGAAACGGTGCCGCTCACCGGCAGCCTCGCGCAGCCGTTGACCAGCTTCAATCGGCAGGAGTTGGCCTTTGCGCAGAACGTCGGCACGCTCAGTCCGCCGGCCACATTCATGCTCGTCAATACCGGCCAGGTGCCGCTGCACCTCAGCGACATTCACGAGGATGGCGACTTCTCACAGACCAACAACTGTCCACCGGTGCTGGCGCCCGGCGCCGGATGCGCCATCAACGTAACGTTTGTCCCGAGCACGCTGGGGGAACGTGATGGCTACATCGTTGTCGTCGACGACTCGTTGGACAGCCCGCATCGAATCGCGATCACCGGTGTCGCCACCGTGCCATCGGCGCAGCTTGGCCCCGGTCGACTGACCTTCACATCGAACGTTGGCGTTGGCACGCCGGCTCAATCCATCAACCTGGTCAATCGAGGCAACGGCCCGCTAACGATCGCCGGCATCGCTACGACCGGGGACTTCCAAGCCCAACCGCACTGCCCGTCCACCTTGCTCCCCGGGATCGCCTGCAGCATCGGGATCACCTTCAACCCACAGGGTGCCGGGTCGCGGCACGGAAGTCTGCTGGTCAGCGATGACAGCAATGGCCTCCCCGGATCCCAGCAAGCGGTCCTCCTCGATGGCATTGCGCATCTACCGGTTGCGGCCCTGAGCACAACCTCACTAACGCTCGCAGCGAATCTTTCCGGATCGGTCGCCCAGTCGATCACCGTGAGCAACACGGGGGACGCACCGCTCAACATCCGCGCCATCGGGATTAGCGGCCCCGCCAGCGGCGACTACGGCCAGTCGACGAATTGCCTGGGTGCTGTCCGGCCCGGCGGCTCCTGCGCCGTCAGCGTCAGGTTTACGCCGCACGGATACGGAGCGCGCGGCGCAACCCTGACGATCTACGACAACGGCCCGGGCGGGGCGCAATCCGTCGTCCTTAACGGCACGGGGACACTCCCCAGGCCGTTACTCAGCGCTACCTATTTGAACTTTGGCGGTGACCGCGTTGGCAGTCCGACCGCGCCTCAGTCAATCGTCCTGTTCAACGCCGGCAACGGAGCCCTGGCGATCAACGGCATCAGCGCGAGCGGCGTCGACTTCAACATGGCGACGACATGCGGACCGCGCCTCGACGCGGGGGCAAGCTGCCGCATCACCGTGACCTTCCTGCCGAGAGCAAGCGGCCCGCGCTCAGGTCTCGTAACCGTTGTCGATAGCGCGGGCAGCCAACAATTTACGCTCAGCGGCGTCGGCACATAGGCCGCACCCGGCCTTCCCCTGGAGGGGGAGCGAAATACGACCATGTACGTCTGCCCGGCTGACACGATCGCGGCGTCAGCGAACGTCATCTGGAGCCTGCTAACCGATCCGGCCTCCTACGACACGTGGGCCGACGCGCGCGTCGAGGCGGTCGATCCCCCTGGCCGCGCGAAGGCGGGACAGGTCGTGCGCATGAGCAGCGGATTCCTCGGTCTACGGTTTGGGGTCCGCTTCGACGTGGAACGGGTCGATGAGGGCACCCGCGTCCAATACGGCTGAGAATTCCATTTTCCGCCAGGTTGGCGGGGCTGGCTGCTCGAGCGACTCCTGGCGCGGGAGCTTCGTCGAGGGCCGGAGGACTCGCTGCAGCGATTGAGGCGCGCGGCGGAGAATGTGAGAGGCTAGTAACGAAAGCCAGTTGTACGCCGCTTCGCTTGACTGCCGGGGCGCAGGCGGACAACGAATGGGAGGAGTGATGGCGAAGAATTCTCTCTTCGAACTCTATGAAGCGGGCACCAGCGTCTGGCTCGACTACATCCGCCGGACCCTGATGACATCGGGTGAGCTCAAGCGGATGATCGATGACGACGCCGTCGTCGGGATGACGTCTAATCCGACGATCTTCGAGA
>VBHQ01000063.1 GCA_005880395.1 Chloroflexota bacterium
CCCGGGGACGGCCAGCCGGCGGCCGTAAATCAGCCACGCGACGCCCGTTCCAAGGAGGGCGGCCACGGCGATGATCGACGCCGCGGCCAGATGCGAGTTGGCTAAGGGGACATGCGGGAATGTCACGAAAGCGATCGGGTCTGTCCGTCCACGAATCCCACGGATTCCCGCCACGACCGAAGGAATGGCGAAGAGGACCATCGCGAAGGCGACTCGGCCACCGGCGTCGCGGATCCGCTCCGGCTCGAAACGCCGGCGGCGCGCCGTTGCCCCGGTGTAGACCAGGCAGAAGATCCTGACCACCGCCATGGCGCCGATCACGGTTACCGCCACCACGACGGCGGCACCCAATCCGCTGTTGATCGCCAGCGCCTTCGAGAGGATCGTGTCCTTGCTCCAAAACGTGCTAAAGGGCGGGACCCCAGCCGCGGCCAGGGTGGCGACCAACGTGACCCAGCCGGTGAAGGGCATCCGCCGCCAAAGCCCCCCCATCTCGAGCAGCCGCTCCGTGCGCATCTCGCGGATGACGACGCCGGCGGCAAGGAAGAGCAGCGCCTTTGGCCAGGCCTGCGTGAACGCTTCGAAAACGGCCGCGCCGTAGGCGGAGATGCCCAGGGCCAGCACCATCAGCCCCAGCTCTCCCATGGTGGTGTAGGCGATCGCCCGTTTGAGATTGCCCTGGAAGAGCGCGAAGACGACGCCAAACACGGCGGTGATCCCGCCTACGATGGCGAGCAGCGCCAGCGCGCGGGGGCTGGAATGGAAGAGCGCGTAGCTTCGCGCAATCAGGTAGATACCGCACAGCGCGCCGCCGGCCGAGTGGAGCAATGCGGCTCCCGGCGCCGGTGCTTGCGCGCTCGCGGGCAGCCAGACATGGAACGGGAATTGCGCCGATTTCGCCGCCGCCGCGGTGAAGACGAGGGCCGACATGATGAAGAGCCCGTTGGCACTCACCTTGCCCCCGGTGTACTGGCCGGCGAGCGTCTGGAAATTGAGCTCGCTGAAGCGGAAATAGATGTAGGCGACGGCCGCCAGCAACGCCAGATCGCCAATGACGGAGATGAAGAAGGCAAGCGCCGCGGCCCCGGTCGATTCGTGCCGCTGCCACCAGTGCCCGATCATCAAGTAGGTCGAGAGGCTGACCAGGCCGAAGAAGAGCAGCATCTCGAAGTAACTCGTCGCCAGCACGACGCCGATCATGGCGAAGGTGGCGAAGAGCAGAACGCAGTAGAACCGGATCGGTCCGTCTTCTCGCCGGATGAACCCCAGACCGAAGACCTGGACAAAGAGGCTGGTGATGGTGACCGCGGCCAGCATGGTCGCGGCCAGTGGATCGGCCAGCACGCCCCATTGCAGAACGAATTGGGCCGCCGAGCCGGATTGCCCGGTGAAGAACTGGAGGAAGGTCCCATTGCGTTCGAGGTGCAGCGGGTGGGCCACTTCGATGCCGACGACAAGCAGCGCGCAGATCGCGGCCGCCAGCGTAAAGAGCACCGAGATCGCCAGGCTCAAGCGCCGTGAATCGATCGTGAACGCCAAGATGACCAGGAGTGCGATCAGCGGCAGGAGCAGCGCAAACAGCGCGATCAGGGTCGGACTCCAGGTGTCGAGCGGCCCCCTGGGGGCTGCGGCTGCCAGCAGCGCGAGCGTCACGTCCCGCCGGCCTACTCGGCGTCCGCGTCGAGGACGAAGCTTCGGTGTTCGCGGTAGAGAATCGCCGCCATCGCGAGCCCGATGGCCAGCTGGGCGAGCGCCGTTGCGCCGGCAAACAGCGCCATCGCCGCCGCGCCGTTCCGGTTTTGCGCCCCGAACCCGAAACGCCCGAAGGCGACGAAGGCAATCCCCCCCGCCAACAGCATGAACTGGGCGCCGAGCAGCGTGATAACGGCATTTTGACGGGCGACCACTGCGAATCCCCCAACCGCAAGCAGTGCCGCCGACGCGATCAGGAACAGGTCGAGCCCGGCGGTCATCGCCGTCGTTTCCCTCCCCCTCTGGGGGAGGGCAGGGTGGGGGCATTCCGCGTCCTGCTTTGACGCCGCTGAAGTCCGGGAGAGGCGACCAACAGCCCCGATCCCAGGGCGGCGCATGCGAGGAGGATGACGATCGTGGCCAGGGCCACGACGTATCCGTTCGTCAGGGTGCCGGCAAAGTCCTCGACGAGGCTACAGCAGACGTGGACCGGCCAGGACGTAGCCGCCAGCACCACCGCGAGCAAAGCCAGGATGGCCGCAGAGACCGCCCCGCCGACAATCCATTCCTGGCTGAACGGGCCGACGGCGCGGCGTTCAAACCCGACCGTCATCCGCAGCAGCCCCGCCACCAGGACGGCACTGATCACGGCGAAGATCAGCAGCTGCACGGTGAAGAGCAGCAACGGGGCGACGGTCAGGTAAAGCAACGCCACCAGCAGCATCGTGGCGGCAAACGTGCCGAGCGCATAGATCATGTCGCGCAGCAGCACGCTGGCCAGCGCACTGGCGACCATCAGGATCAGAACGACATATATAAGGATGACGAGCGGCGCCGACGAGATGGGCGCCGGCAGGGTGCCAGTCAGCAGCAGCACGGCGTCAGATTCTAATCAAGCGGCTAATACTCGACGTCGCCCTCGCCGGGCGGCCAGTATGTTTCTTCCTTGATCGACGCCTGCTCGAATCCCCGCCGTCGCAGGATGTCGCGGGCGTTGACGATCATTCCAGCGTTGCCGCACAGGTAGGCCGTCGTGCTTTCGGGCGTCAGCTCGAGGCTGTCCGAGTACTTGCGGATGAGATCGTCCACCCGGCCACGCTCACCCTTCCAATCCGGATCTTCCCACGGCCGGCTGATCGTCTGGATGTAGGTCAGCCAGGGATACGCACCGGCGACCTCCTGGAGTTCCCGGTCATAGCCGAACTCGTTCGAGCGCGACACGCCCTGGAGAACGACCAGACGGAATGGCTGCGCCAGGCGCCCCTCCCTCAGGTCGCGTTGGAACGTGCGAACCATGCTGATGTACGGAGCGATGCCCGTCACAGTGGAGATCAGGAAATGCTGGCTGTGGCCCGACTTGACGTCGATGTTGAAGATGCCCTTGGCCTTCTTGCGCATGAGGACGCAGTCACCAACGTCCAGCTGGTAAAGCTGCGGCGAAAGAGCCCCCTCGGGGACCTTCTCGATGAAGAACTCGAGCTCGGGCTCGTACGGACTCGAGACGATCGAAAACGCCCGCTCGAGAACCTTGTCGTTGTTGTTGAGACCAAAGGCGACGTACTGGCCGGCTTTGAAGGTGAGTGGCTCGGGTGGCTTCATCCACACCGTCCAGAGCGTCGGCGAATAGTCCTGCCGGCGGGTGATCGGCGCCAGCATGTATTTGTCCGAGTAGTCGACCGGCACCGCCCTAATCCTATTCGGTCGCCGGCGTCCTGAAGGGCGGGCCGAAGATCAGGTCGAGCGCGACCCCGAAGATAGCCGCCACCACACCACCGCTGGCTAAGGCAAAGGTTGCCCCTCCGGAGAGGTATCCCCGGCCCCATACGGTTCCGACGAGGAAGAGCAGGGCGCCGAACGCCGTCAGCCAGTAGCCGCTGTGACCACGCCACCCGAGTCGGACGGCAAGCGCGCCGCCCAGGCAAGTCAGGTACACGAGCATGATCAGGGCAGCGGTCGACAGCAGCGGATGCTGGGAGGCGGCGTCGAGCCCGATCACCCCTCCCCTACCGCGATCGGCCCGCCCCCGACAACCCGGTCGCCGTGGTAGAAGACTGCGGCCTGTCCTGGCGCGAGCGCTCGCTGCGGCGCATCGAAATCGATCCGCGCCTGGTCGCCGCACGGGGTGATCAATGCCGGCGCCTCGGGGGCGTGCGATCGAACCTTGACGCCAGCCCGAAAGGGCGACGTCGGCGCCACGCCGCCAACGTAGCGCACGTCCTCGACCCGGCAGTTGTCGGTCCCCAGCGCCTCGGGGCCGCCGACCGTGATGGTATTCGTCCGGGCGTCAATCCGGCTGACGTAGCGCGCCGGCGTGCTTTCGCCGGCGGAGCGCAGGCGCAACCCCGATCGCTGACCGACCGTATACATCGCCACCCCCTCATGCTCACCGATGCGCGACCCGCTTTCGTCAACGATCGGGCCGGACCTGACGCGCTCCCCAAACCGCTCTTTAAGGAGCGAACGGTAGGTCCCGTCGGCGACGAAGCAGATCTCCTGACTTTCCGGCTTGAGCGCCGTGACCAGGCCGAGCTCGGCCGCCTTGGCGCGGACCCTCTCCTTCTTCCAGCGGCCGACCGGGAAGCGCAGCACCGCCAGCTGCTCCTGACCGAGCTGATAGAGCACGTAGGACTGGTCTTTGCGGTCGTCGACGGCCCGGTGCAGTGTGTAGCCGTCGTCTCCATGCTCGATCCTGGCGTAGTGACCGGTGGCGAGCGCATCGGCGCCGAGTGCGAGCGCCTTGCGCAGCAGCAGACCGAACTTGATCGTCTCGTTGCAGCGAATGCAGGGGTTGGGCGTGCGTCCCTCCAGGTAGGCCGTCGCGAACGGATCGATCACCGCTTCGCGAAAGTCATCCTCGAAGTTCAGGACGTAATACGGGATGCCGAGGCGGCTGGCGACCCGGCGCGCATCCTCGACGGCGTCGAGCGAGCAACAGCCGTGGTGCTTGTCGAAATCCCTGGCGGCCATCTCCTTGGGCCAGAGCTGAAGCGTCACCCCGAACACGTCGTGGCCCTCTTCGCGCATCAGGGCGGCGGCCACCGACGAATCGACGCCACCGCTCATGGCAACCGCGATTCTCATACCGGCTTCAGCGGCTGGACCCCGATGCCGCGGCTGCGGCAGTACTCGAGGGCGCGATCGATCTCCGCTTGCTCACCGTCCAGGTCCATTTCGAGCCAGCCGGTGTCCTCGCCGACGTCCGCGCGTCGGATATTGGTCACAACTTTGTAGTCCTGTCCCATGCGATAGATCACCGGGTCATTGAGGGAGTCACCGCGGAACGTCAGGCGCACGGTCGTCCGCGCCACCGGGGTCAGCCCCCCGCGACCGCCGGGACGATCGAGAGATCGTCGCTGTCTTTGAGCGGGGTCTTCAGGCCCGAGCCGAAGCGGATGTCCTCGTCGTTTCGGTAGATGTTGATGAACTGGCGCAGCTCGCCCTTGTCGTCGTAGAGCCGCTCCCGGAAGCCTGGATATTTGTCGTCGAGCTCGTGGAGTGCCTGCGAGACATCGTTGGCGTCGACTTCGACGATGGCCGCTCCCCGAGTGAGCTGACGCAAGGCCCCGGGCACGCGAATTTTGACCGCCATGTCGTGGTCATTATAGGTAGCCAACGCTCACCCTCCATTTACCCTCCCCCGCTTGCGGGGGAGGGCAGGGTGGGGGCTTCTGCTTACGCCGCTCGGACCGCCGTGTCGCGCTTGGGGAGTTGCGCGACCACGTAGTAGATGGCGCCGACGATGAGGATGACGCCGATCGTCGCCTCGAAGATTGGAATGCCGCCGATGAATCCGAGCCACGAGGGATAGTTCGGCAGCGCGCTGATGTTCGGATTGCTGGTTACCCGAGGCCACAGGAAGTTGACCAGCATGGACCCTCCCCAGGCGATCGCCAGAACATTGACGACCGTGCCCCAGCTACCCAGTTTGAATGGCGCCTTGTCGGTGGGCCAGCCCCGCATGCGGGCGCCAAGGACGGCGATGTTGCCAAGCATGTACGAGAGATAGATGAGCCCGGTGGCCCCGACCGCCAACGCGGCCGCTCCGGTGAAGTACAGGAAGGGGACCGCGGCCAACACGCCGACCACGATGCAGGTGCCAACCGGTGTGTGCAGCGTCGGGCTGACCTTGTTGTAGATCCGGCCAAAGGGGAGTTTGCCATCGCGCGCCATCCCGAAGGCCAGGCGGATCGTTGACGTCTGGATCGCGAGGCAGCAGACGTAGATGGCCGCCAGCACGATCAGCAGGTAGATGCTGGCCAGCCATTTGGGCATCACGGCATTGAAGATGTCGGCCGGCGAGAAAATGGTTGCGGCGCCAGCACCCTTGACGAACTTGCCCATGTCCGGGATAGCGACCAGCGTCGCATATAGGAAGACGCCACCGATCACGAAGGCGCCGGCGATCGATCCCAGGACCGCCTTGGGAGCCTCGACGCGCGGGTTCTTGGTCTCCTCGGCAAGGGTGCTGGCCGTGTCGAAACCATAAATGACGAAAAGCGACATGAACATGGCGGCCAGGAAGGCTCCGCCGGTGAAGCCGGTCCCGAGATAGCTACTGTCGAAAACGATCGTCGCCGGTTGGTGGTGGTAGAAGATCAGAAGCAGAAGGGCGAAGACCACCATGCCTAGGATTTCGAACACAACACCGGTGTTGTTGACGATGGCGACCAACCGAACCCCATAGATGTTGAGCAAGGTCGTACTCGCCAGGATCAGCGCAGCGATGATGATCTCGCTGGTCAGGGTTGCTGTGATCCCGATTCCCAGGTTGTTGAGCAAGGGAATCAGCACGATTGGAATCGTGGCGTCGACTGCCGTCACTGTCAGGATCCCGGCAAACAGATAGATCCAGCCGGTGAACCATGAGTAGTGCCGGTTGGAGAGATATTTCGTCCACTGATAGACCGAGCCGGCGATCGGAAAATGTGAGCTAACTTCGGCGAAGTTGAGGGCGACGATGAACTGGCCGAGGGCGACCAGCGGCCAGCTCCAGAAGAAGAACGGGCCCGCGATCGCGAGACCGATCGGCGCAAACAACGTGAAGATCCCGGTGCTCGGGGAGATATACGAGAAGGCGACGGCGAAGCTGGAATAGACGCCCTAGGGCTCCCTCCCTCTTTAAGTTCGCGCCAAACGTATCAGGCCCCGGCCAGTTCGTCAACGGCTACCTTGGGCGGCCCAATAAAACGAAGCGCGGGCGACATCGCCGCCCGCGCCTTTGCGTGATCGAACCGCTTTCGGCTAGCTTCGAGCCACGCTCACCGGCTGCCGCCGGTCGGCCGTCGTCCCTTCGTCGGGCCAGCGGTCGTGCACGGCATGGCCGCGCCCAATCGCGTAGAAGATCACCGCAATCACGAGCATGACCGCCGTGGCGCCGAAGATTGTCAGCTCGTAGGTCCCGCGACCGACGCTGACGCCGCCCACGCTGACCGCGGCCGTGACCTTGTCCGAGAACATGTTGGGCCAGAGCGAGAAGATCGTGGCCGCAACGACGTAGAACTCGCAGAGCAGCATGCTCACCCAAAGACCGATGACGCCACCGCCGATCCGGTACGGACGCCTCGCGTTCGGATACCGGTTGCGAAGCACGACGATTGCCGGGAACACGAGCACGTACGAGAACGTGGTCGTCGAGATCACCAGGCCGAGCACGATCGTGAAGAAACTCTTCAGGCTCCCGCCGGTGATCAGGAAGTTGGCGATCAGGAACAGGCTGGCCAAAATGCCGGACATCACGTTGACCGGCACGGGCGTCCCAAACCGCTTGGAGAAGTAGCCCATGGCGCGCGGGCCGGAGCCCGCAAGGGCCCCGATGGCCATCAAGCGGTCGGACCCCATCAACCAGACCGTGCCACTGGAAAGAAGCGCAAACACAAACCCGGCGCCCACGATCCCATTGAGAACGTTGGCACTTCCACTGCCAAGCGCGTTATTGACGACCGTCTGATAGCCGCTAATGAACCCACTGACGTTGACAATGTCTTTGCCGCTCAGGACCAGGATGACGCCGATGATCGGCACCGCGTAACCCAACAGGCTGATGATCCCGGCCAGGGTCACCGCCCGGGGGATGTCCCGTTGCGGGTTGTCGATCTCTTCGCTGGCATTGCTCTGCAGCTCGAAACCGACCCACTGGAAGACGAGGACGCCGATGACACCCACGAATGCCGCGCCCAGGCCATCGAACATTCCGCCGAGGCTGCCCTTGAAGCCATGCTGCGATCCCGAGATCAACACCAACACGGCGAAGAGCGCGAAGAGTGCGAGCTTGACGATCGCGCCCAGGTTCGGCACCCATTTCATCGACCGCAGCGAGAGGATGTTCATCATCACCGCGACCCAAATGAACGCCAGCCCAACCAGGATCGAGAGACCGGTGTTGTCACCGATCTTGGTGCCCCACAGGAGGTCCATGCCGGCTATGGCGGTGGCCGCGAGTGTGCCGCCCAGCCAGATCGGGTTGCTCAGCCAGTAGAGAACCGCCGTGATCGAACCGGCCATATGGCCGAACGCCAGACGGACCCACTCGTAGGGCCCGCCCTCGACCGGGAAGGTCGTGCCCAGTTCGGCCGTCAAAAGACCGTACGGAATCAGGAAGGTCGCGGCTGAGACGACCAGCCAGAAGATCGCCTGAGCACCGTATGAGGACGCCTGTCCAATGGTGTCGATCGCGAGAATGGCGCAGACCGTGAAGAAGATCATGTCGAAGCGGAAGAGCGACTTACGAAGTTTGCGTTTTTCGGCAAGAACGTTTGGTTCGGTTTCTAAGACCGCCAATGCTTACCCTCCTTGCATGTTTGGCCCTCGGCAGAGCCTGAGCGCAATTTGAACTACCGGTTACCGGTTGTCAAGGGACAGGTGGCCGGCGGGGCGCCGATATACTCGCCACGGGTGCGCGCCGAATACGATTCGATCATCATTGGAGGCGGTCATAACGGTCTCGCAACCGCCGCCTATCTTGGCCGAGCCGGTGTGAAGCCCCTGGTCCTCGAGCGGCGAGAAGTGCTGGGCGGCGCGGCGGTCAGCGAGCATCCGTGGCCCGGCTACACGGTGTCGACCCTCTCGTATGTCCTCTCGCTGATGCCGCCCGAGGTCATGAACGAGCTCGAGCTTCGGCGCCATGGCCTGACGCTGTATCCGCTGGCCGCCGACTACTACGTCCCGTTCCCAGACGGTTCTCACCTGCTGCTCACCAAGGATTCACAGCAGGCCCGTGACGAGATCGCGAAGTTTTCGACGAAAGACGCCGATGCATGGCCGGAGTTCAGCGCTTACCTGGCGAAGATGGCCCGGCTGGTCCGCCCGCTCTTGCTCATGACTCCACCGGCGGTCGGCGCAAAATCGCCCGCGGACCTCCTGGAGCTGGCGCGTTTTGCCTGGAAGCTCAAGGGTCTCGACGTCAAAGGCACCGGCGACTTCGTCAAGGTGATGACCCTCTCGGTCGCCGAGCTGTTGGACGAATGGTTCGAATCACCGCAGGTCAAGGCCGCCCGCTGCGTCTCGGGAGCGATCGGCACTTACGGCGGGCCGTATACCCCCGGGACCGCCTACGTCCTCCTGCATCACTACATCGGCGAGATCGACGGCCAGATGGCGGAGTGGGCATTTGTCCGCGGCGGGACCGGCTCCGTCTCGGAGGCGATCGCCGCCGACGCCCGGGAGCACGGGGCAGACATCCGTGCCGCCACTCCGGTTGCTCGAATCCTCATCGAGAGTGGCCGCGCCGTCGGCGTTGCGCTCGCGGACGGAACCGAGCTGCGGGCCCGGGTGGTGATCTCGAACGCCCATCCACGGACGACGTTCTGCGAGCTCGTGGGCGCGCACCAGTTGCCGGCCGATTTCGTGCGCTCCATCGACCGCTACAAAACGCGGTCGGGCACCGTGAAGGTGAATCTGGCGCTCGCCGAGCCACCCCGATTCCGGGGCCTCGAGGCGGATGACTCGGCGACTGCGGCGCGCTCCTTCATCCAGCTCTGTGACTCGATGGAATACCTGGAACGAGCCTTCGATGACGCCAAGTACGGGCGTCCCTCGGCGGCACCCTACTCCGACGGTGTGATCCCAACCATGGTTGATGATTCGCTGGCGCCCGCCGGAAAACACGTGATGAGTTGTTTCACGCAGTACGTGCCGGCTAGCTGGTCACAGGCGCCACACCGCGAGGAGCTGGAGGCGTATGCCGACCGCGTCATCGAGGGCTATACGCGGTTTGCACCCAACCTCAAGACCGCCGTCGAGCATCGCCAGGTGCTGGGCCCCTATGACATGGAGCAGGAATACGGCCTGGTCGGCGGCAACATCATGCATGGCGACCTCACGCTTGACCAGCTGTTTTCGTGGCGGCCGGTCGCGGGCTACGCCGACTACCGCACGCCGATCAAGGGTTTGTATCTCTGCGGCTCAGGCACCCATCCGGGCGGCGGCATCAGCGGCATCAACGGCCGAAACGCCTCGCGCGAGATCCTCAAAGACCTCAAGCGCAACTGATTCCCCCCGGGGGAGGGTCAGGGGTGCGGGACTTACAGCACCTTCGAGAGAAACGAGCGGGTGCGCTCGTGCTGAGGGTTGGCCAGCACATCGCGAGGCTTCCCTTTCTCCACCACAACGCCGCCGTCCATAAAGACCAGGCTGTCGCTCACTTCGCGGGCAAACCCCATCTCGTGAGTCACGACCACCATCGTCATGCCGTCTTCAGCCAGACCGCGCATGACATCGAGCACCTCTCCGACCAGTTCGGGATCCAGCGCCGACGTCGGCTCGTCAAAGAGCATGAGCTTCGGCTGCATGGCCAGCGCCCGGGCGATCGCGACCCGCTGCTGTTGTCCCCCAGACAGTTGTTTCGGGTACGCATGCATCTTCTCGCCAAGCCCCACGCGCTCGAGCAGGCGACGTCCGCGCTCAACGGCGACGGCACGGCTTTCTCGCTTTACCCGAATTGGGGCTTCGACGAGATTTTCGAGCGCGGTCATGTGGGGGAAGAGATTGAAGTGCTGGAAGACCATGCCGATTTCCGACCGTTTCTTGCAGACGGCATCGTCGCCGAGCTCATACAATTTGTCGCCACGCTGCTGGTAGCCGACCAGCTCGCCGTCGACCGAAAGACGGCCGGCGTCGATCTTCTCCAGGTGATTGATGCACCGGAGAAAGGTGCTCTTGCCTGACCCTGATGGGCCGATCATGCACATCACCTCGCGCGGGTAGACCTCCAGATCGATGCCACGAAGGGCGCGTGCAGGGTGAATAGCATTCGCCGCAACCGCTGGAGCGGCGTTGTAGGGAGCTCACGTTGCGATCCGCGCGCGAAGTAGCGCTCGAGGTAAAACTGTCCGACGGTCAGGATCGACGTCATGAACAAATACCAGGTGCTGACGACGAAGATCAATTCCACGACGTTGAAGTTGGCGCTGGCAATCTGCTCTCCTCGAGTGAACAGTTCGGGCACCGCGGCGACAAACGCAAGCGATGAGGTCTTCAGCATGGAAATCGTCTCGTTGCCGGTCGGCGGGATGATCACCCGCATCGCTTGCGGCAGGATGATGCGGCGCATGACTAGCATTCGCGTCATCCCGAGGGCCTGGGCGGCTTCGCTCTGACCCTGTTCAACTGAGATGAGACCGGCCCGGACAATCTCGGCCATATACGCCGCTTCGTTCAGCCCCAGACCGAGCAGGGCGGCCATAAAGTTCGTGATCAACGAGTTCGTCCCAGGTCCGCGCCAATAGAACGGCGTGCCGGCGATCCCGAGCGTCAGGTGCGGAAGAACGAGGTTGAGGTTGAACCAGAAGAAGATCTGGACGAGTACCGGCGTGCCGCGGAAGAACCAGATATAGAACCAGCTGACCCAGGAGACCACCGGGTTGGGAGAGAGTCGCATCACCGCCAGCACGATCCCGAGCGCGACGCCGATGATCATCGCCAGCACCGTGAGCTCCAGGGTGACGACGATTCCGCCTCGGATCAGTCCTTGAAACAGGTAGTGACCGACGACCTCCCATTTCAGACCGGCCTGGACCAGGATCGTGTAGACCACCTGAGCGACGACCAGCAGCACGAGAATCGCCGAGACCCATCGCCCCGGATGCCTGACCGGTATGGCCTTGATCGCCTCCGGCCGCGGTCCCGGCGATGCGCCGAGTCGCTGACCGGAGGTGATGTCGCTCACAGGTTTCTGCTTGCTGCTGTCAGCCCCTCAGGGAAATCGGCCTCAGTACGACGGCACGCAGGTGGCGCCGATCGAGTTGTTGTTGTTCAGGGTCACGTCGGAGCTGGCGATCGCGCCTTCACTGACGTTCCATCTCTGGAGGACGCTCTTGTAATAGCCGTTGTCGATCAGGTACTTGATCCCGTCGGTCAGCGCCTTCTCGAGCGGGCTGTCCTTGACCACCGCGACGCCGTAAGGCGCGAGACTGCAGGGTTTACCGGTCGTCTTCAGTCTGCCGTTGGTCTGCGTCACCTGGTAGTCGGCGACCGGCTGGTCGAGAAAGCCGATGTCGGCGCGACCTGACAGCAGCGCCGAGTTCGCCTCGGTTTGGGTCGCGAAGCCCTGGACTTTGATCGCGCCCTTGCCGGCCGCCTGGCAGTTGTCCTTG
>VBHQ01000064.1 GCA_005880395.1 Chloroflexota bacterium
GTCCGATCACGTTGGCCGGCCCGAATGTCCGGCTCGAGCCGATGCGACGGGAACACGCCACCGCCCTGCTCGAGGCGGGACGGGCGCCGGAAATCTGGGAGTGGATGCCGGCGCGGCCGGTCACGCCCCCGGCAATGGAGACCTGGCTCGAGAAGGCGATGCAGGCGGAGGCCCAGGGCCGCGAATACCCGTTCGTCGTCGTGCGTGTCGCCGACGGCCGGCTGATCGGCAGCACCCGGTATCTGGGTGTGGAGGAAGAGGACCGAACCGTCGAGATCGGATGGACCTGGTACTCGCCGGACGCATGGGGAGGTTTCGTCAACCCTGAATCGAAGTACTTGTTGATGCGCCATGCCTTCGAGGAATGGCACGCCATCCGGGTGGCGTTGAAGACCGACGTCAAGAACCTGCATTCGCAAGCGGCCATCCGCAAGCTTGGCGCCCGCTTCGAGGGGACCTTGCGCAATCAGCGCATCCGTCCCGACGGAAGCTATCGCGACACCGTTATCTTCTCCATCATCGAGTCGGAATGGCCCTCGGTAAAGACCAGGCTCGAGGCGCGGATTCGCTCAGCCGTCTGACGTTTCGACAGACAGCTGTCAAAACCGCCTCCTAGGCTGCCGACATGGGTAATGTCATTCCGTGGTCACAGATCCATCCAAGCATCAAAACTGAGGAGCCCTTTGTCGCCGTCGTGATCGTCGATCCAAATCGAGAGATTTGCATCAGCGAGCTGGTGGAATTCGAGCCGGATGCCCTGTCTGATCCGGATGTAGCGGCCGGCGAGCTGGTCGCCGCAGCGCAGGCCGCCGCGGCCCGGGTGGCCGGCGGCTACCGGGTACGCCGCAAAGGCGAGCGGCAAATCAAGCCGCCGCGGTTGGAGGCGGGATTGCGAGTGCTACTCGGCGGCCTCGAAAAACGCTAGCGGCTTCGGACCTCCTCCTCGACCTCGTCGCGAGAAGCGCCGTTGGCGGGCGCTGGCTCGGCGTTGGCTGGCACGAGTGACGGGCCAGGCAGGCGAATGATGGTCCAATCCTCGGCCTTCTCCGCGCGCTCGGCGAGCCCCTCGTCCTTGGAGAAGAGGATGACCTGGTGCTCTTGGCCGAGCCGGCCCAGCTCATCGAGCGCGGCCCGCATCCGGCGACGATCCGCATGGACGAGCGCCTCGTCGAGCAGCAACGGCGGCGGCTCAGCGTTCCCGCCGATGATCCGCGCGAGCGCGACGCGCTCCAGGAGATAGATCAGGGATCGGGTCCCAAGGCTGAGGTTGTCGACGTCCTTGAAGGCGCGATCCTGGGTCTTGACCTGCAACGCCAGATCATCCCCGACGCGAACGTCCCGGTAGCGCCCATTGGTGATCGGCGCCAGCTGGTCCTGGAGCTGCGACTTCAGACGCGGGATCACGGCACGCCGGACCGACTTGGCGGCGGCCTCCAGGGTTTCGATCGCAAGGTCGTAGGCGTGCGCTTCGGCTTCCAACGTCTGAAGTTGCTCGCGGACGGTCGCGATCTCCTCCTCGAGGGCGGCGACGTCACCGATCTGGCTGAGCCGGTCATTGAGCAGCTCTTCGGCGCGCGCCCGTTCTTCTTGGGCTCCTTCCTTGGCGCCGCGGTGCTGATCGCGCTGCCGCTCGAGTTCGGCCAGCGGCAGGCTGGCGAACTCGGCGGAGCGAGCGGGGTCGGCCTGACGATTCGATTCCTCCAGCTGCCGCGAGAGGTCGTCCACGAGCTCGCGGAGCGAGGCGCTTTCATCCGCCTGAACCCCACCGCGCTGCGCCTCTAGCTCCGCGATCCTGGCGCTGCTGGCACGATGGGCCTCGGCGTGCAGCAGCCCGGCGTCCCAGGCCTCGGCGGCGCGTTCCATGTCGGTTTCCGAAATGCCTGCCGGGCCGTAAATTGCCGCGAGACGGACCGCGTAGTCGTCGGCTTTCGCCGCTTCCACTTGAGCCCGCTCACCGGGAGCACGCAGCTGCTCGAGCTGGGCATCCAGCTGCTCGATTCGCGTTCGAATTTGCTGCGCGGTCCGCGCCGCCTCGCAGCTGGCGATGAAGTCCCGGGCGGCTCCGAGCGCCTCGCGGCGGTCGAAGCCGAGACGATCCAGCAGGCTGTGCAGTTGTTGCCGCAACGTTTCCCGTCGCTGGTCGAGCTCGGACTGGCCGCGCGATGCCTCTTGCGCACGCTGGCTGGCGGCATTCCAGGTGAGCGTGTCCTGGGCGAGCGACTCGACCTCCCGGGCGGTCGCCTCAACCGATTCCTCGGTTGGGGCCGGTTGCTGTAACCCCCAGGACCCGACCAGCTCACGCAAGCTGCGGCCCGCCAGCTGGGCGCGCTCCTCCAATTCCGTCGCCTGGCGATCGAGCTCCAGTCGGGTCGCGTCATAGCGGACCTTCTGCAGGTGCTCGACCAGCGCTTGCTGCAACTCGCCTGAGCTCCGCACGCCCCAGGGCTGCAGAATTTCGCGGCGCTTGGTCCGCGCCTCGTCCTTCGCCCGCAGGCGTCGATCGACCTCGCGCACCGCCGCGCCCCGCACCCAGATGCCGATCGCCGTTGACAGGACTCCCATGCCGAGCAGGAAGAAGGCGGCTGCCTGCAACGCCACCGACATGCCGCTCTGCAAGGCGAGGAATGCGACGAGGATCGCCATGGCGGTCAGCAGCAACCCGCCCAGCATCGCGCCGAGGAAGGTGCGCTGGCGGCCGCGGGCGCGTTCGGCCAGCCCCTCCTCACGGCGCATCGACTCCTCCGCTTGCTGGCCGGACTTGATGACGCTCGGGACTTCCTTGTAGCGCGCGATGTCGTGCTTCAGCTGTTCGAGGCGGGGTGGGAGCTCGGCGCCGGCCCGCCGCCTCGCTTCGACCGCCACATTGTGCCGCTCCCGCCACTCCGAGTAGACGCGCTGAAATTCCATCTGCCGAGCCGGCCAATCGAGGCCCTGGCCGATCAGCCCAGGATGTCGCTCGGCGATCCGGCGAACATCCTCGGCGGTCGTCTGGCCACGTAGGTGGATCTCCGGCGCCTGGGCGTCCGCGACGTTGAGGGCGGATAGCAGGTCGCGAACGGTCGGCTCCTGCTCGAGGGCGGGCGGGTCGATCCCCCGCGAGCGCGTCGCCTGGTTCTGCGCCTCAGCGTCGAGCGCGCCTCGCTGCGCCTCCAGTTCCTGGACCTGCGAGCTGACGTCAGCGGCTCGCCGCTCAAAGTCGGCCTGGGCTTCGCGAGTCGCGCGACCGCCGCCTCGAGTGTCTGGACGATGGAAAGCTCGTTATCGGTCAAGGCGGCGACGGTTTCGCGCTTTTGCGCCAGGTCCTCGACCGCGGCCCTCGCCTGGCGCGCGGCTGTCAATTGCCGCTCGAGCTCGCCAAGGCGGCCCTCGAGGTCATGCAGCCGGCCCGTCCGTCCTTTAGGTTTGCCGATGCGCTGGGCCCGTTCCTGGCGAAGTCGATCGAGGACGCGCTGGGCCGTCCGGTCGGGGTGGGCTGAGTCGGCGAGGGCGACGATCGCTTCCTTGATGCTGCCGGCATCCTCCAGCCGCATCACCTCACTCCTTGAGATGCAGGCCGTGTTGGTATAGATGTCCCGGCTGATGCCGAGCAGCTGGCGACCGATGTCGACGCCGGCCGCACCATTGTGCTGAAAGCGATCGCTGAGGTCGGCACCGCTATCGAGGTCGAGGACGCGCACCCCCTCGCTGTCGAGGTCGCGCTCAACTCGCAGGTGCGTTCCATCCTCGAGCTCGAACTCGATCGCGAGTCCGAAAGCACCACCCTGCCAGGGTCGCCAGCGCTCGGCGTGGTCCACCACCGTCCCGCGGGACCGTTGACTCGATTGCAGGCCGAAGAGACCGGTCACGATCGCCTCCTGCAGCGTCGATTTGCCCGCTTCGTTCGGGCCGACCACGAGGTTCATCGCGGGTCCGAAGCGCAGCTCCATGCCCTGCAAGCTGCCGAAGCCGTCGATCCGTATGCGGCTCAGCCGCATGCTAACCGCCCGTTACGCCTGGAGAAAAAGTCGTTTAGGACGAGCATGTGGCCCGGCTTACAACCAACACTGGAGTTGCATGCTAACGTCTTGGTCATTCCTCGAACGCGTCCAGCGCAAGTTGCAGGGCGCGTCCCGCAACCTGGTCGCCCGGGCGCGATTCGTTCGTATGGTCGACGAGTTTGCGAACCATCTCTCCGCGGCTCGTGAACTCCTGGCCCACCGCATCGAGGTCGTGGGCGATTCGAGACTGGTCGCGAAACTCGATGAAGGCGAATCCGTCCTCGCATTCGGCGGCCAGCTGAAGCGGATCTAGATTTAGGCCTGGCATGCGCTGGCCAACCAGCGTCGCACGCAGCAGGCCGCCTTCGAGCCGCTTTTCGTTTCGCATGCCCGCGACGGCCTGACGCACATGCTCGAGGCTCGTCATCCCGGTCACATCGATCGTCTCCTGGGCGAACTGGCGCACATTGATCGGTTCCAGCGAGACCTCGACCCGGCCATCGTCGAGGACGGTCACCAAGGCCGTGCAGTGTGGTCCCACTTCCTGCCAGCCAAGCGGTTCGGGGCTGCCCGGGTAGGTGATTGCCGCATCGCTGCGGCCGGTGTGATAGTGGCCGAGCAGCGCGTGACGCAGGCCTCGCTCCTCCAGTTGACTGGGAAGGATCGGCTTGTACGGCGTGACGCCTTCGGCAACCTGGCTCATATCGGAGGCATGGAGTAGCAGAAGATTGACCCCTGAATCCTGGTGCGGAAAGTCGCGCAGCGGCGCGTCCGGCTCGTCGGGGCGCATGAAGCCGGCCGCCCAGATCACGACATCGCCGTAGCGATACGGGCGGAGATCCTCATGGGCGGCGATCGTCACGTTCGATGGCCACCGAAGGTAACGATATGGCGAGCTCGCCAGCGCCGGGTCAGCGTGGCCGGGCACGATCAGAACTGGAACGCCGGCCGCCCCCAGTGTCTGCACGACAAAGGTTGCGGTTTCGCGCGTCACCTGGTCGTGCTCGAACAGATCGCCGCCAGAGGTGATCAGCTCTACCTGTTCATGCTGGGCCCGCTCGACGATGCGTCGGAGCGCCTGACGAAGGCCCTCTCGATGCTGCTGGGCACCCACGCCATAGAGGTGTTCGCGGGCAAAGGACCGGTCGAGATGCAGGTCAGCGAAATGGAGCAGGCGAAGGGCCACAAATCCCCCGTAACCACGCAAAATCTGCCGGGCGCATCGGCAATGACGAGCGCGAAGCAGCGCCCATTATAGAGGTTGCCTGCGCGAATTTTTGAACTTGGCCCCAATTACACTGAGCAAGCCGATGGGCTCGTTCGAAAAGGGGGATCGCGGAGCGCGGATTCTGAAGATCCAGACCCTGCTGCAGGGGAATCCGCGGGGTCTCACCCTGGGTGAGATTGCCCGACGAACGGGAGTCAATCCTCGCACGACCTACCGGGACATTCGGGCGCTCGAGGCGATGAACGTCCCGGTGTTTGAGGATGGTGCCCGGATCGTCGTCGACCCCAATTACTTCGTCGCACCGGTGAAGTTCACGCTACCCGAGGCGATGGCGCTGCTCATGGGCGTGCGGCTCATGCATCGTGCGACCGACGAGGCCAATCCGGACGTTGCCGACGCCTTCACCAAGCTGGCCGCCGTGCTGCCCCCGGCGGTCGCCCCCTACGTCCATGCGACCGTCCGGCAGATGGAGGCACGACCGCCGAATCCGACCTACCGGCAGGTCCTCCAGACGATTGCGCTGAGCTGGGCCGGGAATCGGGTTGTCCGGATCTGGTATCCGGGCGGGGACCAACAAGTGAAACCGCGGCTCATCGAGCCATACTTTCTCGAGCCCTCGCTAATCGGTCACAGCAGTTATGTGGTGGCCCGAGATCGCGGGATCGGCCAGATGCGCACCTTCAAGCTCGAGCGGATCAGTCGCGCCGAGCAGACCGGCGACGGCTACGAGATCCCCGGCGAATTCGACGTCAATCAATACCTGGCCGGTGCATGGGGGATCTTCCATTCGGGGGAACCGACCGTGGTGTCGCTGCGCTTTTATCCACCGGCGGCGGCGCGCGTGAGCGAATCGATCTGGCATCCCTCGCAGCAGCTTCGGCCGGGGCCGAACGGGGCGGTCGACATGACGGTGACGGTGACGGGGACGATCGAAATCACCCCCTGGATCCTGGGATGGGGTGAGGCGGTCGAGGTGATGGCGCCGGTCGAGCTGCGCGCAAACATTGCCGCGATCGGGGAGAAGATGGCCGACCGGAACGGGGCTGGGAGTGACCGCCCTAGGCTGCGGCCCGCGGCGCCTTCCCGCACGCCGGGCAAGCCGAGCCGACCTTCAGCTCGGCGCGCTTGAAGGCGTGCCCGCCGCAGTGCGGGCAGAGGGCGCCCGGACGCAGTTGGAGACCCCGTTCGGCCTGCTGCATCCGCTCCCGCAGGTGGCTGTCATCTCCCGCCGGGATAAACCGCGGGTCCTCGTGATCGGGCACCTTGGTGCTCATGCGGCCTTCAGCTCCGCTGGCTGCAGGTGCTCGGGGCGCAGGTGATCGGCAATCGCCTCCCCGATGACTTGAGGATGGAGGTCGACGTCCCTTTGATAGGGATGCAGACTCAGGATCGCGGGGATGGTGCGCTTCCCGGCGGCGATCTCCAGGACGCGTCCGTGAAGCCCGGTCATCGACGTCCATTCATCCCAGCTCCCCACGCTACGCCACCAGAGATATCGTGCTACAGGACCACCCATGGCGACGATCACCTGCGGGGCCGCGGTCGCCAGCAGGCTCATCAGATGCCGGTCAACGCATTGATTGAGGGCCGCATCCGTGACCCGGTCGGGATTTCCCGTCGCGCATCGAACCGCCCAGGTGTGAAATGCCATGTCGAGGACATCATGCTTCGCCGGGGGCTGGCCCAGGCGGCGGCGCGCCGCCTGCAGCACGCTGCGGGCGAACTGGAAATAGGGATGCGGCGTCTGCGACGTCATGTGATGTTCCAGGCCGGCCTCGTGATCGAGCCACTCAGTGAAGGCGTCGTTCGTCGTGCTCGCGATATCGAGCGGGCTCGGACTGAGGAAGAGCACCGGCGCCTGCGGGTTTCCGAAACCGATCTGCGGCCGCCGAAGCGGCTGCGCAAGGCTCTGGCAGGGGCTGTCGGCGCCGCGGTCGTGCTCCGCGATGGCGCAACCGTGGAGGCGTTTGAGGGTGTCGGAGCCGAAGAATTGCAGGTACTGCTGGCCCTTGCTCACGCTGCAGAGTTCGACGCAGCCGACGGGCGCAACTTGCGCCCGCGTTGCCGGGGCACGTCCGGGAGCCGTGGGAATTTGCCCGTGGGCATCTGGCGGAGGCATCCTTGATCCCCCTCGGCGAGCTGGAGGCCCGCGTCGGCGAAATCCCGCGAGAACGTCCGATCCTGGCCATCTGCCAGTCGGGGCAGCGAAGCCTGGCGGCAGCCGCCTACCTGTTGCAACTCGGCTACCCCGAGGTGGTGAATGTCGACGGCGGCACGAGTGCCTGGATCGAAAAGGGATACCCGGTCAGCCGCTGACATTTAGCTCCCCACGCCTGGGGAGGGCGTTTCCGACAGGCAGCTGTCAAAACCTCCTGGTTGACTCTGGGCATGACTTCGCGCACCATGAACACGGCCAACCGTTCTGCTCACGTCCTGGAGGAGTTGCTGTGAACGTTGCTGAACTGGTCCTCGGCTTGGCGCTGATTGCCAGCCTGTTGACGATCGCCCTTGTTTTTCAGCGGCGCAAGCCCGTCGAGGCGATGCCGGCAGACGCGATCTTGAAGGCGCTGACCGACCTGACCGCACTGAAAACCCAGGTCGAAGCCGTGACCGGCAACCAGGCCGCGCTCAGTCAATCTCTGGTGAGCCTGCACTCGACGGTCCAGGGCGTCGAATCCAAGGTGGTGGAAAGCTCGGCGAACGTGCGCGAGGCAATCGGCAAAGATCTCTCCGAGGCTCGCCTGGTCGTCGAACGGCTGAAGCTTGACGCTGAGGACCGGCGCCGAATCGAAGATGACGTCCAGGCGTCGGCCCGACGGATCGAGACGGTGCTGCTCGGCAGCCGGACACGCGGGGCAGCCGGGGAGAATATCCTGCAGGACGCCTTCCGCCAGTTCCCCCCCGAGATGATCGACATGAATTTTCGGGTCAACGGCAAGGTTGTCGAGTATGCCCTGATCCTGGCGAATGGGAAGCGGCTGCCGATCGACAGCAAGTGGCCGTCCCCCGAGCTGCTCGACCGGCTGGCGGAGGCCATGTCGGACCCGGCCCAGGAAGCGCTACTCGTCCAGGAGATCGAGCGGACGTTGCGTCTCAAGGTGCGGGATGTCCGGCAGTACATCGACCCGGCAGCGACGCTCGCCTTTGCGGTCGCGGCGGTTCCCGATCCCGTCTTCAACGCCTGCCGGCGCGCTCACCTCGAGGCCTATCGCGAGGGCGTCATCTTGATGCCCTACAGCATGACGATCCCCTACGTGCTTGCCCTGTTTCGCCTGCACCTCCAATACGCTCGCTCGATCGACCTCGAGAACCTGGAAGGCTACCTGCACCAGATCGACGACAACGTCACCGCGCTCGACCGGCTTTTTGAGAACAGCATTGCCCGGGGTAGCACCATGATTCAAAACGCATTCAACGACGCCAAGCGCAATCTGGGACAGATGCGTGGGGCCCTTGCGGCCCTGCGAGCGATGCCCGATGTCACGCTGGAAGAGCAAACCATCGCCGAGGATCCAGAAGAGCGCAACCTGACGCTCTTGATGACCGCCCGCAATTCCTAGCTCCGGTTCGCCCACAAGATGCGTTTTTAGGAAAGACCCGGGGTGCGCGTCAGGCGCATGACGAGCATCAGAAAGAGGAGGATCCCGGCGCCCGCTGCGTACTGCAGCGTGCTCAGCTGGGCCGCTGCACCGTCCACGACCAGCGCATCGGTGGCCACCGCGCTGCCGGCCTCATTCGTCACCTGCACCTCGTAGGAGCCTTGCGACAGGTTGTCGGGCAGCTTGACCAGGAGATGGTTGGGGTCGGGTGCCTGCACCGTGGTGGCGGGTCTTCCGCCGACTTCGACCGTGCTGGTTGGGGTCAGATACTGGCCGAGGATCATGATGTTCGGCTGCGTGGTGGGGTTGACCTTCGTCGGGCTGACCTGGAAAATCTCCGGCTTCTTGCTGGCCGCATAGACGGGCGCATTCGCCAGGGCCAGCGCGATCACGGTGACCAGTCCGGCTTGCAGCAATCGCCCTGGTGCCATCGAATAAGTCCTCTACTTGAGAAAACGCTCGAGGCATTACCAATGGGCTAGCGAAGCGGCCGGCCATGCCTCCGTAGAATTCCGTAGCCGTAACGGGGGCAGAAACAAAAGGGCCCCTGTGGCGAACAGGGGCCCTTCCGTCGATGGTTTTAGCGGTTGCCGCCTCCCGGCCAGCTCTGCTCTGGCGGACGCTCGCCGATTTTGATCCGCTCCGAGCCGCCGCTGCTCAACGAGCTGGACGATTCGCTTTCGCTTCCAATCCCGGTTTCGGTCCCCATTCCGGTCTCCATGTCCATCGATGGCATGCTGGGGCTTTCTGCCGGACGCGCCACCGGCCGGCCACCGCCGAGCGGGCTCGACGGCTTCGAGGCGGGGGTTGCGGCCTTGGTTGCTGCGCCCCGCTTGACGGCCGAACGTTTGCCAAGCTCACGTCCGGCGCGCTTCAAGGTGATGCTGCGCTTGCTGGTGGGCTTCTTACTGGCGGCCTTCTTCGATGAGGTTGACTTGGCCTTGGTCCGGCTGGTACCGCCGCGCTTGCCGAGTGTTCGTGCGGCTCGCTTGGCCGTCATGCGCTTGCTCGTCGACCGTGATTTCGTCGTCGATCGCTTGGCGGTCGACTTCTTCGTGGACTTCTTCTTAGCAGCCATTGATCCTCCCTTCGGATGCGCGATACGTTACGCGCAAGGTGATGTGCTGGCGAATGATCGCCGTATTACGTGCGATTTATAGCATCGGCACTCATCAAACACAAGTGTCTGCGAACGCGCCCGCGTCAGTACGCGAGTACGGCGCTTGTTCCCGGCCGCGGATCTCCAGCTCCCACGAGGCCGTCGCCCTCGATGGCGATCAGCTGGGCGGAGCCGCCCGCATCCCAATCACCGATCACGGTGACCCGGTGGCCTAGGCCTCGTAAGCGTTCCGCTACCGGTTGCCCGAGCCGGCCCTCCAGCTCCAGGCTGGCGTCAGTCCAGGAGGTTTGCGGGCCCATCCGCCAGCGAGCCGCATCGACGGCGTCCTGCGGTGGGAGTCCGGCGTCGACCAGGTTGTTGATCAGCTGCAGATTCGTTTGAACCTGCCAGAACGAGCCGGGAGTGCCGCCCACGACCTGCGGCTGCCCGTCCCGCAGCAATAGCCAGGAATTGAGCGTATGGATCGGCCGCGTTGCGCCGGCCAGTTGATTGGGCCCGGCCTCGAGCGAGAAGCAGCCCATCCGGTTGTTCAGCAGAACCCCGGTGTCGCCGGCGACGATCCCGTTGCCGGCGTAGAGGCTGTGGATATAGGAAACGACGTTTCGGGCTTCATCGACGACGCAGAGGTAGCTGGTATCCGGGTGCCCGGCCGGAACCGGGCCGAGTGGCCGGGCCCGCGCCCGATCGATTCGTCCGGCGAGCATACCGGCCTGCCTCTTGTCGAGGAGACGCTCCAGTTCAACGCGGGTCGTTCGGGGATCGCCCAGGGACAGCACCCGCTCCTGCAGCGCCAGCTTGTGGGCCTCGACCTGCCAGTGGATGCGAGCCGCGGTTTCCGAGGGAAGCGCCCTGGTCTCCACGATGTTGAGCGCCATCAGCAGGATGACGCCCTGGGAAACGGGAGGCTGCTCGAGCACCGTCCAACCTCGATAGGTCGTCTGGATCGGTTGCGCCACCTCGGTCCGGTGCTGTGCAAAGTCATCGTGCGAGAACTGGCCACCGCCCCGTTCGGACGCCGCTACGATCGATTCGGCGATCGGGCCGCGGTAGAAGGCATCGGGGCCATCGTGTTGAAGCGCACGCAAGGTCCGAGCAAGGTCCGGCTGGCGCAGGAAGAAACCAGCCTCGGGGATCTTCCCTCCCGGAAAGAAGACATTGCGTGTTTCTGGAAATGGCATGCCAACCGGCGCCATTTCACGGTTCTGTCGCGCCTGTCGTGCGGTCAGCGGAAAACCCCGCTCAGCGTAATGAACCGCGTCCTGAAGCAGCTCGGCAAATGGGACGCTGCCAAAACGCTGGAGCGCGACCCACCAGGCATCGACGAGCCCCGGTACGGTCGCCGCCAGCCAGCCGCTGGACGGGATCTCGCCCAGGGCCTGGTACCGCTCGAGGCTCGCGGCCGCCGGCGCCACGCCGCTTCCGTTGATGGCCATCACCTGGCGGTCGCGGGCGGTCGCGACCAGCATGAAGCCGTCGCCGCCCAACTGGCCGGTCCAGGGCTCGACCACCGTGAGGACGGCCCCGGCCGCAACTGCGGCATCGACCGCATTTCCGCCGCGCTGCAGGACCCGGAGCCCGGCAGCGCTGGCGAGCGGATTCAGACTGGCGATCATGCCGTGCACGCCACGGCGAGGCTCTTGTGCGGGCCAGGTTGCGGCCATCAGCGCGCCTCGAGCCAGGAAGCGATTTGCGCCGCGAGCGCCTCTCGCTCGAGGTCGACGGTGACGGCATGTCCTGATTTTTCGAACCAGAGCAGGGTTTTGTCTTTCGAGCCCAACCGTCGCAGGATATGGGGCGCGTTCGCGACGTCAACGGTGCGGTCGTTGCGGCCGTGCACGATCAGGGCCGGCACGCTGATCCTCGGTAACTCACGGTCGACGACTCGCACCAGCCCAACGAGGCTCTGAATGCATGCGGTGGGACGGCGGGCGTAGCTGTGCAGCAAGGCGAGTCCGCCTGGATCACCGAGGTCGCAGTCAGCTGGCGGGACGTGCCAGCGCACGAGGTACTTCAGCGCCCACAAAAACTTGAGACGCCAGTCGTGAAAATACCCGGGCGAGCCCATCGCGGCAATCGTGATCACGCCCGCGATCTCTGGGTGGCCGGCGGCCAGGTGCAGGGCAAGCGTCCCGCCGAGCGATTGTCCGCAGACGAACACGCGGTCACAATCGCGGCGAAGCTCCCGGTAGGCAGCTTCGGCCGACGCCGCCCAGTCTTGCCAGCGGGTCGCCGCCATCGCCTCGGGCGTCAGGCCGTGACCGGCCAGTAACGGAGCCATGACGTCGTAGCCTCGGGCGGCGAGGAATTCGCCCACGCCACGCATCTCGGGCGGAGTCCCGGCAAACCCATGAATCAGCAGGCAGCCCCGAACGCCGCCGCGTAGGCGAAACGGCTGAAGCTGCTCCGGCTCGGTCGGACTACTCCAGATCGGTTTGCTATCGACCGCCATCCGCGTCGAAGTCTATCCGCGCGCAAGTTCACCGGCACCGTCCCGGTTATATGAGCCGAACGAAAAGTCGCTGCCGGTGGCCCTTCGACGGGTGCCGGTCCGGGGGGTGAACGAGCGATGGCGATCGTTGGCTGGCTGGCGGCGCTGCTATTGGGCATCGTGCTTGCCCTGTTCTCGGTCGGAAATCAGCAGGCAGCCAGTATCAACGTGCTCGGAACCACCTTCCAGGGCATCCCGACCTGGGTCGTGATGCTTGCGTCCGCCGCTATCGGAGCGCTGATGGTGATCTTGATCAGCATGGTCGACCGGCTGCGCTGGTTCATGAACAGCCGCTACACCAAGAAAGTGCTGAACGAGCACAAGAAGATGCTCGTGCAGCGGGACAACCGCATCGCGGATTTGGAGCAGGAAGTCATGCGCCTGCGGGGAGCCGCCTAGGCAAGCATGACGCTCAAGGTATGCCCGCAGTGCGGGTACCGCTACAACGCGCCCGAAAACCAGACGTGCGGCAAGTGCAAGGGCTGGTTGGGTGGTGTCGCCGAGGCCGCCGCTAGCCAGCTCGCTCCACCGCGCCGGTCGCTCATTCCCGCGAACCCGCGTGAGGCCCTCTGCTACCTGCCGGTGCCGGTCGGCGCCCTGCTCGCCGGCGGAATCGGGAACCCAATCGTTGCGGCCATCGCTGCGGTCTTTGGACTCCTGATGAGCGCGCTGCTGATCAAGGTCGTGCGGCTCGAGATGGAGCGTTTCTCGAGAGGCGTGCTCATCGGCATCGTGATTGCCGGCATCTTCCTGGTCTACCTCCTCTTCCTTTTGATCTTCGGCACCATCTTCAGCCTGGTCGAACCGCTCATCCAGTCGGCGATGGGGCATAAGTCGTAGCGGCCGTTGTCGGTGTCCCCGCGCCGGCGGCTGCTGATTCATGCAGGGCTTTTGTTCGCCCTCATCGTTGCGGCTCTGCCCGGTGCGCTCGGCTCAGTGCCGGCCCGGCCTTCAGCGCCTAGCCGTCACCTCAGGGCCACGTCCCTCGCATCACCGCCGGCCACGGTGGCAACTCGCCCGACCGTGCCGCTCGCGATGTCGCTTGACATGGCCGCCGGGCAGATGATGGCCGCCAGTTTCGGTGGACCGAACATCACCGATGGGTTGCGCCACCTGATCCTCGACGAGAAGGTTGGCAGCGTGCTCATTTTTGGCGACAACTTCAGTGACGCCGCGAGCCTCCAACGTCTGATCGCTGGGCTGCAGGCGCTCGGCCGCCAGGCCGGCCTCCCGGCGCCGCTACTTGTTGCCGTCGACGAGGAGGGCGGTCGGGTCATGCGCATCACCGATGGGGTGCCGTCGCTCCCAGCCGAGCTCGAGCTCGGCGCCCAGGGACCACCGGTGGTTCGGCAGCGCGTGGCTGCGACTGCTGATGGCATTCACCGGCTGGGGGTGCAACTGGACCTCGCTCCGGTCGCAGACCTGCGCACCAACCCGGCGGACGATGTGATCGGCGACCGCTCGTTTGGTTCGGACCCGGTCGTTGTGGGCCCGCTGGTCGCGGCTGCCGTGGCTGGGCTGCACGATGGGGGCGTGGCCGCCACGCTGAAGCACTTCCCCGGCCTGGGTGGCGCCGCCGGTGACCCGCATGCCGCGATCCCCACCGATCCGGAGACTATCGACCAGTGGGCAGCCACCCAGGCACGGAGCTTTCAGGCCGGCATCGATGCCGGTGCGGACGCCGTGATGACCACGGCGCTGGTCGCGCCCGGCCTCGATCCCAGCGGTACCCCCGCGCTGTTCTCCCGAACGAT
>VBHQ01000065.1 GCA_005880395.1 Chloroflexota bacterium
CGACACGATGAAACAGATCGAGACGCAGCTGATCATGCGTCAATACAAGGGGTTCATCAAGTAGCCGGCATGGCCTTATGAACCTGATCGTCTTTGGCGCCCCGGGCGCCGGGAAAGGCACGCAGAGCGCCTCCCTGATCGAGACCTACCAGATCCCGCAGATTGCCACCGGGGACATCCTGCGTGCGCAGCGGCGGGCAGGCACGCCGCTCGGCGATCAGGTCAAGAACTTCATGGACCGGGGCGAGCTCGTCCCCGACTCGCTGATGGTCGAAATCGTCAAGCACCGGATCCAGCAGCCGGATGCCAAGAGCGGCTTCATTCTCGATGGCTTCCCGCGTACCGTGCCGCAGGCCGAGGCTCTCGACGGCATGCTCGACCAGCTCGGACGTCGCATCGACGCCGTGATCTATCTGCGCGTTAGCCGGCAGGTGCTGATCGACCGCCTCGCGCATCGTTACAGCTGCCGGACATGCGATGCCGTCTACACGTTCAGTCCGGAGCAGGCTCGGGCCTTGCCCCGTTGCCGGGTCGATAACGGCGAGCTCTATCAGCGGGCGGACGACAAGCCGGACATCATCGCGAACCGGATCGATGTGTTCCTCAAGCACACGGCCAAGTTGATCGATTACTACTCGGCGCAGCACAAGCTGGAGAACATCGACGGGCAGATGACGGTCGACGACGTCCGGGCCGATGTCACGCGACGCCTGGCCGCGCTCAAGAAGATTGCGGGGTCGCGATGATCATCTACAAGTCTCAGGCGGAGATCGATCTGATGCGCGAAGCCGGGATGATCCTGGCGGAGACGCTGGCCCGTCTTCAAGCAATGGCTCGACCGGGCCTCTCGCTGCTCGAGCTCGATAAAGAAGCCGATCGTTTCATCCGCGATCGCGGATGTATCCCGGGGTTCGTCGGCTACCAGGGATATCGACATGCCATCTGCACCTCCGTGAACGACCAGGTCGTGCACGGCATCCCGACCAACCGCAAGCTGCGCGAGGGCGACCTGCTAAGCCTGGATGCCGGGCTAATCCATCGGGGTTTCTGGGCGGATGCCGGCGTGACCGTCGGCATCGGCAAGCTCTCGGCCCAAGCGCAGCGCCTGATGGACGTCACCCGTGAGGCGCTCGGCATCGGCATCGACCAGGCGCGCGTGGGGAACCGAGTCGGCGACATCAGCGCCGCCGTCCAGCAGCATGTGGAGGCCGCCGGCTTCTCGGTCGTCCGGCAGTTTGTCGGCCACGGGATCGGCCGGGACATGCACGAGGATCCCCAGGTTCCCAACTTCGGCATCGCCGGCCGGGGGCCACTGCTCAAGCCGGGCATGGTCCTGGCAATCGAGCCGATGGTCAATGCCGGCGGACCGGACGTGGCCTTGCTGGGCGACGGATGGACGGTCGTGACCGTCGATCACAGCCTGTCGGCCTACTTTGAACATTCGGTGGCGATCACCCCGGACGGCCCCGAGATCCTGACCGTCGTCCCAAAGAGCGTCCTGCGCCAGGAGATTCACTCTCCGCTGGCAAGTGAGGGACCGGGAGGGGGCGGGTAACGTTTCAGTTCCAAAATCTGTGGTAAGCTACTCTTTCGTGCGCCGGAAATCCGGCGATACTGTCACGGGCATCGGCCGGTGACGGATATTGTCGTCGGACGGGTGGTAGAGCCGATGCCCAACGCGCTCTACCGCGTCGAGCTCGAGACCGGCCACAGGATCGTCGCTCACGTGGCACCGGCCGCGAGGCTTCGGTTTCTCCGGGTGATCCCGGGTGACCGCGTCCGCGTCGAGGTGTCGCCGCTCGATCCCGGGCGCGGTCGGATTACGAAGAAAGAACTAAGTCAATAAACCAGTAAGTCAAAGAGAGTGCAAGACAGTGAAAGTCCGTTCGTCGGTCAAGAAAATATGCCCCAAGTGCAAGGTCATCAAGCGAGGCGGACAGGTCCGCGTCATCTGCGTGACGCCCAAGCACAACCAGAGGCAGGGTTAATAGGAGGCTAAGTGGCTCGCATCGCCGGTATCGACATTCCTCGCGACAAGCGCGTCGAAATCAGTTTGACGTATATCTTTGGCATCGGGCCACGGACCGCGCGGCGCGTACTGACGATCGCGAACATCGATCCCAACGTTCGAGTCAAGAATCTCAACGACGAGCAGGTCGGCCGCCTGCGCGACGTGATCGATAAAGAAGCCAAAGTCGAGGGCGAGCTGCGCCGTGAAATCGCGCTGAACATCAAGCGGCTGATGGAAATCGGCACCTACCGCGGGCTGCGCCACCGCCGCGGGCTCCCGGTCCGTGGCCAGCGCACCAGGACCAACGCCCGCACCCGCCGCGGGCCGCGGAAGACGGTCGGCGTGCGCAAGAAGGCCGAGGCAAAGAAGTAGGTCATGCCGAAAAAGAAAGTCGTCCGCACCCGGCGTCGTGAAAAGAAGCACGTCACCGTGGGCCAGGCACACATCCAGTCGACCTTCAACAACACGGTCGTGTCATTGACCGACGCCCAGGGCAACGTCATCTCCTGGGGCAGCGCCGGGAGCCAGGGCTTCAAGGGCTCGCGCAAGAGCACGCCCTACGCAGCGCAGATGACCGCCGAGGCGACCGCGCGGAAAGCGATGGAGCACGGGCTCAAGCAAATCGAGATCTTCGTCAAGGGCCCGGGCGCCGGCCGTGAGGCAGCGATCCGGTCATTACAGGCCGCCGGCCTGGAAGTCACGGCGATCACCGACGTGACGCCGATTCCGCACAACGGCTGCCGGCCGCCGAAACGGAGGCGCGTCTAATGGCTCGCTACGAGGGCGCGGTCTGCCGTCATTGCCGCCGCGAAGGCGTCAAGCTGTTTCTCAAAGGCGAGAAGTGTTTCACCAAGTGCACGCTCGACCGGCGCGCGATGCCGCCCGGGATGCATACCCAGGTGCGTAGACGAAAAGTTTCTGACTACGGCATCCAGCTGCGGGCGAAGCAGCGCGCGCGGAGAATCTATTTCTTGCTCGAAGGCCAGTTCCGGCTCTACGTCAACAAGGCGTCCAAGATGGCCGGGGTCACGGGCTTGAATCTGCTCCGCCTGCTCGAGGCGCGGCTCGACAACGTGATCTACCGCACCGGCTTCGCCAGCTCGCGGCGCGACGCCCGGCAGCTTGTCTCGCACCGGCACATCACCGTCAATGGCCGGATCGTGAACGTCCCGAGCTACTCGGTCCGCGTGGGCGACATGATCCAGATCCGCGAAGCCAGCAAAGAGACCGACCGCATCAAGAACGCGATCGACGCGGCCAAGCAGCGGACGACCGTGCCCTGGCTCAGCGTGGACCACGACAACATGACGGCGAAAGTCACCGCGCTACCTGGGCGCGAGGACGTGGATCAGACCATCCAGGAGCAATTAATCGTCGAGTTTTATTCGCGCTAAGTAAATAGCCAAGGAGAACCATGATCGATATCGCACCACCGCAAGTCAAAAGCATCGAGAACTCGAGCAGCTACGGGAAGTTCGAGATCGAGCCACTCGAGCCCGGCTTCGGCACGACCCTCGGGAACGCGTTGCGCCGTGTGCTGCTGAGCACGCTGAAAGGCGCGGCGGTGACGTCCGTGTCCATCGAGGGCGTCGCCCACGAGTTCTCGTCGATCCCGTACGTGAAAGAAGACGTGACGGAGATCATCTTGAACTTGAAGGGCCTGAACTTGATCTCGTACTCGGACGATCCGGTGAGATTGACGCTTGACGTGACCGGGCCCAAGGAAGTCCGCGCCTCGGACATCCAGGCGCCGAGCGACGTCGAGATCGTGAATCCAGATCTCTATATCTGCACGCTGGACAGCAATAAAGGCCGACTCCGCATGGAGCTGACCGTCGAGCGCGGCAAGGGATACGTTCCCGCCGAGCGAAACAAGAAAGAAGGCCAGCCAATCGGCGTGATTCCGATTGACGCAATTTTTAGTCCTGTCGTCAAGGCGAATTTCTTGATCGAAAAGACCCGTGTTGGGCAGGAAACCGACTGGGACAAGCTGATCCTTGAAGTCTGGACCGACGGCACGATCCAGCCGGACCAGGCGATCAGTGAGGCCGCCAAGCAGTTCACGTCGCATCTGGGCCTGTTCACGCGTTTCACCGAGCGCATCAAAGAACCCGTGCCGACGGAAATTGGCAACGGTCCCGCGGCGCGGCTCGCGGACGTGCCGATTGAAGATCTGGACCTCTCGGTTCGAGCGCTGAACTGTCTCAAGGCCAACGAGATCACGAAAGTCGGCCAGCTGGTCGCCCTGCGGGAGGAGGACTTGCTGAGCCTGCGCAACTTCGGCCGCAAGTCGCTGGACGAGATCAAGGAAAAACTCGTGCAGCGCGGCTTTCTGACCCAGGAAGAGCTCACGAAAGTTCTGGTCTAGATTGTCATGCGGCACCAGAAGACAGGGAGGAAGTTCGGTCGGAGCACGGCGCATCGCAAGGCGATGAGCCGCAACCTGGTCACGTCCCTGCTGGATCATGGCCGCATCGAGACGACGGAGGCCAAGGGCAAAGAGTTGCGCCGCTGGGTGGAGCGCGTCATCACCACGGCCAAGGATGACAATCTTGCGGCCCGGCGCGCCGTCGACGCGATCGTCGAAGACCCCGAAGTAACGGAAAGATTATTTTCCAAGCTCATGCCGCGCGCCAAAGAGCGCCCGGGCGGCTATACGCGAGTTCTCAAGATCGGTCCGCGCCAGGGCGACGGCGCGCCAATGGTGCTCGTGGAACTCGTCGATCGATGAACGTCAAGTTTGTCCTGGAATACGAGGGGACGGGATACCATGGCTGGCAAGCCCAGGCCGGCGCGCCGACGATCGAGGCGGCGCTTCGGGATGCCATCCAGTCGCTCACCGGCGAGTTACCCGTGCTGACGGCGGCCGGGCGGACGGACGCGGGCGTGCATGCGCTCGGCCAGGTCGTGAGTTTCAGAACTGAAAGTAATTTTCCGGTCATGCAGCTGCCCGGTGCCCTGAATGCGCGGCTGCCGCGCGATATCGCGGTGCGCCGCGCTGAGCTTGTTGATCCTGGCTTCAGCGCGCGCTATTCCGCGCGCATACGGCATTACGCATATCGCATCAGGCAGGCATTACCACGGGGGGCGTACGAACGGCAATATGCCTGGGGCCTGCACGAGAGACTCGATATCTCTGCCATGCAGGCTGGCGCCGAGCGGCTCGAGGGGACGCATGACTTCGCGGCCTTTGGCCGCAGCCCCCGTCCGGGTGGGCATACGGTGCGCCGCGTGCACGAGGTCAGCGTGAACTCGATCGGCGACTGGGTAACGATCGCCGTTGCCGCGGACGCTTTTCTCTATGGCATGGTTCGCCGGATCGCCGGCGCCCTGGTCGACGTCGGCCTACGCAAGCGCACGCCCGAATGGATCGATGACTTACTGCGCGGCTCGGCGGCCGCCATGCGACTGGCACCGGCTCACGGGCTCGTGCAGGTCGCCGTGGAGTACTAAATGCCCCAACCTGGAAAGACCTACAGCGCCAAGCCGTCGGAGATTACGACGACGTGGTACGTGATCGACGCGCGCGGGCAGACGCTCGGTCGCCTCGCCGCGAACGTCGCCAAGCTGCTGCGCGGGAAGCACAAGCCGATCTACACGCCGCATTTGAACACCGGCGACCACGTGATCGTCGTGAATGTCAAGGGCATCCGGGTGACCGGAAAGAAGCCGACCGACAAGTTCTATACGCGCTACTCGGGCTATCCGGGTGGACTGCGCAAGCGCGCCTATGGCGACATGGTGCAGCGGCATCCAACGTTTCCGCTAAGGCACGCCGTGGCCGGGATGCTGCAGCATGGCACGCTCGGCAAAGAACAATTACGCCGGTTGAAGATTTACTCTGGCGACGCGCATCCACACAAAGCGCAGAGTCCTGTTCCAATCAAGTTTTCTGAACGAGGGGAGATCCAAGTCATTGGCCATTAACGCGACGTACTACTACGGGACCGGACGCCGGAAGAACGCCATCGCGCGGGTGCGCCTCTATCCCGGCGACGGGGCGATTACCGTGAACGACAAGGCGCCGCTGCAGTACTTTGGACGGCGCATGCTCGAGATGGTCGTCGTCGAACCACTGCGGCTGACCGAGAGCCAGAAGCGTTTCAACGTCAGCGTCAAGGTGGACGGCGGCGGGATGTCCGGCCAGGCCGGCGCCGTGCAGCACGGCATCGCCCGCGCGCTGATCGTCGCCGACGCCGCGATGCGCCCGGTGCTCAAGAAGCACGGCATGTTAACGCGTGATCCCCGCATGAAAGAGCGCAAGAAGCCCGGCCTCAAGCGCGCGCGCAAAGCCCCGCAGTACACCAAGCGCTAAGCGCCTCGCTGAGCAGCACCAAGCGTTAGCCACCGTCCCAGCGTCGGCTCAGCCGGTTCTGGCGTGCGGCAGGACCGGCAGTGCTGGCGGTTTGGCAATCCAGCGTCTGTCTCGTCGCTCGAGCGACCAGCCCTCTTCATGGACCTTCCGGTGATGCCGGCCGCAGACGAGCCCCAGGTTCTCGAGCTTCGTGGGTGATCTCCCGTTCCAGCTCGCCCAGGCCGGTGATCCGGATGATCGCCGCGTCGCAGGCCATCCGTCGCACCGTCTCGGCCGGAATCGTGCCACCGCGCTCCAGCCGGCCGGCCGGCGCGCCGGGAATCCCGGCCAGGGTGTCGAGATCTACCTTGATGATCAGTTGCGGCCGCGGGCTGGCGCCATCGGCGCGTCCGCCACCCGGATGGGCGGCGCCGCTGCGGCGGCACAGCTCGACCAGGGCGTCGTGGGCCCGCTGCCCGGGCGTCCGCTCGTCATTCTGGGCCGGCTTCAGGTAGCGCTCCATGGCCGATCGGATGGTGGCGGCCGCCTCGGGGATCAGCTGGCCATCGATCCGGGCGAGGCCGTTGACCGGCTCGCCAATCTGCAAGTAGCGGCGCTGATGCGCCCGGTTGCTCTCGGTCAGAGCGGCGTCGGCGTCTACCCGGTGCTCGAAATCTTTGGCGACGGCAACGAACTGTCCGGGATCATGCTCTCGGCGGCCTTGAGCAGGTTGACCTCCGCCTTGCGCACTGCAGAGGCGCCGACGTGCTCGGCGGTCCGCGCCATGGCGACGGCGTGCTGGTAGCCGATCTCGCCGCGCTGGAGCGCTTCTTCCGTTCGCGGGAGCTGGTCTAGCTGGCGCGCGACTTCGACATGCTCGGCGGCCGAGCCGCCCGTCAGTTTGGCCTTGTCGCGCAACCACGGGACGATGCCCAGCGCGCCGTCAGCTTTGTAGCCACCGGACTTTTCAAAGCGTCGAGTCGCCTCGGCGGCAAACGCCTCGGTCCGGTCGATGATCTGTCGGTAGAGAACAATGGTGTCGCCCATCCCGCTCGACGGCCGCTGGCTCAGCCACGCCGCCATGTCGCCAAGAGCCGACATCATGCGCTGCGGCGGGGTCTCGGCGGACCGGCACATGATGGCATCGTGAGGCATGGTTTTGACAGCTGTCTGTCAAAAACCAGGAAACGTCGTCAGGTTCGTGGTTATCGTGGTCAGCTTCGTGCCAATCGAGCGATCAGGGACAATTGCCAGGGATGTGCGGACGGATCGGCGCCTCGATGCCTCGGGCGGAGTTGCTCGAAACCTATCACTGGCTCAGCGATGCTCCCGAGCTGCCGCCGCGCTATAACGTCGCGCCGACGGATCCCGTGATCGTTGTGGGGCCAGACCGCGCCGAGGTCGTGCGCTGGGGCATCGACGGCAACCAGGGCGGCCTGTTCAACCTGCGCTCGGAGACGGCGCTGGATAAGCCGTATTACCAACGAATGCTTCTGGGCCAGCGGGTGATCGTGCCGGCCAGCCACTTCTATGAGTGGCGCAAAGCCGGCGACCGGCGGCTGCCGATGGCGGTCTCCCGGGCTGACGGCAAGCTGCTCAATCTCGCCGCCATCCGAGGCCTGTGGGATGGCCAGCCCGCCACAACAATCCTGACGACCGGGCCCAACAGCGACATCGCGGCCCTGCATGATCGAATGCCGGTCGTGCTCAATGATGAGGACGCGGCGACGTGGGTCTTGGAAGAGATGTCGCTCGAGCAGCTCGCCGGCCTGCTGGGGCCCTGTCCGGACGGCTGGCTGCGGCTGGCCCCTGCCTCACCGCTCGTGAACGACGTCCACAACCAGGGGCCGGAGTTGCTCGACCCCGAAGTCCTACCGGCCGAGTTCCAGCTCGAGCTGCTTTAAGCGTCAATCTTCGAGGCCCGAGACCGGCGCCCCTAACTTGGCGTTCCGCCCCTCCGGGACATCCACCAGGCCACCGCAGCAATGATGATGATGAGGACGACGACGGCGGCGATGATCTTATTCGTCGTGATTGCGGTCGTGATCAGGGGCACGATCAGTGCGAAGAGCGCAAGCAGTTGCATCTGTCGAGTCTAGACAGTTCGCCCAGCTCGGCGCCAGCCGTGGCCGTAACGGAAATTCGGCTTGGAGGATACTACTGGTGGCCTGATGGACGTCATCCTGCGCGACATCCTGGTATTCCTGCAAAGCGGGGACATCTGGCGACACGTCCGCGACCTGGTGGACATCAGCATCGTCGCCTTCCTGCTCTACCGGGTCTTCTTGCTGATTCGGGGCACGCAGGCGGTCCAGCTGATGTTCGGCGTCCTCCTGCTGGCGCTGATCGGGCTGCTCGCCAATCTCCTCGACTTGCACTTGCTCTCATCGATCTTTCGCAATGCCGCGCCCGCGATCCTGATCGGCATCATCGTGCTCTTTCAGCCGGAGCTTCGTCGAGCACTCGACCAGTTTGGCCGGATGGGCTTTATTGGCCGGCCACTCGCGCACTACAACCTGCAAATTTTCACGCGAATGATCGACGAGGTGATCCGGGCCACGAACAAGCTGACCCAGCGCTTCACCGGGGCCCTGATCGTCTTCGAAAAAGAAACCGGGCTTGAGAACTATGCCAACAGCGGTATCCGGATCAACGGCGAGCTGACGGCCGAGTTCCTCGAGGCGATCTTTTTCCCGAATTCGCCGCTCCACGATGGCGCCGTGATCGTTCGCGGCAACCAGATCCTGGCCGCCGGCTGTGTGCTGCCCCTCGCCGAAGAAGGCAGCGTCCGGGAGCGCATGGGAACCCGCCACCGCGCCGGGCTTGGCCTCTCGATGCAAACGGACGCCGTCGTCCTGATCTTGAGCGAAGAGCTCGGCCAGATCGCGGTTGCCCACGAGGGGAAGCTGCTCCGCAACCTCGACCCGGATCGGCTACGACAGGTGCTGACGTCGCTGCTGCAGCCGCGATCGGAGCCGCACCGGGCGCCGATTCCGGTATGGCGTCGCTATCAGCGTGACCGGGTAGAGCGGGTAAGATAGCGGCCTTGTTGGGGAACCTCCGCCTCAAGCTCGTCGCGCTTTTCTTTGCCGCGGCGCTCTGGAGCGTCGTTGCCTACACCTCGAATCCAACGCAGACGCATCACTACAACATGGCCGTTTCCAACCCGGTTCTGCCGGCCGGCTTGGTCGTGGTCGGCGCCATTCCCCAGGTCACCGTCACCGTGATTGCCGCTGCCGACAACCTGCGCGCCTTCGATCCGCACCAGCTCCGCGTCAGTGCCAACTTTTCTAACGTCAAGGTCGGCACCAATCAGGTCCCAATCCGCGTCGACAACAGCGACCCGTCGGTCCAGGTCGACGCCCCGAGCACCATCCCCGTCAAGGTCGACCAGTTGGGGACGACCAACCTGAATGTGTCGATTGAGCGTACCCACTCGCTCCTCACCGGCTTCCATGAGGAGACGGGCTCGACCAGTGTGACGCCGGCCACGGTCCGGGTCGACGGCCCGAAGAGCCAGCTGAAGGATATCCAGGCGGTGGTCGTGGTTGACCTCACCGGCGTTTCCGCTCCGGGATTCAGCACCCCGTATCCAGTGCAGATCCTTGACGCCAACAAGAAGGGGGTCACGTCGATGACGGTCACGCCCCTTTCGGTCACCGTCAAGATGGTCATCCAGGCGGATGCCATCACGGTCAACAAGGCAGTCGGCTTCACCCTGACGGGGCAGCCTGCCGCAGGCTACCGGATCACGAACGTGCAGATCGCTCCCCTCGTGGTCCAGGCGACCGGCCTCCAAAATATCCTGAGCGGCATCGGGGTCCTCTCGACCGACCCGGTCGATGTCGGCAACGCCAAGGGTGACGTGGTCAAGACGGTCAGCATCCGGCCGCCCAACGGCGTCGAGGTCAGCCAAAAGACCGCCACGGTCCACGTGTTCATCTCGGCCGCTCCGGGGGTGTCGCCAAGTGCCTCGCCGTAACCTTCTGGCCGCCGTCGCCGTTTAAAGAAAACTTGCAAACGGGTTCGCTCGTTTGAGCGCGCCCAGGCTGGGAATATAGGAGGCCGCAGGCATGTGCGGGATCATCGGCTACCTGGGCGAGCGGTCGGCCGCACCCATCATCATGGAGAGCCTCAAGCGGCTCGAGTACCGCGGCTACGACTCCGCCGGGGTCGCCATCTTCAACGAGGCTGAGGGGCAGACCTCCGTCGTCAAGAGCGCCGCCAAGGTCGACACCCTGATCGACCGCCTGACCGAAGAGATGCCCGAGGGCCGTCTCGGAATCGGCCATACCCGCTGGGCCACGCATGGGCGTCCCACGGTGATCAACGCGCATCCCCATACGGATTGTCACCAGCAAGTCATGGTGATCCACAACGGGATCATCGAGAACTTTGCCGAGCTGCGAAAGGAGCTGCAGGCGAAGGGCCATGTGTTTATCTCCGAGACCGACACCGAGGTCGTGCCGCACTTGATCGAGGAGTACGAGAAGGGTGACCTGGTCGCTGCGGTCCGCCAGGCGCTCGCCCGGCTCCGGGGGGCCTACGCGATGGCGATCTTCTCGCAGCGCGATCCCGAGCTCTTGATCGGCGCTCGGCTGAACGCCCCCCTGGTGGTGGGGATCGGCGCCAAGGAATGGTTCATCGCCTCGGACATCACCGCCGTGATTCCGTACACGAAGAAAGTGCTCCTGCTCGGCGAAGGCGAAATGGTCTCGATCACCCGTCTCGGTCCGGAGGTCAGCACGATCGCGGGCAACGCCGTCAAGCCAAAAATCATCGAGGTCAAGTGGGACATCAGCCAGGCGCAAAAGGGCGGCTACCCGCACTTCATGGCCAAGGAGATCAACGAAGCGCCCGAGGCGGTCTCGAACGCCCTGCGCGGGCGCATGAGCGATGCCGGCGAGGTGACGTTCGAAGAGTTTGGGATGAGCGACCGTCAGCTGCTCAAGGTCCACGACATCAAGATGGTGGCCGCCGGCACGTCGTACTATGCCGCGCTCGTCGGCAAGTACATCATCGAGGACCTGGCGCGCATCCCCGTCGAAGTCGAGCCGGCATCCGAGTTCCGATACCGGCAGCCGATCATCAATGAGGACACGCTCGTCATCGGCATCTCTCAGTCCGGAGAAACGGCCGATACGCTGGCGGCGATCCGCGAGGCGCACGAGCGCAAATCCAAAGTCGTCTCGATCACCAACGTCGTGGGTAGCTCCATGGCCCTCGAGAGCGACGGCGTGATTTATCTCCACGCAGGCCCGGAGATCGGCGTGGCGTCCACCAAGACCTTCATCGCGCACCTGACCTGTCTGTACTT
>VBHQ01000059.1 GCA_005880395.1 Chloroflexota bacterium
GGCGTGACCACCAGCGCTGGGCAATGCTCATCGACGATTGGCGGAGCCCCCACCCCGATCCTCCCCCAGAGGGGGGAGGGAGAAAACGAAGTTAGTACGTCTCCAGGTACGCGTCGAGCTCCCAGGCGCTGACCTGCTTCTCATAGGTCTGCCACTCGATTTCCTTCGCCTCGATGAACCGCTCGAGCAGGTGGACGCCCAGCGCCTCCCGGAGGACCTCGTCCTGCCGTAAAGAACGGAGCGCTTCCGCCAGCGAACCGGGGAGCTGGCCGAGCTGGTGGCGGGCGAGCCGCTCAGGATCGAAGGCATAGAGATTTTCCTCGACCGGAGGGGCGAGGGCCAGCTTCTGACGAATGCCGCTGAGCCCGGCGTGCAACATCGCCGCGAAGGCCAGGTAGGGATTGCAGGAAGGGTCCGGCGCGCGGAACTCGACGCGGATGGCCGCCCGGTCGGAACTGCTTACCCGAGGCACGCGAATCAGCGCCGAGCGGTTCATCTGTGCCCAGCTGATCGCAACCGGCGCCTCGAAGCCGGGCGTGAAGCGTTTGTAGGAGTTGACCAGCGGGGCAACCACGGCGCACAGACCGCGAGCATGCGCGAGCTGGCCAGCGATGAAGTGCTTGGCCACCGCGGACAGCCCGTATTGATCGGCACGATCGAAGAACGCGTTGGTGTCCTTCCCACTGTCGCTGAGGACCTGATGGGTATGCATCCCGGAGCCGGCGGCGCCGAAGATCGGTTTGGGCATGAAGGTCGCCAGCAGGCCACGGCGTTGGGCAATCGCCTTCACGGCATGCTTGAGCGTCACCAGCTGGTCGGCGGCGCGGAGCGCATTGCCGAGTCCCAGGTCGAGCTCATACTGGCCGGCGGCCACCTCGTGATGACTGGCTTCGACCGTGATCCCCAACCGGTCGAGCGCGTCGACGATTTCTTGCCGGACCGTGCCAGCCAGGTCCACCGGGTGATCGAAGTAGCTGGCCCGATCATGCCGGCCGGGACGCGCCGCTCCGGTGACCGCATCCGGGCTCAACAGGAAGAACTCGAGCTCGATCGCCACCGTGTAATCGAAGCCGAGCGCCGCCGCGTCCGCCATCGCGCGGGCGAGCACGCCGCGCGGATCCCCCGCGAAATGCTCGCCGTCAGGGGTTAACAGGTCGCAGATGACCTGGGCGCTGGCAACGCCGTCGGTCTCGGCAACGCTGAGCGTGCCCAGGTCGGGCCGAAGGAACATGTCGCTCTCGAAGATGCGGGCGAAGCCTTCGACCGATGAGCCGTCGAACCACTCGCCGTGGCGCACCGCATGTGGAAGGCGCTGTACGGGGATCGTAATGCTCTTGACGGTCCCAAGCACGTCGACAAAGCGCAGGTCGAGAAATCGGATGCCGCGCTCGGAAAGCCGCTCCAGCGCCCGATCGACGCCGGCGGGTGCGCTGCGCACACCGGCTTCAGTCTTCGGCGTCGGGTACTCCCCGATGATCAACCGTCGAAGAACCATCCGGTTCATCCCAGGAGGGGCCGGGTCGGGGATGATCGCCAGGTCGCCAGGGCTTGTCTTTCGTCAGCTCTTCCATCGGCCAGCTCCTCTTCGTTAGATAGGAGACGGCTGCCAGGGCGAGTGACAGCCGCCTCGATGTCGGACGAACGAACTTGTCAGGGTGGCGGGATTTCCCGCTCGACTAGATATCGTGGTAGAGGTAGAACTCCCAGGGATGCGGACGAAGGGCGACCTGGTCGTACTCCTTGACGCGCTTGTAGTCGATCCAGGTCTGGATCAGGTCATCGGTAAAGACGCCACCGCGAGTCAGGTACTCGTTGTCGGTTTCGAGCGCATCGAGCACTTCCAGCAGCGAGCCCGGCGTGCTCTTCACCTGGCGCTTCAGCTCCGGCTCCAGCTCGTAGAGATCCTCGTCGATCGGCTTGGGGGGCTCGATCTTGTTGATGACCCCATCGAGCCCAGCCATCAGGCAGGCGGCGAACGACAGGTACGGGTTGCATGACGGGTCCGGCGTGCGGAATTCGAGGCGCTTGGCCTTGGGATTGTCGAAGTACATCGGGATCCGGACGCAGGCGCTGCGGTTGCGCTTGGAGTAGATCAGGTTGATGGGCGCCTCGTATCCCGGCACCAGCCGGCGGTACGAGTTGGTGGTCGGCGCGGCAAAAGCAAGCAGCGACGCCGCATGCTTGAGCAGGCCGCCGATGTACCAGCGGCACATGTCACTGATGCCCGCATAGCCGGCCTTGTCGTAGAAGAGCGGGACGCCGTCCTTCCAGAGGCTCTGATGCGTGTGCATCCCGGACCCGTTGTCCATGAAGAGCGGCTTGGGCATGAACGTCGCGACGAATCCATTCTGCGCGCAGACGTTCTTGACGATGTACTTGTACATCAGCACCTGGTCCGCCATCTTGACCAGGGTGCCGAACCGCATGTCGATCTCCGTCTGCCCGGCGGTGCCGACTTCGTGGTGATGAACCTCGACGTCGATGCCGGCCTCGATCAGCTTGAGGACGATCTGCGAGCGGAGATCCTGCAGCTTGTCGGTCGGCGGGACCGGGAAGTAGCCCTCCTTGTAGCGGGGCCGGTAAGCCATGTTGGGCTCGCTGTTCTTGCCGGAATTCCAGACGCCTTCGACCGAGTCGATCTCGTACATCCCGGAGAACTGGTTCTGATCGAAACGCATGCTGTTGAAGATGTAGAACTCGCACTCCGGTCCCCAGAAGCTGGTGTCGGCGATCCCGGTCGAGCTCAGGTAGGCCTCGGCCTTTCTGGCGACATAACGGGGGTCGCGGGTGTAGGGCTCACGCGTGATGGGATCGACGACGTCGCAGACCAGGTTCAGGGTGGGCACCCGCAGCACCGGGTCCACGATCGCCGTGCTGGCATCCGGAATCAGCAACATGTCGCTCTCGTGGATGTGCTGGAAGCCGCGAATGCTGGATCCATCGAATCCGATCCCGTCGTCGAACAGGCTCTTGCTCAGCTCCTGGACCGGGATCGAGAAATGCTGCCAGGTCCCGATCAGATCGACGAACTTGAGGTCGACGATCTTCAAGCCCTGCTTGTGAGCCAGATCGATGACGGACTGGGCGTCCGCCTTCAGCTCTTTTTTCGAGCGCACGCCCTGATCAATCGCCATAGATGACGTCCCTCCGTTAATTCCGAAGTAATCCGACGCTTTCGATGCTAGGGTCGGCCGAGCGCGCCGTCATCGGGCCGGGGAGACGACTTCCCGCCGCCCTTTTTGTGCGCCGCGCCTAAGGCGTCAGCCGGCGGAGCTTGGAGACGCCGAGGCGGGGCTCTGGCCGGCAGAGGCGGCGGGCGTCGCGCTGATTCGGTCGACGGTCAGCGTGTAGCCGCTCGAGGGGGGATCGATGCCGACCGAGAGGACGAAGTCCTCCTTGGTAAAGCGAACGATCGGGGTGGTTGCCGAGGTCTTGTCTTCAACCCATCCGGCTTTCGAAAGTGCGCGCTCGTAGAAGGGGACGATACTGCTCAAGTTCTGGGCGCTGAAGTCTTCGGAGATGGTTTCCGTGTCCTGTAAGCCAGGCGTCTCGTCGAGCAGCCTGGTGCCGGGAGGCCGGGGCAGGGCGTCGATCACCGGCCGGGTCAGGTGGACGTCCGCGCCCCGGAGGACGGTGTTGACGCTGGCATTTTCGACCAATCCATAGACGGCAAGCAGCCCGAGCAACGTCGCCGCCAGGGCGCCGACGGCGGAGATGATCGCGCGGGCGCGAAGGCCCTCGCGCATCCGCCGCCAGGCGATCCGCAGCAGGATGGTCAGGGTCATGCCCGCCAGGACGAGGACCGCGATCCCCAGCAATTCGAACCAGGCGCCCGGCATGTATTCCGCAAGCTGGTCGGCGGAGAGGATGGCAAGGGCGAGCGCACCGGCGTAGGCCAGCGAGATCGCCGGATAGAGCCAGAGACGATCGGGCAAGGCCACGGCGGGCAGCGGGCCAACCGGCCGGCTGAGCCGCCGGTCTAAAGGCCGGCGGCCTGCTCCCACTCCTGGTAAAGCGACCGCAGCCGAAGGCTTGCCTCCTCGTGGGCACGCGAGAGCTCGGCCACCTGCGCCGGGTCGTCGTATGTCTGATGGTCGGCGAGCCGCTCCTCGATCCGATGGATTTCGGCTTCGACGTCCTGGATCTGATCTTCGACCGATGCGCCCGCGGGCGTCGCAACCCGCAAAGGGCTGGCGGGCCGCGGCGATCGTGATCGTCCTTCATTCGCGGCCGCCGGCCGAGCGATGCGTTGGCGGCGTCGCTCCCAGTCGCTGTAGTTCCCGAGGTGCATGCTCACCGAGCCGTCCTCGACCACCCAGAGATGGGTCGAGACATCATCGATGAAGTAGCGGTCGTGAGAGACGAAGAGGATTGTTCCCTGGTAGTCATTGAGCGCGTCCTCGAGCATCTCCTGTGCCGGAATATCGAGATGGTTGGTGGGCTCATCGAGCATCAAGAGCCCGGCGTCGTCGAGCATCAGCTTAGCGAGCGCGACCCGGCTCTTTTCCCCGCCACTCAGTGACCGGATCATCTTGAAGGCGTCGTCGCCGCTGAAGAGAAGGCGGCCGAGAAATGTGCGCAGCGTTTCTTCGGGAAGACCAAAGACGTCCTGCAGCTCGGTGAGCACTGTCTTGTTCGGATCAAGGTCGGCGAGATGCTGATCGTAGTAGCGCATCGTGACCCGCGGCCCGGTCTTGACCCGTCCCTTCAGGGGCCGGAGCTCCCCGAGCAACGCTTTGAGCAGGCTGGTCTTTCCCGAGCCGTTCGGGCCGACGATCGCGATCCGCTCCCCGGCGCTGACGGTAAAGGCAGGCACGTTGAGCCCCCACCCCTGCCCGCCGCCAGACGGAGAGGGAGACTTGTAGGCAAGGGTCAGGCCGTCGCTCTGATAGATGAGCTCGCTGGTCGCCGACGCGCGGAGGCGGATGCGAATCTGCTGATCCTCGGCCGGTGGGACGACTCGTTCCAGCCGGTCGAGCTTGGTCTGACGGCCGCGGGCTTCGCGCGCGCGCTGCCCGGCCTTGTAGCGACGGATGAACTCCTCCGTGCGGGCGATGTACTCTTGCTGCGCCTCGTATTCCTTCTGCCGCACGGAGCGGCGCTCCTGCCGCAGCCGGACGTATTGCCGGTAATTTCCCGGATACCATTCCCCGACGCCCGCCTGCAGCTCCAGGATGTCGTCGGCGACGCGCTCGAGGAATCGCCGGTCGTGGGAGACGATCAGCATGCCGGCGTGCGAGACCCGGAGGAAGTCTTCCAGCCATTCGATCGCCTCCAGGTCGAGGTGATTGGTCGGCTCGTCGAGGAGGAGAAGGTCGGCCTCTTGCAAGAGGAGGCGGGCCAGCGCGAGCCGTCGCCGTTGTCCGCCACTCAGGGCGCTCGGCGCGAGCGCCTGGTCGGCCTCGGAGAGTCCGACGCCGTGGAGGACCTCGGCAACCCGGCTGTCATAGGCGTAGCCGTCGAGCCGCTCGTACTCGTGCTGCACGTCGCCGTACTCGTCGACCAGGCCCGGCAACGCCTCGCCACCGGTACGAGCCATGGCGTCCTCCAGCCCCTCCAGACGCTGGCGGAGTTCCATGATGTCGGAGCGGCTATGTAGCGCGTCGGCGTAGACACTCTCGTGCGGACCGGCTTCGAGCTCCTGCGGAAGGTAGGCCAGCCTGGATCGGGCCGCCAGCGCGACGGAGCCTCCCGCTGGCGGCACCTCGCCGGACAGGGCCTTGAGCAGGCTCGTTTTGCCGCTCCCGTTCGCGCCGACGATGCCCAGCCGCTGCCGTGGCTCGAGCTGGAAGGTCAGCTCGCGCAGGACGAGGTCGGCGCCGTACATCAGCGACAGCCGCTCGACTCGGACCAGGGGCATCACCGCCAAGTCTACGGCCGGGTTTTCGCAAACTCGGCGGAAAGATTGGCCGTCGATCCGGGAATAAAGCCGCGTCGATCGTGGTTTGCGACCGTATGCACGCGTTTCCAGCCGCATCAAATGAGGGTTCCTCAATGACAGGATTGCTTGCGCAAACCAATGCCCATATCCGCGACGCCGAGCAACGGCACCGGGACCGGAAGGCGCGCCAGGATCGAGTGCGCCGGCCGATCGCGTTGATCGATCGGTTGCTCCAGGAGCTGGAGGAGATGAACATCAAGGGCATGAAGCGGGTCCCGGTTTCCTATGAGCCACGCCTCGAGGAGCTCTTGGCCCTGGTCGGCCCAATGCCGGAGCTTGCCTCCGCCATGGCCAACATCAAAGTCAAGGTGGGCATCGCGAAGTTGATGGACGCCCTCTTTGCGGTCGAGGAAGCGCTCTTCACCGAGCGTCACGGCCCGCCGATCGACACCGACAACGAGCCCTTCGAGAGCCCCTTCTTCACCGCGGCGTAGTCACATCCGGCGCGCGGGCCCGGCCGGGGCCAGTTCGTCCCAGGGCACGCGGGGATTTGCCGCGTGTACTATACCGCCGTGCCGAACGCGCTCGACCTGATGCTGCGCCTGTTCGTGGCGCTGGTGCTGGGAGCGATCATCGGCCTCGAGCGGGAGCGCCAGGAACGGGCGGCCGGGTTGCGGACGGTGACGATGGTCTCGCTCGGCTCATGCCTGTTCACGGTGGCCGGCGCGTATGGCTTCCATCCAACGGATCCCTCGCGGGTGGCCGCCCAGATCGTCACCGGCATCGGTTTTCTGGGTGCTGGGACGATCTTTTTGCGCAAGGACCTGGTCCGCGGACTGACGACGGCGGCAACCATCTGGGCGACCGCCGCCGTGGGGATGGCCGCGGGGACCGCCCAGTACTTCGAGGCGTTCTTCACCACGCTGCTCATCCTCGGCGTGCTGATGGTGCTCAAGCCGGTGGAGCGGCGATTCTTCAAGCGCCCGGGCGAGGCAAGCATCAACCTGGTCATGCCACGGGGAGAAGCCGAGCTGGAGCGGGTGCGGGCTGCGCTGGCCGGCATCGGCGCTTTCCCGGAGTCCGTGCGCGTCAACGAGCTGCCCGATGGGTTGGACCGGATCGAGATGGAGATCGGCCTTCCGAACGACCGCACGACGTCCGACCTGCTCCGCCAGCTGCGCAGCGTCGAGGGCGCGCGCCAGATCCTCGTCTCTCGCGACCTGATCGAGGACCGCGTTCGGGCCGGCAATTGATACCTGCGGGGATTCCCGCAAGCCCCTGATACAATGGCGCGCGTAAGGTCAGGGAGGTGGTGCCCATGGCATTAGTTGACTTAAGTGAGAGCGGCGGGTAACACCGCCGCTCTTATTTTTTTTGGGCCGCTAAGTGCAGCCCGTTAGGTTTTAGGGGCTGCCTTTAAAGGCCGGAGGGCGTTTTTCTACGAAGGCTCGAATTGCCTCGCGCGCGTCCTCGGTCTTGCCGGCCAGCGTTTGAAGGTGCGCCTCGAGCTCCAGCGTTTGTTCCAGGTCCAGGGTTAACGAGCGCTCGAGCCCACGCTTGATCAGCGCGATCGTTTCTCGCGGTCCCTCGGCGAGGCGGCGGGCCTGCTCGAGCGCCGCTGGCATCACTTGCTCTGGCGGGACGACCGCGGCCACCAGTCCGAGCTGCTGGGCCTCTTCAACCGCGATCGGCTCGCCCGTCATCGCCAGCTCGGTCGCCTTGCTCAGGCCGAGCATCCGCGTCAGGAAGAAGAGGCTCCCGGCATCGGGGACAAGCCCGACGCGAACGAAGGCCACGATCAGCTGCGCGCCTGCCGCGGCGATCCGCAGATCGCATGCCAGAGCCAGGCTCAGCCCAGCGCCGGCAGCCGTCCCGTTGAGCGCCGCGATCACCGGCTTGGGGCAGCCGCGAATCGCACGGGTCAGTGGCGCGTAGTTCTGGCGCAGGTCATCACCGACGCGCGTATCGCCGGCGTCGAAGCGGGCGCTGACATCCTTCAAATCCGCGCCGGATGAGAAGGCGCGGCCGGCGCCGGTCAGGACCACGGCGCCGATGTCACGGTCCCGTGATGCGCCCTCGAACGCCTGCTTGAGCTCCCCGGTGGTCTGGCGATTCAGCGCATTGAGCGCTTCCGGACGGTCGATGGTCACGATGAGCGTCGAGCCGTCGCGAGCGGTGTTGACCGGTTCGCTCATCGACCGGTGAACTTGCCGGGCCGCTTTTCAAGGAAGGCGCGCATGCCTTCCCGTTTGTCTTCAGAGGCGAACAGCAGATAGAACAGCTTCCGTTCGTACTCCAGCCCCGCGGATAGGGAGGTCTCGAGCGCCTGGTTCACCGCCTCCTTTCCCAGGCGGACCGCCAGCGGCGGCCGCTGCGCAATCATCGTCGCCACGCGCATCGCCTCATCGAGCTGCGCACCGGCGGGAACGACGCGATTGATCAACCCGATGCGTTCCGCCTCGACCGCGCGGATCGGCTCGCCGGTGAGCACCGCCTCCATGGCGCGCACCTTGCCGGCGGAACGGATCCATCGCTGCGTGCCGCCGGCGCCCGGGATGATCCCGATCTTGACCTCGGGCTGGCCGAACTGGGCGTCGTCGGCCGCAATGACCAGGTCACACATCAGGGCGAGCTCGCAGCCGCCGCCGAGCGCGTAGCCGGCGACCGCCGCGATCACCGGCTTCTTGATCGCCCGAAAGCGCGCCCAATTCGCGAAGCGGTCGTCGTCGAGGACGTCGATGGCGCCGGCGTCGGCCATCTGCGCGATGTCAGCGCCCGCTGCAAAAGCCCGATCATCGCCGGTCAGGATCATGCATCGAATGCCCGCCTCCCGGTCGAATCCTTCGAGCGCATCGACGAGTTCGGCGATGGTCTTCGCGTTGAGCGCGTTCCTGACCTGCGGTCGATTGATCTTGACGGTGCCGATGGCGCCCCGGGTCTCGGTCAGGACGAATTCGTAGGGCATCGTTGCCACGAGTCTAATGCGATTGAACGTAGCGCCAGCCGCGGGCTCGACCCGCGTTATAGGAGGGTGAAACGGGTGGCGTTTGCCTTTTTGCTGGCCACCTGCGGCCTGCTCCTTCCCCTCGATGCCCTAGCGGATGACCAGCCGTTCACGACCGTGATCGACGGCACGGTCCCCAAGATCAACGGCCTGACGATCCAGGGTGGAAACGGCGGATGCGACCTGGTCCTCCAGAACCAGACCAACCAGGACGTGGTGCTCTTCGACCTGAGCAAGCCGCCGAAACCGTTTCACTTCAGCGCCCAGCCGAAAAGCGCCTCACCACGGCCGCCCATTCCCGTACACCTGACCGGCGCCTGGCCCTGCGCAAGCCTGCCGGCGGTCACCGAAGACCAGCGATGGAATCACCTTCAGGTCACGGTGGAAACCTGGTCGATCAGCGGGACGGCCGGCGCGGTCAGCTTCAAGGTCAACGGACGGTCCGTCTATGACCCCGGGCTGGATCCCACGGCGGATCTTCTTATCTATCTGCGGTTTGGCGCCGGCGCCCTGGCAGTGAGCGGCTTGCTGATTGCAGGCCCCTACCTGTTTAAGAAGCGGCGAGAGCTCCTGGGCAGTAGCAAGAAAGCGGCCTGACGCAAATCGGAAACCTGGCTCTAGACGGCGGTCGAACCCGCCCATATAATCCGGGCCATCCTCATGGAAGGAAAGAGGCCAGTCCTTGAAAAGTGTCATCTCGGCGGTTGCTTTTCTGATAACGGTCTTGTAGAGTCGCCTTCATGATCGCGACCATGCGCCAGGCGGTCGTGCGGCGGGTCGAGGCTGTGAGCAAGAAGGAGATCTCGCCGGGAAAGCGGGCGCTGATCCTGATCGCGTTCTGCACCGCCCAATTGCTCGATATCGCCACGACCCATATCGGCTTGTCCGAAGGGCGGCAGGAACTGAACGGGGCGGCGGCCTGGATCATCGGCCATGATGGCGAGCTCGCCGTTTATGGGCTGAAGTTGGCCCTGGTTTCGGTCCTTGTCGGCTTTCTCCTGGTCTTTGGGCGGCGGCGCGCCGGGATCTGGAACGCCTACCTGGTCGCGGCCTGGATCACGACCTTCGCCGTGCTCAACAACGTCTACCGCATCCTGAGCTAGAACCACCTCCCGACCCCTCGCGGAATAAGGGAAGGCCATGCCACGTTGTCGGATACAGTGTCCTCGTGACGCGCGCGGCGATCACGTTCGGCCAGATCCTGACACCACTCTTCTTTTACGTGGTCATCGCGGCCTATGTCGCGTTCCTGGTCGCATCCGCCTGGCAGTTCTCACGGCGGCCGGAGCCCGGCCGCAGCATCCGCGGCATCAATCTGACTGTCGTTCCGCTCGGGGTGCTGGTTGCGCTCGTGGGCGTGCTGGCCGCCAGCTTCAACGCCTTTAACCAGCAAGAAGGAACGCCCAGCACCACCTGGGCGATCGTGATGGTCGCGCTCGGACTCGGCCTCTCCTCGCTGGTCCTGGCGGTCGAGGGTTTCGTGTTGCGCGGCCGGGTGCGGTCGTCGCCAGCGGAGCGGCGCGCGATCGGGATGCGGAGCCTGAGCCTGATCGCGACGACGGTGCCGCTGGTCATCCTCGGGGGCCTGTTCTTCGCCCTGGCCATCCACATCGCCTGAGCTATATTTGACCCGTCCGATCAACTATTAAGGGGTAGTGCCTTGCGGATGCGCTTTTCGATGAAAACGGAATATGGCGTCCGCGCCATCCTCGAACTCGCGGCGCACAGCGGCCGGGGTGCCCTGCAGAGCGCCGAGATCGCAAGGCGCCAGGGGATTCCAGGGCCGTTTCTCGACCAGGTGCTGATGACGCTTCGCCGCGCCGGGATGATCACGTCGATCCGCGGGCCGCATGGGGGCCATGCGTTGGCACGAGGAGCCGAAGAGATCCGCCTCGATGAGGTCGTCGATTGCCTCGAAGGCAACGGTCGCGACGCCCGACACGACGATCGCCCCAGTGGCGACGCGCTCGTGCTGACCCGGGTGAGCGAGAAGGCCGAAGCAGCAGCTCGGCAGGTGTTCGCCGCCCACACGCTCGCCGACTGCTTGCGGATGCGCCGTCAGCAGCCGCCGGTCTTCCACGGCATCTTTCATCCCGTGCCGGCAAAATCGCGGGGCGTCTGATGGCGGCGCTCGACCTGCGACAGCGCCAGCGCTACGCCCGCCATCTCTCGCTGGCGGAGATCGGCGAAGCCGGACAGGAACGCCTCCTCCGTTCCAGGGTCCTGATCGTCGGCGTCGGCGCGCTCGGCTCACCCGCAGCGCTCTATCTCGCCGCTGCCGGCGTGGGCACCATCGGGCTGGCCGATCACGACCGCGTTCGCCTCTCGAACCTGCAGCGGCAGGTGATTCATTCGATCGACGGCCTCAACCAGCCAAAGGTGCAGGTTGCGGCGCAGGCGCTCCGCCGGCTGAACCCTGAGCTGACCGTGGAAGCGATCGAGGCGACCGTCGACGAGCGCAACGCACTGGACTTGCTGGCGCGGTTCGATGTCGTCGTGGACGGCACGGACTCTTTTCGCGCGCGTTACCTGCTGAGCGACGCCGCCTATCTGCTTGGAAAGCCGCTCGTCCACGGCAGCATCTTTCGAGTCGAGGGGCAGGTCACGGTGTTCAAGCCGGGGCATGGCTGCTACCGCTGTCTGTATCCCGAGCCGCCGCCTCCGGGGGCGATCGAAACGTCAGAGGACGTCGGCATCTTTGCGGCCCTGCCCGGCATCATCGGCACCATCGAAGCCGCGGAGACGATCAAACTCGTGACCGGCGCAGGCGACGCCCTGGTCAACCGCGTCCTGCTTCACGACAGCCTGGCGATGACATTCCGCGAGATCCGCTACGAGCGCAATCGGGCCTGTCCCATCTGTGGTGATCGACCGACGGTCCACGCGTTGATCGACTATGGCGCCTTCGTTGGGGTGGCACCGTGATCGACATGCGCCATCATCGCCAGCGCATCCTGGACGAGGTCGGGCCGGCAGGCCAGCAGCGTCTGACGAGTGCGTCGATTGCGATCGTCGGCGTCGGTGGGCTTGGAGCACCGGCGGCGCTCTACCTCGCAGCCGCAGGCATGGGACGGATCGGGCTGATCGACGACCAGCGCGTGGATCTCTCGAACCTCAATCGGCAGGTGCTTTACAGCCAGAGCGATATCGGGCTGCTGAAAGTCGACGCGGCCGTCCGGCGACTCCGCGCGATCGACCCCGCCATCCGGCTCGAGGCCCGCCGCGAAAATGTGCAGCCCTCGAATGTCGCGGAGGTCATGAACGCGTACGACGTGGTCATCGACGGGACCGACGCCTTTGAGACGAAATTTCTGTTGAACGACGCCGCGGTGCTGCTGGGCAAACCACTGGTCCACGGGGCGGTGCTGCAGTGGGGCGGACAGGTGCTTACCGTCCTTCCCGGCTGGCCGTGCCTGCGCTGCCTCTTTCGAGATCCGCCGGAGCCGGAGGTGGTGCAGACCTGCGAGGAGGCGGGCATCATCGGCGCGGCGACCGGAGTGATCGGCAGCGTGCAGGCTGAGGAGGCGATCAAGCTCGTCCTCGGCGTTGGAACGCCGCTTTCCGGTCGGATCTTCCAGCACGACGGGTTGCGCGGTGCGACGCGCATCACCGAATTCCGGCGCGACCCGGATTGTCCTGTCTGCTCGGCGCATGCCACCATCAACGACCTCTCGCGCTACGTCGACCAGGTATCGGCCCGGGGCCATGTGCTCGTCTGATGCATCGCCCCCACCCCGACCCTCCGGAGGCGGGATCCGCTGACATCGGGGTCTTTGGCGGCTCCGGCTTCTACGAATGGCTGGGAAGCACTCAGCCGATCACGATGGATACGCCGTACGGCGAGCCGAGCGGCGCCATCGCGATCGCCGAGGTGGCGGGGCGCCGGGTCGCGTTTCTTCCGCGCCACGGTCCCCGACATACGATTCCGCCCCACCTGGTCAATTACCGCGCCAACGTTTGGGCCATGCATGAGCTCGGTGTTCGGCGCATCATCGGGCCGTCCGCCGTCGGCAGCCTCCAGCCGCAGCTTCATCCGGGCGACCTGGTCATCGCCGACCAGTTCATCGACCGGACGGCGGGACGAGCCGACACCTACTATCCGGGTCCTGAGGTGGTGCACGTGAGCGCGGCGGACCCCTACTGTCCCGAGCTTCGAAGGCTGGCGGCACGGTGCGCCGGCGATCGCTCGTTGCGGTTTCAGGCGACCGGGACGGTCGTGGTCGTCCAGGGTCCCCGCTTCTCGACCAGGGCTGAGAGCCGTTGGTACGGGCGGATGGGCTGGGACCTCATCGGCATGACCCAGTATCCCGAGGTCATCCTCGCCCGCGAGCTCGAGATGTGCTACCTCAACCTGTCGCTCGTCACCGACTACGACGCCGGCCTGGAAGGGTCCCCGGACATCGGCGCGGTGCAGGCGCACGATGTCCTGCGGGTGCTCGGGGAGAACATCGCGCGCCTTCGCAACGTGCTTACCGCGCTGGTCCCGATGATCCCGGCGGCGCCCACCTGCACCTGTCAGCGGGCGCTCGAAGGAGCCAGGGTCTGAGCAAAGAAAAAGGCCGAGATTGGGGTCTCGGCCTTCAAGGAAGGGGAAGCGAGGCCACGATAGGCCGGGGCCTGTTAAGGACCCGTGAAGACACGGTAACGGCCGTGTCACGGGCCCAATTCGCCGGCCCTTCGAACGTGGGGTATAGTCGGCACGAGTGAAGGTGCTGATCACCGGTGGAGCCGGCTTCATCGGTCAGCGAAGCGCGCAGTTATTGCTCAAACAGGGGCACCAGGTCACCGTCCTCGACAACCTGGGTCCGCCGGCGCATGACGGCCCGCCCGCCTTGCCCGCCGGCATCGACCTGGTCGAAGGCGACGTTCGCAAGCGCGAGGATTGGGTCAAGGCGCTCAAAGACAACGAGGTCGTCCTCCACCTTGCCGACCATCATGATTACCTGCCCTCCTTCAGCAAGCTCTTTCACGTCAATGCAGTCGGAACCGGCATTCTCTTCGAGCTCCTTCTCGATGGCAAGACCTCCGTTCGTCGGGTGGTGCTCGGCTCATCGACGGCGGTTTACGGCGAGGGAAAGTACCGATGCGGCAAGGATGGCGACGTCTACCCGCATCCCCGCTCGGTGGAGGCGCTCGAGCGGGGAACCTGGGAGCCGCCCTGCCCGCTGTGCGGCGGGGCGGTCAGCCCGATGGTGACGGACGAATCGGTGACGCGACCGACCAGTGCCTACGGACTCAGCAAGCTTGCCCAGGAGGATCTCCTCAAGCTGGTCGCCGAACGCCAGCGAATGGAGTGGGTCATTCTTCGCTATGGCGCGGTGCAGGGCCGCCCGCAGCCCTTTCAGAACGCGTACTATGGCGCGCTGCGGATCTTCGCCTTACGCGCCGCGCACGATCAGCCGCCGGTGCTGCTCGAGGATGGGAAGCAGCTGCGCGATTTCATCGATGTCGAGGACGTCGCCCGGGCCAACCTGTCCGCCCTTGGGGACCTGCCGGTGGGGACCTACAACGTCGCCAGTGGTCGGGCGCACACGGTGATGGACCTGGCGCGCACGTTGGTGCGGGTGGCAGACCGCGAGCTGGTTCCCGAGACCCCGGGCCTCTTCCGGGTCGGCGATGCGCGGCACGCCGTCCCCGACGTCAGCCGGCTGAAAGCGGCCGGCTGGGAGGCGCAGGTGGGACTGGAGGCGATGGCGCGCGCCTACTGGCAATGGCTCCAGGAACAGCCCGGATTGGACACCTTTTTCGAAGGCGCCGAGCATGTGATGGCGCGCACCGGAACCGTTCGCATGTCGCGATGACCCGGGCCGCGACCCGTCGCTTCCCCATCCGCTACTCGATTCAGCGGTGGAGCGACGGCGTCTGGTTCTATGGGAGTTTTTTCATCATCCTGGTGGTCCTGATCGCGGGCAAGTTGATCGCGCATCAAAGCATCCTGTCCTTTGTTCCCGTGCTCATCCTGGATGGCGGCATCCTGCTCGCGTTCTGGCTGATGAGGCTGCTGTCGTACGTCGAGGTCAACGACGCCGGCCTGCGGATCCGATACGTCACGCGCAGGATGGACCTTCCCTACGCGGCCCTCTCGCGAGTCCGGCGGCAGCCGCTTGAAGTCGCCTTTCAGCCGGCGGAGCGCCGGCGATTCGTCAACCGCTTCGTCCGCCGCCTTGGGCGGCAGCCGGCGGCGTATATCCGCCTCGATCGGCGCCAGGACAACCTGCTCGTGCAGGCCGAGCGCCGCCTCGGTCCGCGGTTGGTCGCGGGCGCCGACATCGTCGTGCCGATCCTTGACATCGATGAGTTCGTCAGCGAGATGAAAGGCCGGCTTCGCGGCTCGGGAAGTTGATGAGCGGCCTGACGGACCTCTTCTTATCGCCGACGTGATCCAGCCCGTGATCCACGCCAGGGAGGCGGCGCCGAAAAGCGGGCGATCCTGGTGGCGCATCGACCGGCAGGACGTCTACTGGCTACTGGCGCTGACCCTGATCGCCGGCATCCTTCGGTTTGCCAGCCCGATCTTCCTCGACGTCTTCAGCCACCCCACCAGCACCGCACCGATCAGCGCCTGGGGCATCGGGCACGACTACCAGGATCCGAAGATTCCGGGGCTGGGTAAGCCGAATGAGATCGCGCCGGCCTCGCCATTCGTCTTCGATGAGCTGTACTTCGCCAACGACGCCCACGACGACATCCTGGGACGCGACTACTTCGATCCCGAGCCGCCGCTGGCCAAGCTGATCATCGCCGTCGGCGAGGTGCTCTTCGGCTTCAACTCCTTCGGCTGGCGCGTCATGGTCGCCCTCTTCGGCACCGCCATCGTGCCGCTGATGTATCTGCTTGCCCGCCAGCTCCTCGCCGTGCGCTTCTTTGCGATCGCCGCGGCCATTCTGACGGCGTTCGACGGCTTGCTGTTCGTCGAGTCGCGGACGGCGGTGATCGACATCATCCCGATCACGCTTGTCGTGCTGACCTATCTGATCTTCCATCTTCACCTCAACGGCGACACGCCGGCGCGGCAACGGTGGACCATCGTCCTGACCGGCATCCTGCTCGGGCTGGCGATCGGCGCCAAGTGGACCGCGATTGCCGCCTACGGCACGATCATTGTCATCCTGGCCTTCCGGCTGATCGCGGGCTGGACGCGCTATGACCGGGCCACGGCCGGCACGGCGCTCCTGAGCCTGGCCATGCTGCCCATCGTGTTTTACGGCTTCACCTTCATGCGCTACCTGATGATCGAGCACTCGATCACGAATCTGCCGCAACCGCCGCTTGCGTTCGCGCCCTTCCATTTCAATCTGGGCGCGGCCTGGACTGACATCGCCGAATGGCACCGGCAGACGTGGCTGTATCACATCAACCTCAAGGCGGACCACATCTTCTACAGTCCGTGGTGGACCTGGCCGCTCGATTTCCGTCCGGTCGTCTACTACTTCACCAACACCGGGCTCGGGGTGGACCAGTCAACCGGCTCGGCGCTGGTCGCCGAGATCTTCAACCTGGGCAACCCCCTGAGCTGGTGGGGCGGCACCTTTGCGCTCGTCGGCATCGCCATCGGCCTGCCCTGGCTGATCCGCGACTACCGCAGCCGCCGCGCGATGGATGGCATCGAGCGCGAAGGGCGCGACCTGGCGGGCACGGTCGACCAGCGACTGCACACCTCGATCTTCCTGCTGACCGCGTTCATCGCCGCCTGGCTGCCACTGTCGCGGATTCCGCGCGGCCTCTTTCTCTATCACATGCTCGGCGGGCTGCCGGCCATGCTGCTGGCGCTGGCGCTGGGACTGACCTCCTTGCGGTCGCTGCATGGCCTGCTGCCGGGGTTTACGGCGCGGATCAGCGGGGCTGTCCCGGCCTATGCCTTCCTGCTGATGGTGATCGCCTTCTTCTTCTATTTCTATCCGCTCTGGACCGGCCTGCCCCTGACCGCTGATGCGCTCAACGGCCACATCTGGTTCGCGTTCGTCAAGCCCTGGCCGAACTGGTGTCTCTGCTACTGGACCAATCCGGGTTAGCGCTCGTCGCCGGCGGGCTTGCCCTCGGGTTGGGACTCGCGTCTGGAGGGCCACCCTGGCTGACGCTCGGCGAGCGGCTGGTCATCGGGATGGTCGTCTCGGTGATGGCGCTGACGGTCGCGGGCTACCTGCTGGCGCTGGCGACCGGCGCGACCGCCGGTTTGGTGCTGCTCGTGGCTCTCGCCGCGCTCGGCTGCGGCGTCCTGCTGCTGGTCCGGCACCGTGCGCGGATCCACCGCGAGCTGCTGTACATGCGCCAGGAGTTTGCCCCTGGTGACCTCGCGCTGCCAGCCGTCGTCGTCCTGGTCGCTGCGGCGATGGCGTACCTGTTCGGCCGCGCCGTCGAGGTCACGCCCGATGCCTGGCTGGCCCAATACAACAACACCTGGTCTGACTGGGCGCTGCATGCCAGCTATGCCACCGCCTTCACCTACGGCAACAACCTGCCGCCGCAGAACCCGCTGTTCTCGGGAACGCCCTTGCGCTATCCGTTCGCCCCCGACTTCGCCAGCTCGCTGCTCATCGGCGGTGGCTGGAGCATTCCCGCGGCGCTGATCTGGCCAGGCTGGGCGATGACCACGCTTGCCCTCACCGGACTCATCCTTTGGGCCCGGCGGCTGACGGACGGGATCGGTGCCGGCGTGATCGCCGTGACGCTCACCCTCCTGGGTGGAGGCCTCGGGTTCTGGTTCTTCTTCGGCGATGCCGCCCACCTGGGACTGGTGAACGCGCTGCTGCATATTCCGCGGGCTTACGACCGCTTCGATCCGCCGGTCAACATCCAGTGGTACAACCCGATCCTTTCCTACTATCTGCCGCAGCGGTCGTTCGTGTTCGGCGCCGCGATCGTGATCGCGATCCTGCTGCTGCTCACGCCGCCGCTCCTGCGGACGCCGTTCTTCGACTGGCCCGCGACGCTCTCGGCGCTGAAGCTGGGCTGGCGCCGGCCGCTGATCAGCAGCGAGGCGGCGGCCTTCCTGGTTGCCGGCGGCCTGGCCGGCGTTCTGCCGCTCTTCCATGTGCACAGCCTCGTCGTGGTCGGCCTGGTCACCGCCTGCTGGGCGGTCTGCTATCCACGACCGGCGTGGATCGGGTTCTTCGCGGCCATGCTGGTGCTCGCCGTTCCCCGGTTGCTGATGGCGGTGCCCGGCGACCCCGGCCTGCCGCCGGAGCACCAGTATCCCCGGTGGTTGATCGGATGGATGTCAGGATCCGACTTACCCGCCTGGTTCTGGATCAAGAACACGGGCCTGTTCTGGCCACTGCTCCTGCTGGCGCTGCTGAGTCCGCTGGCGCTGAACCGCCGGGCCCGGGCGCTGATCGCCCCGTTCAGCCTGGTGTTCCTGGTCGCCAACCTGGTGAAGTTCCAGCCGTGGGACTGGGATAACAGCAAACTGCTCGTCTTCTGGTACATGGCAAGCGCGGTTGCCGTCGGCGCGCTGATGCTTCGAATCTGGCGCATGGCTGCCGCGGGAGGGATCCTCGCCGGCGCCGCCTGGGTGACCCTGATCGCCTCCGGAGCGCTCTCGCTGTTGCAGGTGCTGCCGCCGCAGGGGCCAAGCTTTGTCTGGTTTTCCGCCGAAGAGGTGCGCCTGGCAGCAGAGGTCCGGCAAGCGACGCCGCCCAGGGCGGTGTTCGTCACCGGCGAGGAACCGACCAACCCGATTGCCGACCTGGCCGGCCGATCGGTGTTGATCAGCTATCCGGGGTGGCTGTGGAGCAGCGGGATCAATTACGCCCAACGGGAAGCGGACCTGGCGCGAATTTACAATGGCGGGCCGGCGGCGCTGGCCCTGCTGTCCCACTATCACGTGCGCTATCTCGTGGTCGGTCCCAGCGAGCGGGCGACGCTCCATCCCAATGTCGACTACTTCAGCGCGACGTTCCGGTTGGTGCTCCAGAGTGCGAACTATCAGATCTACCAGGTCCCTGATTGATCCCTAGAATGCGCACGTGCTGACGCGCTTTCTGATCCACGTGGTTGCGCTGTTGATCGTCTTTTACGTCGTCTGGCACGTCCACACCGGGTTGCTCGGCGCGGCGGTGGTGATGGCGATCATCCTCGCGCTGGTCAACACCATCATCCGGCCGGTGCTGATCATGCTGACGCTGCCGGTCACGATCCTGACGCTCGGGCTCTTCGTCCTGGTCTTGAACGCCCTCCTCTTTGCGCTGGCATTCGCCGTCCTGCAAGGGATCATGAACGTCCACTTCGACGTCGGCTTGGGGCAGATCGTGCTGGGCTACGTGATCTACGTTGTGATCAGCATGGTGCTGACACGGCTGGTCCGCTAGAACGCCCAATAGCCTCGGCCGAAGGCCAGGCCAAAGATCACCAGGCCGACCAGGGAGCTGACGATCATCGACAGGTATAGCCAGCGGCTCGTAATCCGCCCAACCAGCAGGAAGAGCGGGTACATGCCGAGGAGATAGCGGGGAATGCTCAGCCAGAAGGGAAGGAAGGTCACCATCACCGTGAGGACGGTCGCGTAGACCGCATCCGCGGGGCGCAGGCGTAGCCAGCTCAGCACGGCGGTGGCATAGGCCGCGATCCCGCCGGCAATCTCGCCGCCGCCGACGGTGACTTTCTCCCAGGGCACGCGCGTAGACGCCAAAGCCCAGCACGATCAGCAGTGAGGGCATGACGGCGTGCCACGCTCGAATCACGGTGCGGCGCGCCATCCACAGCTCGACAACAAGGAACGGCAGCAGCGCCATCCCGGTCAGCCTCGTGGCGGCCGCCAGCCCGCCCAGCATTCCCGAGGCAACCCAGCGCTGCCGCCGCGCCGCCAGCACCGAGCCAAAAGCGATCGCGCAGAAGAGCGCTTCGGTGTAGCCGACCATCAGGAAGTAGGCCGTCGGAAAGAGCGTGAAGAAGGCGGCTGCCCGGAAGGCGCTGTTGCCGGGGCGGTCGAGTCGCGCAACCTCATAGAGAAGGATCGCCGCGGCGATTCCGGCGAGGTTGCTGATCAGGAGCGCGGCCAGCCGGAGCGGCAAGCCGATCGCAGCAACGGCGCTGATCAGCGCCGGATACAGGGGAAAGAATGCGATCAGGTTGCGGGCGTCGCCGCTGTGGCTGTAGCCGTTGGCCGCCAGGTACAAATAATGCTTGGCGTCCCATTGGTCCCAGGCCGCCCCGAGCGCGGTCAACGGGTCCGGGCCGATGCCATAGGCCGCCAGCGTCAGCCCGATCATCACGGCCCTGACCAGCAGCGCCAGGATCAGCAGGCTCAGCCACGGCCGAGGCACGCTGACCCGCCAGACCGCCGGCGGCGAGGTTGGCGTACCATAGCCCGGCAACGGCCCCGCGGCCGTGTCACCGCTTGAGCTCACAGGACTGGCTTCCGCTGTTCCGCACCATCGCCTCGGAGGTCCGCGCCAGCGTGACGCCCCTCGCCGGGTCCCCCGCCGGAAGGGAGGTGGTTGGCGCCGGCGCCGGCGGCGATCAGACCATTTATCTCGATCAAATCGCCGAAGACATCGTGGTCCGCCACCTCGAGGAAGCCTATCGCAGGGGACTACGCTTCACGTTGATCTCGGAAGAGCTCGGGGAGCGAGATTTCGGCGGCCGCCCCCTGGTGCTGGCGGATCCGGTCGACGGCAGCTACAACGCGAAGTCGGGGCTGCCATACTATGCCGTCGTGCTGGCGGCCACTGAGGGTGACCAATTCCGCGATGTCACATTCGGCTATGTGCAGAATCTGGTGACGGGCGATGAGTTCTGCGCGGCCCGAGGCGGAGGAGCCTTCCGCAACGGCCGGCGGCTTCACCCCGAGCCGGCCAGCTTCGACGGCGGCTCGATCCCGCTGGCGCAGCTCGACGCTCCAACCGGGGTCGAACCCCGCGACCGGGCCTCGGCGATCTTAAAGCGCGCCGAGAAGATCCGGCAGCTTGGCTCGGCGGCGCTCAATCTGTGTCACACCGCAGCGGGCGGGATCGCGCTTCAGGTAACGCCGGCACCGGTCCGCGCGTTCGACCTGGCGGCGCCGTTGCGCATCCTCTGGGAAGCCGGCGGGGTGGCATCCGACTTCGACGGACGCCCGATCGAGGAGGTGTCGGTGCGGCTCGATTCGCGGACCACGCTGCTGGCCTCGGTGACCCCGGCGATTCATCGGTATGCGCTGCAGCTGCTGGGAGCGGCGGTGGCCTGATGCTCGAACCGGACCAGACAACCTTCATTCTGCTGTCCTTCGAAGGCCCGGATATCTACTCGCAAGCCGGCGGGCTCGGCGTTCGCGTCAAGGAACTGTCGCGGGCGCTGGCGGAGCGCGGCTTCAACACCCACCTGTTCTTTGTCGGTGATCCGACCCTCCCGGCGGACGAAAGTGCGCTCGATGGCCGGCTCTGGCTGCATCGCTGGAGCCAGTGGATCAGCCGATATCACCCCGTGGGTGTCTACGACGGCGAGAACGACAAGGTAGCCGACATCAATCAAAGCCTTCCCGACACCCTCCTGGCGAAATACATCCGGCCGGCGATCGAGCGGGGCCAGACCGTGGTGATCCTCGGTGAAGAGTGGCATATCGCGCATGTCATGACGCTGATCTCGGACGCGCTCTACTTCGCCGGGCTGCGCGACCGCTGCCTCCTGCTCTGGAACGCCAACAACCACTTTGCCTTTCATCGGATCAACTGGGGCCAGCTCGGCTTCACCACGACGCTGATGACCGTCTCGCGGTACATGAAGCACATCATGTGGCGCTGGGGAGTCAACCCGATCGTCGTCCCAAACGGTATCCCCAGCTCGATGATGGCGCGCGTCAGCCAGGCGCAGGTCCGGGCGGTCCGCTCCGCCGTCAACGTCCCCGCGCTGCTGTTCAAGATCGGCCGGTTCAGTCCCGACAAGCGCTGGCACCAGGCGATCACGGCCGTCGCGCAGCTGAAAGCGCGCGGGGTCGGCACCCGGCTCCTGATGCGAGGCGGCCTCGAACCGTTCGGCGGCGAAGTCCTACGACTGGCCGCCCAGCTTGGGCTCAAGGTGGTCCCGCTCGCGAACCGGATGGATGATGTGCCTTCCCTGGTGAGAACCCTCAAGGACAATGCCGATGCCGACATCTGGAACCTCACCGCCTTTCTGCCGGACGACCTGCTCCCGGTTCTCTATGCCTCGGCCACCGCGACCCTGGCCAACAGCGGCCACGAGCCGTTCGGGCTGGTCGGGCTGGAAGCGATGGCGTCGGGCGGTGTCGCCTTTGTCGGTGCCACCGGCGAGGAGTATGCCGAGCCGTTCAAGAACGCCATCGTGATCGAAACCGAGGAGGCGGCGGAGATCGTTGCCTACGTGGCGCACCTGGCGGAGCACCCCGAGAACGCCCGGAACCTGCGGATTGCCGCGCAGCGGACGGCGCGTGATTACACCTGGCAGCGCGTGATCGATATTCTGCTGCAGCGCCTCGAGTTCGTCGCTCTCAAGCAAGGGCTCAGGCTGCCCGATTCCGCATCGTCGAGCCCGCCGGCGAGCGCCGGCCTTTGAGAGGATAGGGCGATGCCTAACGCGCTCGTCATCTACATGGTCGCGCACCAGCCGAGGCGCATCCGATTGCCGGCCCAATTGATCCAGCGCGGCACCGCCCCGGAAAAGATGGACGCGCTGATCTTCGACGAGGCGATGGATCGCCGCTATTTCGACAAGGTGGCGAAGTATTGCTATCGCCCGGCGACCGAATTGTTCTCCTCGCTGGTCGAAAAAGGGATGAAGATCTCGCTCGGCTTCTCGGTTTCCTTGCTGGAGCAGATGCGGCGGTTTGGGCCCGACGTGCTGACCGGATACCAGAAGCTCGTCGCCCATCCCAACGTCGAGCTGGTCGCCGTCGAACCGTATCACTCCTTCATCTTCTATCTGGACATCGCGGCGTTCGCCGAACGGATGGCCTGGGGCAAGGCGAAACTCGAGGAGACGTTCCAGAAGCCGATCGCGATCACGGACACGACCGAGATGTTCATGTCCAACGACGTCTACTTCCAGCTGCAGCGCAGCGGCTTCAAGGGCGCGGTCATGGACGGGCGGCCCTGGGTGATGGGATGGCGGGAGCCGACCCACGTCTATCGCTATCCCAATGAAGAGATGCGGCTGTTCACTCGGCACTTCGAGCTGAGCGACGACGTCGGCTATCGCTTCAGCAACCGTGACTGGAACGGGTGGCCGCTGATGGCCGACACCTACGCCAGCTGGGTGCGGCAGGCGATGGGGGAGTTCGTCTTTCTCGCCTGGGATTTCGAGACCTTCGGTGAGCACCACCGTGCCGACTCGGGGATCTTTCCCTTCATGCATGCGCTGCATGACGACTTCGTCAAGCAGAAGATGCGCTATCTCACGCCTTCAGAGGCGATTGCCGCGTTTCCCAAGGCCCACGAGATGCCGTTGCCGGAGTACGGCTGCACCTGGGCCGGCGACGGCGGGATGGATTTCTTCCTCGGCAACGAGGCGCAGCAGGGAATCTTCAGGCTGATGCACCACATCTACAACAAGGCGAAGCTGACCAAGCATCCCCACCTGATGGACATCGCGCTGTGGCTGCTGCAGTCGGACAACCTGCACCTGATCCAGTGGTTCTCCAAAGCCGGGAGTCAAGCCGAGGTCTCCGCCTACTTCACGCCCGACGAGTGGTGGGAACTCGGAGGTCTTGGCATCCTCCGCGAGCAGCAACGGGTCTACGTGAATTTCCTCCGCGCCATGGATGAGTACGCCTAGGCACGGGTGCCCATAGACGAAAGCGCCCGCAATGGCCGCGCCCGGCTACCGCGTAGCGTCCCCGCCGATGACGTCCCGCCGGTGCTCGTCGCCGACGATGATCGCGACGTCCGCATCATGCTCCGAACGTTGCTCGAGCTGGATGGTCACGAAGTGCTCGAGGCGAAGGATGGCGACGAAGCCTGGAAACTGTGTCTCGAGGTCCAGCCCAGTGTCGTGGTGGCGGACATCCAGATGCCGGGCATCGACGGTCTCGAGCTGTGCCGCAAGATCCGTCACAGCAAGCATTCCCCCGACATCAAGGTGATCGTCTACACCGCCGGGATGGCGACCGCCGAGCAGGCCAGGAGCGCCGGCTGCGATGAGTACTTTCTCAAGACCGATCCGCTGCCCCGGCTGCGCGACAAGGTGCGCGAGTACGTGAGCTCCCGCTCTGGCCCCCGGGGCTCATAGCCCGCTTCCGACGCGAGCGAATCCCCAATACGATCTGAATACGGCGGCTGCAAGGTCGGCCGAAGCCGCCGGTTATACATCAGGGGTGCCTGCCTTGCCCGTGCGTCAGTTGCCGGCTGTCATCGAACTGTCACTGGTCGCCGTGGCGTTGGGGTCGCTCTTGCTCCTCCGCCTGGCGCATGGCGTGCTGCCCTGGGGCCACCTGATGATCGCCGTTGGCCCAGATGGGCGCCCGATGCGGCCGCGGGTCAAATGGCATCTGTGGTCGATCAGCCGCGGGGAACCACCGCGGGTCGCCGCGCTCGGCGGCTTCGCGTCGGTCACGCTCGGTGGCGTCGCCGGACTGGCCGTCGGGCCGCGCCTGGTCGATTCGATGTTTCGACCGGTGAGCTCCTTCTGGACGACCATGATGATCGTCACGCTGTCGCTTTCGACCATCCTGATTCCACTTGGACTTTCCGTGCTGGTCCGGGCGCTGCTGGACATCACGGCACGGCGCTCGTCGATGGTCGGCATCGTCGTCGGGATGCGCCGCGACAACGCGGTGTTCGGACGGAGCTACCGGATCGCCATCCAGGCCGGCGACCAGGCGATGGCAAAGCGGCTCTGGGCAGAATCGTTTCGGGTCAGCCGCCAGATTTTCGAGCCTCTCAGTCCGGGTGATCGAGTCAGTGTCGAGTACTCGCCGCGGCTTCGCTATGTGTACTCGACGGTTGTCGCCGACCGCTGAAAAAAGCGGTCGGTTAGCTAGACTTCATCCCCGTGACGCGACCGCTGCATGTGGCCTTTGTCTGGCACATGCACCAGCCGTACTACAAGGACGACCTGGAGAACGTGTTTCTCCTCCCCTGGGTGCGGCTTCGGTGCGCAAAGGACTACTACAAGATGCCGGCCTTGCTCGACGAGTACCCGGCGATCAAGCAGACCTTCAACCTGGTTCCGGCGCTCGTCGACCAGATCAACGACTACGTGGGCGGGGGTGTGACCGATGTCTATCTCGACCTCTGCCGGCGCCCGGTCAGCGAGCTCAGCGCTGAGGAACGTGCTTTTGTCGCTCGTTGGATGACGGAGTCGAGCCAGATCCGTCGCGTGCGCCAGTACCCCCGCTATCTCGAGCTGGTGCGAAAGCGAGAGCAGTTCGGGCCAGGGGGCGCCAATGAGCTCGCCCGGCTGTTCTCCGAAGCAGAACTCCGTGACCTGCAAGTCTGGTTCAACCTGTCGTGGATCGGGCCCGAAGTCGTCGAGCGCAACCCCGAGATTGGGGCGCCGATCGCAAAAGGCCGGGACTTCGAGGAGGCTGACAAGACACCGATCTTTCGCGGCGCGACAGGACCTGGTGCTGCCACGGCTTCCCTTCCGCCATCCCGAGGACGCCCGCGAGCAACTGCGCCTGGGGATCGAGGCGCACCGGCGCGCGTTCTCGACGGCTCCGCGGGGCATCTGGCCGCCGGAGGCGGCCATCGCCGACGAGGTCGCCCGGCTGGCGGCCCAGCAGGGAATCGCCTGGATGATCGGCGACGAAGGCGTCCTGGAGAAGTCGCTCGGAACCACGCTCAGCCGTGATGGCGAGGGCCGGATGATGCAGCCCGAGCTGCTGTATTCGCCGTACCGGTTCGACTCACGCGACGGGGCGGTCGACCTGCTCTTTCGTGACGCCCGACTCTCCAACGCGATCGGATTCGAATACCAGAACGCGGGCCCGGACGAGGCCGCCAAGGATCTGATCGACCGGCTTGATGGCATTCGGCAGGGCCAGGGCGACGCGCCGTTACTCGCCGTCATCGCCCTGGACGGCGAAAACTGCTGGGACTTCTATGAAGCAAACGGGAACCCATTCCTACGAGCGCTCTATGGACGGCTCAGCCACGAGGCCGAGCTGAAGACGGTCACCATTTCAGAATTCCTGGGCGAGTTTCCAGCGACGCGCTCGCTGTCCCGGATCGAGCCCGGATCCTGGATCAATGCCAGCTTCGACACCTGGGTCGGCGACGAGGAGCACAACATGGCCTGGGAACGCCTGGCGGAGGCGCGCGACTTCTTGAGTGAGCAGGAGCGAGGTGGAAAGGCGGGGGCCAAGCTCGAGCTGGCCCGACGGGAGGCGCTGATCGCCGAGGGCAGCGATTGGTTTTGGTGGTTCGGCCGGTCGCATGACTCGGGGATGGACCAGATCTGGGACAGCCTCTTCCGCCTGCACCTGCGCAACATCTATATGTCGTTGGATCAGGCGCCGCCGCCAGGGCTCTACCAGCCGATCGTCAAGGATACCCAAGATACCGCTGCGAAGCGGCCAGAGCGCAAGATCACGCCGAAGCTGAATGGCGTCCTCGATGACGGCGAATGGCAAGCCGGCGGCTACGTCGACGTCACCGCCCTCTTCGGCGCCATGCACCCGCCGCGCGGCGCGCTCCGCCGGATCTGGTTCGGGCATGACGATCGCAACCTCTATTTGCGCTTCGACCTGCTCGGCGAGGGGCATGCCCCGAGACCGGTCGAGCTCGAGTTGCGCTTCAACGGGCACAACGGCCCGTCCCTGCGCTTGCACGCGACCCGCATGAACCGTGGATTCGAGCTGACGCTGACGGACGCCGAAGCCAACTCGACGCGCTGGTCAAGCCGAGCCGAAGCCCAGCAGGCGCTCGCCTTTGCCGTTCCCTTCGATGCGCTCGGCCACGATCCCGGCGACACCATCGAGATGGTGGCCATCGCGTATGAGAACGGCAAGGCGGTCGAGCAGTTGCCGCCCACCGGCGCGATCGCCGTCAGGGTCCCCGGCGAAATCGCGGGTGGGGGACCGCAAACGCCGCTGAAGATCCTGCTGGTCTCGGCTGAAGTCGCGCCGTTCGCGAAGGTCGGCGGCCTCGCCGACGTCGCGGGCGCCTTGCCCAAGGCGCTGCGTGCGCTGGGACACGACGTGAGAGTCGTGATGCCCCGCTACGGCAGCATCGACGTGGAGAAATACGGGCTTCGTCCGGTGCTGCGCGACCTTCCCGTGGCACTCGCGCACCAGCCGGTCAACGCCACCGTGCTGGAGGGACGGATCGGCGAGGACGTCCCGATTTACTTCATCGACAATGCCCAATTCTTCGGGCGGGAGGGCATGTACGGCTTCTGGGATGACGATGCCCGCTTCATCTATTTCAGCCGCGCCGCGCTCGAGATGCTGCGGCCGCTTGGCTTCCAGCCAGACGTCATTCATGTCAACGACTGGCACACGGCCGTGATTCCCAACCTGCTGGCGAAGCTCTACAGCGATCCCTTTTATGCGGCTATCGCCACCGTGCTCACGATCCACAACCTGGCCTTCCAGGGCGTGTACGGCTATGGCACGCTGCACCTCGCCGAACTGGAGCCCTGGGGTCTGATCAAGTCGGGGATCGGCGGGCTGGACGACATCGTGAATTTGCTCGGCCGGGGCGTCTGGTTTGCCGACGCGGTGAACACCGTCAGCAATCGCTACGCCGAAGAGATCCTGACGCCAGAGTACGGCGAGAAGATGGACCCGTTGCTCCGGGTCTTCAAGAGCAAGCTGCACGGCATCATCAACGGCATCGATTACGAAGTCTTCAATCCCGAGCGCGACGCCTCGATCGCAACCCGCTATGACATCGCGACCGTTGAGAAAAAGGCGGAGAACAAGCGGGCTCTGCAGCAAGAGGTCGGCCTCCCCCAAAACCCATCGATTCCGGTCATCGGGCTGATCTCCCGGCTCTATGACCAGAAGGGCCTGGACCTGATCGCCAACATCATGTGGGGGCTGATGCGCCTGAATCTGCAACTCGTCGTCCTCGGTGCCGGCGACTCGCGCTACGAGGAGATGTTCCGGGCCAACGCACGCGACAACCCGCTGAAGGTTTCAGCCACGATCGGCTTCAAGCCGGTGCTGGCGCAGCACATCTACGCCGGTTCCGACATGTTCCTCATGCCTTCGCGCTTCGAACCCTGTGGCCTGGGTCAACTGATCAGTATTCGGTACGGAACGATCCCAATCGTCCGCGCGACCGGCGGACTCGCCGATACGATCCAGGATTGGGACCCGGTCCGGCAGACCGGCAATGGATTCGTCTTCGAGGCCTACGACCACTGGGACCTCTACGCGCAGGTAGTGCGCGCGCTGGAAACCTACCGGCAGCCTCAGCAGTGGCGGCGGCTTCAGGCCAACGCCATGGCGAGCGATGTCAGCTGGACCAACTCGGCGAACAAGTACGTTGGGCTCTATCGGACGGCGATAAGCCGGCACGCCGAGGCCCAGGAGTACGCGCAGACGGCAAGCCCATCGGGTTGGTAACGGCGCTCGTGGTCTCCTAACAAGAACCCAATAGTTCGCGGCGCTGCCTCTAATAGACGTTAATAATTTGACGAATTTCTTGCTGTTTGGATCGGCGTTAGTGCATGATTACGGCGATTCACGGGAATCTCGCTTGTCGGGCGAATCATTTTGGGTCGGATGGGAGGTCACAAAGATACATGGATCTAGCTATCGGTAAGACGCGATGGTTGCGAGTCGGCGCGCTTTTCGGCGCGATCGCGATGCTGGTCGCGGCGTGCGGCACGAATCAAGCGGCGAATGGCGGAGAGACGCCGAAAAACGGCGGGACATTGATCTGGGCAATCGACTCTGATGCCACGAGCTTGAACCCGTTCGTCATCTCGACGCTTCCAGAATTTCGGATCATGTCATTTCTCCTGCCGAACCTGTATTCGGTCGACAAGAATCTGAACGTCGTCCCGGACCTGGCAGACGGCTTGCCCTCGGTCTCGAGCGACGCCACGGTCTGGACCGTGAAGCTCAAGAAGAACGCCAAGTGGAGCGACGGGACCCCGATCACGGCCGACGATGTGATTGCCACCGAAAAGATTCAGGCCGACCCGAACCTTGATACCGACTACGGATACGACTGGAGCAAGGTCAAGACGGTCGAGAAGGTGGACGCGAACACTGTCAAGTTCACGCTCAGCGAGCCGTTCGCGCCTTTCCTGGCCGTCAATCTGGTCGGTTACATCGCGCCAGCGGAGGTGTATGGGAAGATCGACCCAGCAAAGATCCGCAATGACCCGGTCTCCAAGAACCCGACCGTGTTCGGCGGTCCATACAAGCTGGACAAATGGATCCCCGGCCAGGAGTTCGACTTTTCCGCCAACCCGACCTACTTCAACGGCCGGCCTCACTACGACAAGGCGATCGCCAAGGTCATCACCGACGCGACCGCGGCTGCCAACGCGCTGATCAACAACGACGTGGCCTGGCACCCGTCTTTGGGCGAGTCCGGCGCCGGCGGCATCAGCAAGGCCAAGCAGTCAAGCAACGTCGTGGTCCACACCTATCAGGACCTCTCCTACATCGACTTCCGCATGAACGAGCGCAAGGGCCACATTTTCGACAAGCTCGAGACACGGCAGGCGCTTTCCTCCGTGTTGGATAAGGCCTCGATTGTCCAAGCCGCCACCCAGGGCGCGGGCGCCCCCCTCTGGGGTGACATCGTGCCGGCCTCCTGGGCCTACAACGCGAACGCCATCGTCAAGTACCCATTGGACGTGAACAAAGCCAAGCAGTACATGCAGCAAGCCGGCTGGACGATCGGCTCGGATGGCATCGCCGTCCGGACCCTGGCCGACGGCTGCTCAGCCTGCACCCCGGTGATCAAACCCGGTGGCCAGCAGAAGTTTGTCGGCAAGATCCGGGTGCGCGCCGGCAAGCCCGACCGTCTCAAGGCGGCCGAGATCATCGCGGACCAGGTAAAGCAGATCGGCATGTCGCTGACGCCTGATCCGACCGACTTCAAGGTGTTCTACCCGCCCATCATGAAGGGCCAGTTCGACGTGTTCATCGCCGGCTTCAGCCTGAACGCCGATCCTGATGACTGGAGCACTGCCTCCTCCGCCCAGCTCCAGCCGGAGCACAAGCAAGGCCAGAACTGGACCGGCTACTCCAACCCGGAACTCGACAAGCTGATCGACCAGGAGCGGGCAACCGTCAAGGCTACCGATGCCGAAACCAAGGCCGCGCGCAAGCCAATCTTCGACAAGATCGAGAAGATCATCAGCGGCGACGTTCAGACTTACATGCTCTGGGCTGATGTGTCCTCGATGGGCTGGTCGAGCAACGTCGGCGGCGTGGTGGCCGGGAACGGCGACAACACGATTTACCTCGACTCGGAATACAACGTCAGCGCCCGCGCCGGATGGTTCTCGAAGAGTGGTAAGTAGTTAGGGCGACGGGGCGATCATCCGGGGAGGTCGACGCCTTCCCGGGTGATCCCACTAGCGGCACCGATCGGCGCGTTCGCTATGCTTCTTGCGGGAGCGCTACCGGCCAATGAGCGGCAACCCCTGACCGAGGCGGAATAAAAGCGTCATAGGATGAACAGGTGACCTTCTATCTGATCCGGCGGGTCGCCATCGGAATCTTCCTCCTATTTCTTATGTCCGCCATGTTCTTCACCCTGACGCGGGTGACGCCCGGTGCCCCGATCAGCGTAGGCGAGAACCCCCGCATTCATCAGGCGACGATCACCCTGCGGCTCCACCGGCTGGGCCTCGTCGATGAGCAGGGGAACTCATACTCCATCCCCCAGCAGTACGTTCTGTATCTCGGCGCCCTGGTTCACGGTGACTTGGGCGACTCCTACGTCAACAATGAGCGGGTCACGACGCTCCTCATGCAGCGGCTGCCGAACTCCATCCTGTTGCTCGGCGCAGCCCTGCTCGTGGCGCTCGCCATCGGCATCCCCCTCGGGATCTTCGCCGCGACCCGCCAGTATTCCAAGCTGGACATGACGACCTCGGTTGTGTCGTATGTTGGCGTCTCGATTCCGAGTTTCGTCCTGGGCCTTTACCTTCTGCTCATCTTCGGCGTGTTGTTGAAACAGTCGCCCCTGCATTGGGGGTTCCCGCTCTTTGGCATGCACACGGGTGGCGTCGATGATCCGATCGACCTTCTCTACCACATGGTGCTCCCGGTGACCTCGCTCGCCATCCTGCAGATCGCGATCTTCAGCCGGTTCATGCGGGCCAGCATGCTGGAGGTGCTCCATCAGGACTACATTCGAACGGCGCGAGCCAAGGGCCTTTCAATCGAAAAAGTGAACTACAAGCACGCCTTACGTAACGCCATCCTCCCGATCATCACGCTGGTTGCCATTGCGATTCCACAAATCGTCAACGGCGCCATCATCACCGAAGGCATCTTCAGCTGGCCAGGGACCGGCCAATTGGCCTTCCAGGCGGTGGTCGACCGCGATTATCCGGTTATCCTCGGGGTCGTGATGCTGGTGGCGGCCGGAGCGACGCCCGACCAGTTGTCAATCGAGACCACAATCCAGCAGGAGCGGCAACTCGCGAAGCCGGGAGCGAAGGCAGACGAACTTGGCGGCGCCCCCGAGCTCGGTTTTTGGCGGCTGGCCGTCATGCGATTCCTGCACCACCGCACCGCGACAGGCGCGCTGATCATTCTTGGCACCATCGTGCTGGCTGCTCTTGTCTACCCGATTGTCACCGGCAACCTGTACGCCATCCAGGATTATCGACACCCGTATAAGCCGCCCTTCGCCAGCCTTCAACACCTCTTCGGGACCGATGACCTCGGCCGCGACGAGCTCGCCCGTCTCCTGCGTGGAGCCCGCGTTTCCATCGAGGTAGGCGTGCTGGCCGTGGTCGGATATCTGATCATCGGTGGCACGCTGGGAGCGCTCGCGGGCTTCTACGGCGGTTGGCTGGACAACGCCTTGATGCGCTTTACCGACATCATCATCTCGGCACCGTTTCTTCTGGTCGTCATCGCGATCACCGCGGCGACCGGCGGAGTTCGTCTGAGCACGGTCATCATCGTGATCGCGGCGACCGGCTGGTATGAGATCGGCCGGCTGATGCGGGCGCAGTTCCTCGTGCTTCGAGAACAGGAATTCGTCCAAGCGGCGCGAGCCCTCGGGGCCTCGAATTCAAGGATCATCGTTCGACACATCCTGCCCAATGCGCTCGCCCCGATCATCGTTTCGGCCACGTTGGGCGTCTCGGGCATTATCCTGCTGGAAGCGGCGCTCGGCTTTCTTGGATACAGCATCCCGCCGCCCGAGCCCAGTTGGGGCAACATGCTCCAGGAATTCGAGCAGTACTTGCTCGACGACAAGGCCTATCTCGTCATCTTTCCCGCCACTGCTCTCGTGATCACCGCGCTCTGCATCAACCTCATCGGCGATGGGATCCGCGACGCTCTGGATCCGCGGCAGCGGTGAACGATCTCCTCAGGGTTGAGGATCTTCACACCCAATTTCACGTTCATGGCGGTACTGTCAAGGCGGTCGACGGCGTCAACCTGACCATTCGTCCGAAAGAGACGGTTGGTCTGGTCGGTGAGTCGGGATCGGGCAAAAGCATCACCGCCCTCTCGATCATGCGGCTCCTGGAGAAGAACGGCCGGATCACCGGCGGCCACGTCTGGTTGCGCGACCGCGACCTCGTCGCCCTGGCGGATGAGGACATGCAGGCCGTCCGTGGCAACGATATCTCGATGATCTTTCAGGAACCGATGACGGCCCTCAATCCGGTCTACACGTGCGGAGTCCAGATTGCCGAAGCGGTCCAGCTGCATGAGCACGTCGACGCCAAAAGGGCCTTCGATCGCGCGATCGAAGTTCTCCGCCTGGTCGGAATCTCGGATCCGAAGCGCCGGGCAAAACAGTATCCGCACGAGCTTTCGGGCGGGATGCGTCAGTGCGTCATGATTGCCATGGCGCTCTCGACCAATCCCGAGTTGCTCATCGCGGATGAGCCGACGACCGCCCTCGACGTCACGATCCAGGCGCAGATTCTGCGCCTGATGCGCAACCTGAAGGGAGAATTCG
>VBHQ01000066.1 GCA_005880395.1 Chloroflexota bacterium
GCTCGGCCTCTACCTAGCGCTGAGCGGCCTCCACGGCCGCCGGCGCCTCGCTTTCCACCGGCGCCACGGGGAGCAGGATCCGGACCGCCGTCCCCGGACGGGCGTCGCCGTCGACCTCGATCGCGCCCCCGTGGTCCAGTACCACCTGGCGCACCAGGTAGAGTCCGATCCCGGTCCCGCTCACGTTGCGCAGCCGGCGGTCCTCCACCCGGTAGAACTTGTCGAAGAGCCGCCCTTTCGCCTCCGCCGGGATGCCGATGCCGTGGTCCCGGATCCGGAGCTCGGCCTGGCCCTGCGCCGAGCGGACCTCGATCTCGATCCGGGGCGGGTCGAGGGTGAAGCGGGTGGCGTTCTGGAGCAGGTTGTCGATGGCCAGCGCCAGGCGGTCGGAGTCGCCGATCACCCAGAGCCGGCCCGGTTGGGCGCCGGTCGTGCTCACGCTGCCGCGGGTCAGGTCGAGCAGTGGACGCAGGCGGACGACAGCGTCCTCCACCAGGCGAGCCAGGTCGACCGGGCGCATCTGGTAGACGGGCCGTCCCTCTTCCAGCCGGGCCAGGAAGAGCACCCGCTCCACCTGGGCTCGCATCTCTTCCGACTTGTCGATGATCATGCGGACCGCCTTCCTCGCCTGCTCCGGCAGGGTCCCGAGCGAGCCCTCGTCCAGCAGCGAGGCGTAGCCGCGGATCACCGTGAGCGGCGTGCGCAGCTCGTGAGACGCGATCTGCATGAACTCCCGCCGGTTGCGCTCTAGGTCGGCCAGGATGGAGGCTCGCTCGCGCTCGTCGCGCATCACCTGCTCCGCCTGGGCATAGCGGTCGGCGTTGACCAGGGCGAGCGCCGTCTGGGCCGCGATCGCCTCCATCAGCCGGGCGTCGTTGGGATTGAGGCTGGCGGCCTTGCGCCGGGCCAGCGCCAGGACCCCGACCAGCCGATCGCCGGCGACCATGGGCACGGCCAGGAGGGCCTCGGTCAGGCGCTCGCTGCCGGGAAGATAGAGGACGCGCGGGTCACGGGTGGCGTCCGCGACCAGGATCGTCTGGCGCTCCTTAGCCGCAAGCCCGGCGATGCCCTCCCCAAGGCGTATCTGCACGCCCGCGCGCTCCCAGTCGCGGCGGCTATAGGGGTCGGCGCGCGCCACCGATTTCATCAACCGCAGGCAATCGGCGTCCCGGTCGTAACGGTAGAGGCGGAAGTGGTCGTAGTCGATGACCCGGAGCGTCTGCTCGGCTACCGTGCTGACGATCTGGTCGCCGTCCAGGCTCTGCACGATGGCGGGCGCCACCTTTTCGAGCAGATCCAGGCGGGCAGCGAGTGCGCTCCGGCGCCTGCGGGCCGAGCCGGTCGATCGCGGCCCGGCTCTCACCTCAGGCCGTCGCGATCCGGTCGGCAAGGGACTGGTCGTCCTCTGCCGAGCGTCCGCTGATCCCCACCGCCCCGATCACCGTCTCGGCGCCGGACCTTACCGGGGCGCCGCCCGGGAAGAGGGTGAAGGCCGGGTCGCCGTAGACCTGGACGTCGCGACCTGCCTCGCGCAGCCGGGCGGCCAGCTCCTGGGTCGTGGCCAGGGCCCGAGCCGCGGTGTAAGCCTTGTTGATCGCGATCCGCACCGAGCGCAGCGGAGCCCCGTCCATGCGGGCGAAGGCCACCAGGTCGCCCCCATGGTCGGAGACAGCGATCACCACCGGCTTTCCCTTGTCCGCGCCCGCCAGCTCGAGACCCCGATCGACGATTCGACGAGCCTGCGCCAGGTCGATCGTCGACACGGTGCGGGTCATCAGGACGATCGTAGCGTAGGGGTCGCAGCCCGGGCGCCAGGTGGGGCTCGGCGGCACGCCTGAGCCCCCGCTTGACGGCGGCCACCAGCGCCCGTTAGGCTGGGCCGTCGGTCGATAAGAAAACCTGAACTAGGAGGTGTAAAGCTTGAAGATTGCCTGTCTCCTCGACAGCATGTTCGAAGACAGCGAGTTCAAGAAGCCGGCGGAGGCGTTCCGCCAGGCGGGACACCAGGTGACGGTGATCGGCCTCGAGCGCGGCAAGGAGCTCAAGGGCTACCGCGGTTCGGTGACGGCCTCTGCCGAGAAGAGCATCGACGAGGTGCGGCCGGACGATTACGACGCCCTGTTCATCCCGGGCGGCTACTCGCCGGACCACCTGCGCCTGAACTCGAAGGTCGTGTCGTTCACGAAGTCGTTCTTCGACTCGGACAAGCCGGTGTTCGCCATCTGCCACGGGCCACAGCTGCTGATCACGGCCCGGGTGGTGAAGGGACGCACCCTTACGGCCTGGCCGACGATCCAGGACGACCTGCGCCAGGTCGGCGCCAAAGTGGTCGACCAGGAGGTCGCCGTCGACGGCAACCTGGTGACCGCGCGCAAGCCGGACGACATCCCGGCCTTCAACCGGGAATCGCTCAAGATCCTGGAGAAGGTCCCGATCGCATCCCGCTGACCGGGCGCTAGAAGCGCCAATTCCGTGCCCTCCCCCTCATGCGGGGGGAGGGCCACGGAGCTCGCCCTTCGGGGCTCGTAGCTTGACACTGCACGCCGGGTGCAGCAAGATGAAGCGAACTTCTTGAGGCGAACGTCTTACCCTACGTCCGGATACAGCCTCGGGACGCGCGGCCGCCGCTCGTCGCGCCGTCTCCTTGTTCCCGCACGCCGGAAGAACCCATTCGTCCGGCCGATCATCCTGATCATCGCGCTCCTGCTCGGGAGCCGAGTCTACGGCATGCTGACGACGAGCCGGGACATGCATGCGATTGCCGCCACCGCGAAAGCGGCGTCCCCACGAGCGACGCCGAGGGCTCGGCCCACCGCCCGTGCGGTCATCGCGGCTCGGACGTCCGCCTCGCCAACGGCATCCCCGTCAGCCTCCGCGCTTGCGGTGCCCGCCCAGCTCCCCACCGTCAAAGTGCCGGTGTTCAGCGCGAGCTGGCTGAGAACGCAGCCGATCGCTGAAACGCCGGCGATCAAAGCCCATGCGGCGATCGTCATCGACCTCACCACCGGACAGATCCTTTATCAGCAGGACGCGACCAGCCGCTATGCGGACGCCTCCCTGACGAAGATGATGACGGCCATGGTCGCCAGCGACATGGCGCCGATGGACACGCTGATCAAAGTTCCCCAGGCGGCCACCCAGGTCGAGCCTAACCACATGGGCATCAGCACCGGCGAGCAGTTGACCCTTCGCGAGCTGATCGAAGGGATGGTGCTCGACTCGGGTAATGATGCCGCCGAAGCCATCGCGATGGGACTGGTCGATCGCGCCACCTTTATCAACTTCATGAATCAGAAGGCCGCGCTGCTTCACTTGCGGCATACCCATTTCACCAATCCCAGCGGTCTCGACGATGCCGATCACTTCAGCTCCGCGTACGACCTGGCTGTGATTGGCGCCACCCTGCTCAATGACTATCCGGACCTGCGGGCGATCGTGGCCAGCAAGTCCTTCTCGATCTACGCGACGGCCCAACACAAGGCCTTCAACCCGATCAATATCGACCGGTTGCTGTGGACGTATCCCGGCGCGATCGGGATCAAGCCGGGCTACACCGGGGCCGCCAACTATTGCCTGGCGGCCGCCGCCACCCGAAACGGCCGCACCATTCTCGCGGTCGTCCTCGACAGCACCCAGCATTTCACCGACGCGGCGACACTGCTCGACTTCGGCTTTCGCCACCCGGTCACGCGCTGACGCCTGCCAGAATCTTTTACCGGACTCTCTAAGATTTCGGCTGGTATGGGCGACCTGGGGGAGATCTTCCGCCTCGGCATTCCATGGACGCACCTCGTTCTTCGAGCCGTGCTCATCTACATCGTGTTCTTCATCGGTCTTCGCCTCTTCGGCAAGCGGGAGCTCGGGCAGTTCACGACCTTCGACCTGGTCCTGGTGCTGCTGGTCGCGAACGCTTTGCAGCCGGCAATCACCGGACCGGACAACTCGGTCACCGGCGGCGTCATCATCATCGCGATCCTGCTCCTGTTCAATCGAGGCGTTGCCATGGTGCGCAGCCGCTGGCCCTGGTTCGATCACCTGATCGAGCCGCCGCCCACCGTCGTGGTCCAGGACGGCAACCTGGTGAAGCCGAATCTCGAGAAAGAAGGGCTGAGCCCGGACGATGTCGAGATGGCGGTTCGGGAGCATGGCTTCGACAAACTGAGCGAGGTGGGGCTGGCGGTCCTGGAGAATGACGGTAGCGTCAGTGTCGTCGGAAAAGGAAGCGCCGACCGCTTTCGTCGCCGCCGGCGCATCCGGTTCCTGAAGCGCTAGGGCGAGGCTGTGGCTGAAGAACGTCGGGTCGTCACGATTCTGTTCGCCGACGTCGCCGGCTCGACGGCGCTGGGCGAGAGCCTCGATCCCGAGGATGCGCGCATGTTGCTGCGTCGCTACTACGACATTGCCCGAGAGACAGTGACGGAGTACGGCGGCATCATGGAAAAGTTCATCGGCGATGCCGTGGTGGCCGTCTTCGGCTTCCCGCAGACGCACGATGACGATCCGCAGCGCGCGCTCGGCGCGGCACTCGTTCTTCGGGACCGGGTTCAGGGCGAAGCTGACCTGCATGAGCGCTTGCCGATTCGCGTCGGCATCAATACCGGTGAAGTGGTGGCGATCCGGGAAAGCGCCGCCGGAGACTTTCCGCTATCGGGCGACGCCGTCAACGTGGCGGCTCGGCTGCAAACGGCCGCGGCTGCCTGGAGCATCGTTTGCGGTGAACGGACCGTGGCCAGCGCGCGGGACGCCTTCGAGTTCGGCCCGGCGATCGGGGTCGAGGCACGCGGCAAGGCGCAACCGGTTCGCGCGTTCGAGCTCCTCGGCCGCTCCACCCGCCGGCCGGTCGCGACCAGGACGCCGCTCATCGGGCGCGATGCGGATCTCCAGCAGATCGAGTTGGTCGCCCGTCGTGCCCTGGAGGAACAGCGCCCCTTTCTCGTCAGTGTCATTGCGCCCGCCGGCGTGGGCAAGACCCGATTGCTCGAGGAGTTTCTCGAACGTCTACCCGCGCTCGAGCCGCGGGCGGAGATCGCAATCGCCCAGTGCCTCCCCTATGGTCAGCGGCTGACGTACTGGCCGCTGCGCGGCGTGCTGTATCGACTGATCGGCGTGCCGGATGATGCGAAAGCTCACGCCGTTCGGCAGTCGATCGGCGCCTGGCTTCAGGGATCGGGCCTCGAAGCGCTGGACCGGGAGGTGGAGCTGTTGGCCGCGACGGTGGGCGCCGGCGAGATGGAAGTCACCGATCGCTCCGCGCTGCTGGCAGCCTGGAGGACGTTCTTCGAGATCGCCGCACGCAGGGCCCCGCTCGTGCTGGTCTTCGAGGACCTGCACTGGTCGAGCGATAGTCTGCTCGACCTCTTCGAGTATGTGATGCAGCCCCGCGGCGAGCTGCCCTTGCTGATGATCGCGTTGACGCGGCCCGAGTTGCTGGACCGCCGCCCTGCCTGGGGCGGGGGTCGGCGCAATTACGTCTCGATTTCGCTGGAACCGCTATCCGAACGGGACACCGCGAACCTGGTGAACCAGCTGCTGGAGGGGCGATCGACGGACCTTGTCCAACGCGTCGTTCAGCGATCGGAAGGCAATCCATTCTTTGCCGGCGAGCTAGTTCGCGCGATCGTCGAACGGCCGGGCGCAGACCAGCTGCCCGACACGGTCCAGGCGACCGTCCTCGCCCGGCTCGACCTGCTCAGCCCGGAGGAGCGCCGCACCATCCAGCTCGGGTCGATCTTTGGCCGGGGCTTTCGCCTTTCCGGCATCCGAGCGCTGGAACCCGGGTTGGACACGCTGGAGGCCGTTGTTGACCGTCTGATCGACAAGGATCTGATTCGATCCTCAGGCGCCGGGGTGGTCACCTTTCGGCACATCCTCATCCGTGAAGTCGCCTATCAGACGCTGACGCGATCGGAGCGGGGCCGCCTGCATGCCGGCGCGGCAGCCTGGCTCGAGGAGATCGCGGGCGAGGGTGACGACACCCTGACTGAGCTGATCGCCTATCACTATCGGGAGGCGGCCATGATCGCGACCGCGCAGCGACCGGGAGCGGAGGAGACCAAACGCATCAGAGAACAGGCCGTCAAATGGCTCAGCCATGCTGCCGATGTGGCCACGGCAGCGGCCGCCTCCATCGAGGCGGCTCGGCATCTTCGAAGTGCCATCGAGCTGGCCGAGAGCAACAGCCTGCCAGACCTGTACCAGCGGCTGGGTGAGCTTTCGGAGTCCGGCGAACGCGTGGTCGACGCCTATCAGACCGCCCTTCGGCTCTGCCGGGAGCAGGGACGGCCGGCGGTCCAGCAGCTCCAGATCCTGGCGGGGTTGCTGGGCCAGTACATGCGGATGCAGGGATCGGTTGCCGACCGCCCATCCGAGAAGGAAATGGTGGAGCTGCGCCGCGACGCCGCGACCGTCGCCAGCAGGGTTGACGATGCGAAGACTTTGGCGGCGTACTTTGCCGCGGACGCCTTCTTTCCCTTCTGGATCAGTCCTCTCGTCCACCCACCAGCTGGAGTCCGGAGGCTGGCGACGCAGTCAGCAATTCGCGCAGCAACGATTGGCATTCGCCGAACGCCTGAGCCTTCCCGAACGCATCGACGCGTACAGCATGGTGGCCTGGAGTGCCGCGCTCCTCGGCGACCTCGATGAGGCGGATCGCGCGTCGGCGACCGGGTTAGCGCAGGTCCAGCCGGGCCAGGTTCCGGCGTGGACCCTGCACCTTGTGTGCTGGCGCGCCTATGCCTTGACGCTGCTTGGCAGATGGGACGAGGCGCTGAGTCTCGCTGAGCGAGCTCGTCAGCTATGGATCGAAACCGGTCGGCACTCCGCCGGGTACGCGCTGCGCGGGTTCATGTCGGCGATCGACATTGCTCGGGCCCGCCAGGACGAGGTGCTACTGGATACCTACGCCGCCGTCTTCGACGAGATCAGCGCCGCGTTTCTCGAAGGGACGACCTTTCGTCGCTGGCTTGGCTACGGAGGGCGCGACCTTTCCGCGGTGGCGCGAGCGGTCGAGCTGTTCGAGCCGGGCCCATTCCGTCAGGTGGAACGCGTCGAGCGAGGCCTCAGCTGCCTGCTCGACTTTGACCGGCCGCCCAGCCTCGAGATCGCCGAGCGGATCCTTTCGTACCGACCGGGTGAGTTTCCGGTCATCCAGGCCCAGGCCTTACGGGTAGTTGGCCGTCTCAATCGCGACCCGTCGAAATTAACCGAGGCGCTCGGTCTACTCGAACGGGCGGGTGCGGTCCCGTATGCCGCGCGCGTGCGGTGCGAGCGGGCGCTGATCACCGGCGACCGCGACGAGATGAATGGGGGGCTTGCCGTGTTTCAGCGGCTGGGTGACTTGCAGCAACTCGGCCGCTTCGAGCGCCTTGCGGTAGGCTGACGCGATGCCGCATTCCGACACGATTGCGGTGCATGCGGGCGAGCCGAGCCTGGATGACGCAGATGCGCCCATCACCCCGGACATCACGGTCGGCTCTGCCCATGGCTACCGTGATCTCGCGGCGGTCGATGCGGCGATGGCCGCTCACCGGGGGTACGGTCGGTGGGGGACCGAGAACCATCGCCAGCTGGAGGCTGCCGTGGCCAGCCTGGAGGCGAATGGGCTGAGCGTCAGGCTGGACGCCGTCGCGGTCGGCTCCGGGATGGCCGCGATCGCGGTGGCGCTGATGAGCGAGCTGAGCAGTGGCGACCACGTCGTCGTCGCCAATGATTGCTACGGCACGACGATGACGTTCGTCCGCGACGACCTGTCACGATTCGGGATCACGGCAACCGTCGTCGACGTTCAGGACCTGAACGCCGTCCAGGCGGCGGTCAACGATCGCACGCGCGTGCTGCTCTGCGAGATCTGCACCAACCCCATGATTCGGGTGCCGGACGTCGAAGCCCTCGCGGCGATCGCCCATGGAGCCGGATCGCTGCTGCTCGTCGACAACACTGTGCCCACCCCGATGCTCTGCCAGCCAATGCGTTGGGGCGCCGATGCGGTCGTGTACAGCGCGACCAAAAACCTGAGCGGGCACGCCGATGTGATCGGCGGTGCGATCGTCGGGAAGCCCGCCTGGATCGAGGCCGCCCGCGCGTTCTCCCACACCTTCGGGCCGACGCTGGGCCCGTTCGATGCCTGGCTGACGTTACGCGGCATCCGGACCCTGGCCGTGCGTATGACACGGCATACGCAGAATGCCCTGGCGCTCGCGCGCTACCTCGAGGGGCACGCCGCCGTCAAGCGGGTCTGCTATCCCCAGCTCGAGACCAGTCCTTTTTCCGACCGAGCCCGCCGCCTGCTGCCCTGCGGCGCGGGCGCGCTCCTGTCCTTTGAGCTCGCGGGCGGCAAGCTGGCCCTCGACGCGATGGTGGCGAAGCTCGCAACCGTCCGGCTGATGCCAAGCCTCGGCCATGTGGCGACCACGCTGAGCCACCCCGCCTCGACCTCGCATCGCGGCCTCACCGCCGAGGAGCGTGCCGCTGTCGGCATCAGCGACGGACTGATGCGCTGTTCAGTCGGGCTCGAACACCCCGATGACCTGGTCGCAGACTTTCAGCAGGCCCTCAGGTCGTCTTGACGACGTAGGTCCCCGCGATCTTGTCGTGCCAGCCCTGCTTATTCGGGTCGAAGGCCGCCCAGATCACGCCGATGAAGATCACGAGGATCGAGATGAACAAGCCGACATACCTGAGCACGGCCGAGCCGAGCTCCAGATCGCTGCCGTCCGTCTTGATCACCCGAATGTTCAGGAGTTTGTCGCCGACGGTCTGTCCCGGCCAGAGACTGCTCTTGGACCAGAAGTAGACGTAGTAGATCAGGCCCAGCAGGACGCTGAGGCCGCTCCGGCCGTTGGTCGTCAGGCTGAGGATTGCAGCGATGGCAGCCTGAACAATGCCAAGAAGGATGGAGTCGATGATGATGGCCGCAAACCGGATCCAGAACCCCGCTTTCGCCGCGGTCGCCAGGGAGCCCGCTGACGTTGCTTGCATGTGCTTCACCCCCGAATTTTGGCGCGAGTATAGCACCGATTCTGAGGCAAGCGTAAGGCTGGTTTTTTCGGCGGCTAGACTGACGGCGATGGCCGCGGCGCCCTATCGCAAGCCGGATTTCTTGACGCTCAAGGTCCTTCAACCGCTGCTTCTGGCGCTGGGCGTCACACCAAGCCTCACCGTTCGCGGTCGGACGAGCGGCCGGCCGTATCGCTTTCCGGTGCTGCTGCTTGACTATCAGGGCCGTCGGTATGTCGTGGCGCCCCGCGGAAACACCCAGTGGGCCCGCAATCTGCGTGCCACCGGCGAGGCCGACCTCAAAACCGGCGGCAGAACGAGCCGAATGAAGGCGACCGAGATCGTACCCTCCCAGCGGAAGCCGCTGGTTGACGCCTACGTTCAGCGATATGGGACCAAGTACGGCGGATTTGTCGCGAAGGAATTTGCCGCGATGCCCAATCCGGAGCATCATCCGGTCTTCTTGCTCGAGGACCTCTGATTCGAATCTCAGCCTGACGAAAACGCCTCGATAGAATCTGATCGATGCCGCATCGCGCGCTTTCGCTTGTCGAAAATCTGCCGGATCAGTCGATCCTGCAGCGGATCGGCAACACGCCGCTGATCCGGGTCCGGCACCTGGAGAAGGAGTTCCCCCACATCACCTTCTATGCCAAGGCGGAGTGGTTCAATCCGGGCGGCTCGGTCAAGGACCGGCCGGCACTGCGGATGATCGAGGAAGCGGAGCGGACCGGCGAGCTGACGGTGGAGAAGGTGATCCTGGACTCGACGTCCGGGAATACCGGCATCGCCTATGCGCTGATCGGCGCGGCCAAGGGGTACCAGGTCAAGCTGGTGATGCCGGCGAATGTCAATGAGGAGCGCCGGGAGATCGTGCGGGCCTTTGGCGCGGAAGCGATTTTTACGTCCGCCCTCGAGGGATCGGACGGGGCGATCCGGGAGGCGCACCGGATGAAGGCGGAATCGCCGGGGACCTATTTCATGCCGGATCAGTACAACAATGCCTTCAACTGGCGCGCCCATTTCGATACCACCGGTCCCGAAATCCTGGACCAGACGCGGGGCGAGGTCACCCATTTCATCGCCGGCATCGGGACCAGCGGGACGCTGATGGGGGCGGGCCGGTTTCTGAAGCGGCACAACGGCACCATCCGCGTGATCGCCGCGGAGCCCTCGGACGGGCTGCATGGGTTGGAAGGGCTCAAACACATGCCGAGCTCGATCGTGCCCGGCATCTACGACCCGAGCGTCCACGACGAGATGATCAGCGTGCCTACCGAGGCCGCCTATGAGCTCGCCCACGACCTGGCGCGGACCGAGGGACTGCTCGTCGGCAATTCGTCTGGCGCCGCCATCTACGCGGCGCGGGAGGTCGCCCGCCGCACCTCCGAAGGCGTGTTCGTGATGGTCTTCCCCGACGGCGGCGATCGCTATCTGAGCTCCGGCCTCTACCGCAGCAAGGGTTGACGCTGCGGGTTCCGGCTCCGGTCATGGACCGGATGCGCGAGCACCTGGAAGCCGGGTATCCGCAGGAGGCCTGCGGGGCGTTGATCGGCAGTGCCGAGGACGCGGTCTACCGGGTCACCGATTTTCGTCCGATGCGCAACACCATCACGGATCGCCCCCGGGACCGGTACGCCCTCGATCCGCTGGAACAGCTCCAGGTTCAGAAGGATGCGGAGGCCCGTGGTCTGGAGATCATCGGGTTCGCCCACAGCCATCCGGATCATCCACCGGTGCCCTCCCGCTTCGATGCGGACCATGCCTGGACCTTCTACAGCTATGTCGGGGGCGGGGCCCGGCGGGGATTAGCTGCAGGGCGGGGGCGAAGCGGCGTGGATGGAGGTCGCCCCAGGATCCTGGCCGGTGCAGCTCGTGTCGCTGGCGAACCAGCCGTTTGGCGTTTGGAGGACGGTGACGTCGATCCTGGCGGTGCGTCCGGCGCCGAAATCGAGAACGACGTGGGCGATCACCCCCGGGTTGCCAGGTGGCAGGGCCTCGGTCGTAATCGTCCGCGATTGATAACTGTTCTGGCATCGGCACAACGGCTCAGCCTGCTTGAGCGGATTGGCGTCGAGTTGCTTGGCCAGCCCGTCCGTCACCGGGCAACTGTCGTACTTTCCGCCGGTGCCGCAGGGCGGGCCGCTCGCCGGATACAGGATTCCCGCGACGACGGTGCCGCCGTTGGGATCGAG
>VBHQ01000067.1:0-3190 GCA_005880395.1 Chloroflexota bacterium
ATTCTTCTTGGCGTCCTCGCCGATCCGGCTAAACGTTGCCTCGTCGATGCCAGACACGACGCCGTCCGTCGTCAGCTCGATCCGTGAAATGCCCCAGCCCTTATCCGATCGCTCGAAGTGGACGCTCGCCGACGTGTGAATCTCCTGCGGCGTATGGCCGGCCTCGGTGAGCGCGTTGGCGAACGCCATCGAAAAGCAGCCTGCCTCTGCCGCGCCGATCAACTCTTCGGGGTTGGTGCCGGTGCCGTTCTCCATCCGGCTCGCGAATGAGTATGTCCCTTCAAACGCGCCGCTCCCGACGCGCATCGTTCCGGATCCGTCTTTGAGCGAACCGCGCCACCGTGCCTCAGCCTTGCGCTCCGGCATTCCTTTGCCACCTCCAGGAAACGAATTGTCAGTGCCTTCGCCTGATCCTAGTGCACGGCTCGAGCGCTCGCCGCCAGCATCTCAATCGTCCGTAAACGGTGGGCCTGGGTCTCGCCCTGCGGCGAGGCCAGCAGGATGGAAACGCCCGCACCCGCCCATTGCGCGAGGCGTTCCCGGACGTGGCCCTCCGGCCCGGCAATGGCGATGCTGTCGATGAGTTCGGCGGGGACCATCCGGATCGCTTCGAGCTTCTTACCAGCGAGGTACAGATCCTGGATCGCGTGCGCCGCCTCGCCGAAGCCATAGCGCTGCACGACGTCGTTATAGAAGTTCTTCTGCTTCGAGCCCATGCCGCCGACGTACAGCGCGACCCACGGACGTAAGGCGTCCTGCGCTTTACTCCGGTCCCCGTCGATCAACACCTGGACGTAGGGCGCAATCGCGAGTGAATCGAGCGAGCGCCCACTCGCTTTGGCGCCTGCTTCCAGATCCGGACGAAAGACATCCATGTGTTCGGGGGAGAACAAGGTCGGGATCCAGCCATCGGCCACCTCGCCCGTCAGCCGCAAGCCGGCCGGGGTCAGGGTTGCAAGAAAAATCGGGACCTCCGCCTTTAGCGGACGAGCCAGCAGCTTGAGGCCCTGCTGCAGTTGAAACACCTCGCCGTCGAATCGCAGGCGTTCCTGGCGAAGCACCTGGCGGACGATCGCCACGGTTTCGCGCATTCGCTGCACTGGTCGATCAAAGGCGACGCCGTGCCAGCCGGCGACCACCTGGTGGCCGCTGGTTCCCAGGCCGAGGAGGAAGCGGCCGTTGGACATCAGGTCGAGCGTCGCCGCCGTCTGCGCCAGCAGCGCGGGCGTACGGCTAAAAACGTTGACGATGCCGGTGCCAAGCCTGATGCGCTGGGTTTGCGCGGCAAGGCCGCCGAGGATGGAAATCGCGTCCGTGCCCCAGGCCTCGGGCACCCAGACCGAATCAAAATCCATCGCCTCGGCGCGCTGGGTCAAATCGAGGGCTTGCGCAAACGTCAGGCCGCCCTCATACGGAAGGATGAGCCCGAGCTTCACGGTGATCACAGTATGTCATCGCCATTGATGAACTCGATTGCCGCATGAGCGGTTTGCGTTGCAGGACAATCGATAGAGGCCCGTGGCCGAGGAGGTATTCATGGCAGATCAAACGACGACGCTCAACGCGGCGCTAGCGGGCACGATCGAAATCGGCGGTGACCTCACCGTCAACCGCTTCGGCTTCGGCGCTATGCGGCTGACCGGCGAAGGCATCTGGGGCGAGCCTGCTGACCGGGAGGAATGCAAGCGCGTGCTCCGCCGCGCGATCGATCTCGGCATCAACTTCATCGATACCGCCGACTCCTATGGGCCCGAGGTCAGCGAGCGGTTGATCGCCGAGACGCTGTACCCATATCCGGATGACCTGGTGATCGCGACCAAGGGTGGCCTGACACGGCCAGGGCCGGGCGCGTGGGTCCCGAACGGCCGCCCGGAATATTTGCGGCAACAGTGCGAGAGCAGCCTCCGCCGCTTGCGGGTGGAGGAAATCGATCTCTATCAATTTCATCGCCCCGACCCGAAGGTGCGCTTCGAAGAATCCATCGGCGCCCTCGTCCAGTTGAAAGACGAGGGCAAGATCCGGCATCTCGGCCTGTCGAACGTCACGGTCGAGGAACTCAGGCAGGCGGAGACGATGACCCCGATCGTTTCGGTCCAGAACCGGTACAACCTGTTCGACCGCGAATCGGAGCCGGTCCTCGAGCAATGCTCGCTCGAGCAGATCGCCTTCCTTCCCTGGCGACCGGTTGGCGGCGGCGAGATGAGCGGGCAGGCGGATGCTCTCGAGAGGATCGCCAAGGGGAACCGGGCAACGCCCGAGCAGGTTGCCCTTGCCTGGCTGCTGTCGCATTCGCCGGTCATGCTCCCGATCCCGGGAACCTCCAAAGTCGCGCACCTGGAGGAGAATCTCGCGGCCGTGGCGCTCGACATTCCGCCTTCCGACCTGGCGGAGCTCGACAAGCTTGTCGCCGAACCATGAGCCCGACTTAGAGAATCCTTAACAGAGCCTCACCCACGGCTCAGGGCGAACCGTCAGGATAGGCGGGGACCCCGGCCATGGCCCGTTGTTTCCTGCTGGGGTTGCATCAACAACAGTGAGCAGCATCATGGCCCGGCAGGACGTCCCCGAGCGGCGCGGAAACCGCGTGCTACAGGCCCAGCGCCGCCTGTTCCTAAGGGCCTCGGACATCATCCTGATCGTCGCCATCAACGCCGTCCTCGTCGTCGCCATGTGGGTGCGGCATGGTGGCCTGGATCAGTTGGGCAGCACCTCGGCGAAGTTCACCGCGGCCGGTCAGATCACGGCGCTGCTTGGCACCTACGGCGCGCTCGTGCAGATCTTCCTGATGTCTCGCACCCCGTGGCTCGAGCGCCGCTTCGGGATGGACGGCCTGGCGCAGTGGCATCGCTGGCTGGGATTCAGCGTCGTCATCCTGATCGGTGCTCACGTTGTGTTCAGCACTGTCGGCTATGCGCTTGGCGACGGCAAATCGGTAGTCGCCGAAGCCTGGACGCTGGTCACGACCTATCCCTACGTGCTGATGGCCACCGTGGCCACCGGTCTGCTGATCATGACCGCCATCACCTCGCTTCGTGCGGTGCGGGGGCAGATGAAGTGGGAGACCTGGCGATTCCTGCATCTCTACGCGTACCTGGCCGTTGCGCTCGCGTTCGGCCACGAACTGGCGGTTGGTACCGACTTTAGTAGTGACTTCGTGGCCATCTGGTACTGGGTCGGTCTGTATGTGGCC
>VBHQ01000067.1:3224-10151 GCA_005880395.1 Chloroflexota bacterium
TGGTGGCGGACACATCCGTTTTCTCTTTCGGCGCCGGTCAACGGCCGATACCTGCGCATCACGGTCAAGGGCCTTGGCGACGATAGCCGGGCCTTACATGGTCTGCATCCGGGCACGGCCGTCGGCCTCGAAGGACCATACGGATTGTTCACCGCGAACCGCCAACGTCGAGCCAGGGTCCTGCTGATCGCGGGCGGCATCGGGATCACGCCGTTGCGGGCACTGATCGAAGAGCTTCGTGTCAAGCGCGATTCGCTGGCATTGATCTACCGCGCCCGAAGCTGGGAGGATCTCGTCTTCAAGGAGGAGCTGGAAAAGCTCATCCGGGATCGGCGCGGGACGATCCATTACATCGTCGGGCAGCGAGGCACGGCCGACCTTCCGGTCGACCCGCTATCGGCGCAAACGATCCGCAGACTGGTTCCGGATGTCGAGTCGCGTGACGTTTTCATTTGCGGCCCCGCCTCGATGATGGAGCGGCTCGACGGCATTCTGCGATCGATCGGTGTTCCACCGGAGCAAATTCACTTCGAGCGTTTCGCCCTGATCTAGAGGAGGACCATGCCAACCCGCGCCGCCGTCGCGATCGTCGCCACCGTCATCGGCGTCTTCTTGCTCTTCAGCTTCAAGACGCCGGCGCAGGCAAAGCCACGCACACCCTCGGCGGACGTGGCGCAAGCCAGTCCGACTCCCAGCCCCTCACCGTCAGCGAGCGGCTCACCGGCCGCGACGCCGTCACCCAGCGCGGCTTCAGAGTACAAGGATGGCACCTATACCGGGCAGGACATCCAGAACCAGTTCGGAGACACGCAGGTCAAGGTCATGATTTCCGGAGGCAAGATCACCGACGTGCAGGCGGTGCAGCTGCCCTATGACCGGGAGCGATCGGCGGAGATCAGCCAGTATGCGGGCCCGCAACTGCACGACGAGGTCCTGCAGGCACAGAGTGCGCAGATCGATCTGCTCGGCGGGGCGACCTTTACCAGCGATGCCTACGCCCAATCGGTGCAGTCCGCCCTGGACCAGGCCCATGCCTGACACCGCGATCCGTCCGATGCCGGTTGCGCAGCGGCGCGTCAGGATCGAGCCCGTCATGGGCACCGTGATTGCCATCGACCTGCGGGACCATGACGTGCCAGAAGCCGCGATCGACGCCACGCTTGCCTGGTTGCATGAGGTCGATCACCGGTTCAGCACCTATCAGGCCGACAGCGAGATCAGCCGTCTCGGCCGAGGCGAGCTAACGGTCGACGAATGTCATGCTGATGTGGCGACCGTGCTCTCGCTGTGCGAGGACTTGCGGGCTGCGAGCGGCGGCGCCTTCAACGCCTGGCGTGCGCGACCCGATGGCCGCCTCGATCCCTCGGGGGTCGTCAAGGGTTGGGCGGTGGAGATGGCGGCCGGCATGTTGGCGCACGCAGGAGCGCGGAACTTTTCGATCAATGCCGGCGGCGATGTGATCGCGCGGGGTTGTCCCGAGGCCGGCCGTTCGTGGCGAGTCGGCATCCGCCATCCGCACAATCCGGACGCTGTCGCGGTGGTGGTCGACGTTACCGATATGGCCGTCGCCACCAGTGGAAGCTACGAACGAGGCCGGCACATCCTCGACGCTCGAAGCGGCGAGCCGGCCGATGGGTTGCTCGGCCTGACCGTGGCTGGCCCCAGTCTCACGCTCGCGGATGCCTACGCGACGGCAGGCTTCGCGATGGGCAAGAGCGGGATCGGCTGGGCGGCAGCCCACGAGGGCTATGCTGCCTATGGCATCACCGCCACGGGTCATGCCTTCTACAGCGATGCCTTTGCCGCCTTGATCGTGACATGACACCAAAAGATGACGGCATCATCGACAAGCCGAGTCACTATTCCGTCGACGAGACAGTCAAGCGGCTGAACGGCATTCTGGATGCGAGAGGCCTGACGTTATTCGCGCTCGTGGACCACAGCGGAGAAGCGCGACGCGTCGGCATGACAATGCCGCCGACCAAGCTCCTGATCTTTGGCAACCCAAAGGCCGGCACCCCGTTGATGCTGGCCGCTCCCAGCATCGCGATCGACCTTCCCCTCAAGATCCTGGTCTGGCAGGATGTCGGGGGCAAGGTCTGGGTGTCGTACAACAGCCTTGCCTATCTTCAGGAGCGCCATGGCCTCTCGCCCGAACTCATCAAGAACATCGCCGCGGTCGAGGCGCTGGCCGCGGCCGCCGCCGATTAACGCCACCAGGGTAATCGAGCCGCCTCGACCGCGTCATTGACGGCGGGCTCGAGGTCAGTTTCGAGCCGGCCCAGGTTTTGGACCCATTCCCCGGCCATCACGACGGCGATCGCACCACGACCAGTCTGCTCCTCGTTGCCCCAGCGGGTGAGGCAATCGATGGCGGCCGCTCGCAAGCGGTCCGAAGAAACGCTCGCCTCGTTCGAAGCCGATGAGGCGAGCGCCAGTCGGTCGGCATAGTCGTTGAGCGTTTCCACGACGATATGAACCTGGCCCCCGACCGCGTCGGCGCCCTGGGCGCAGGTCGTGGCGCGGTACCCCATGCCGGCCAGACTCTGGACAAGGTCGGCGGCAAGCATAACGTGGTTCGCCGCCGAGAGTAGGAAGCCTGCCTTCTCCGGTTCCAGCGGCGAGGAGGACTTCTCATTGACGAACGCATCGAAGGCTTCGCCGGCGCGCTCGCGTGCCAGGACCGCCGCGCCTCGGGCCGGGTCGGCACCGGATGCGCGTTTGAGTCCGAGCATCTGATCGTACGCATGATCAAGGTACAGTCCAGCGGCCCGGTAGAAGCGAGCCATGGCGCGGCCGAGGTCACGGCGCAGCCCATGCGGCCAGAGCAGCAAACCAATAATGACGCTGATCGCCACGCCCACCAGCACGTCCTCAAAGCGGACGAGCCCGACCGTCCATCCGGTGGGCGAGATGAGGTTGAACATGATGATGAGCAGCACGCTGAAGGCCGCCTGGCTGGCGGCGAACCCGACGGCGGTGGCGGCGTAGGCCGCGATGAAGAACGCGAAGGGGAGGGACACCGCGAGCAGCACCGGGTTAGCTCCAGTCACCAGCGCGAATGTCCCGCCGAGCGCGACGCCAACCAGGGTGCCGGCCAACGCCTCGATTGCGGTGCGGCCGGTGCCGAGCGCATTCGAGCGCAAGACCTGCAGCGTGCCGAGCACGACCCAGAAGCCGCGCTGAAGGCCGAGGTTATGCGCGATCAGGACGGCAATGGCGAGGCCGACCGCCACCCGCAGGCTGCCATGGAGCACGGTCGATGAGGGATCGAGGTGGGTTCGAATCGTCGCCACGACCCGGCTGGCTGTGGGTGGAACCGGTTCCGGTTGCGTGGTTGACGAGAAGCCTCCAAGCTGGTCCTCGCCGGGACCACCAATCGCAATGATCGCATTGCTGCCGAGCGCGATCGTCAGGTAGGCGATCACCCGGAGCGTGTGGTCGACGTCGAGCCCATCGAGGACCTGCTCCGCCGAATGCCCGGACCGTAATTCAGCGGCTGCCCAGCGGTCCAGCGCCTCCCGGTGCTCCAATCGCGCCCGATCGACCGCGCGAAGGTCTGGCGGCGCCCCGCCGGAAAGCACCGTAGCGGTCCCGCGTAATGCGCTCACCACCGACTCGCTGAGCTGCGTGCGCTCGCTGATCGGCGGCCGAACGGATGAGTCTGGCTGCTGGAACGGCCGCTCAACGACATCGACGATGCGCTGGAGTTCGGTCAGCGCCTGAACAAAGGCTCGATCGCGGCGCGATGGACCGGCGGGACGTTTGGCGGCGGCGGCATATTGTCGCCGGGCTGCCTGCTCCGCGTGGCGGGCTTCGTCGAGCAGCCGTCGCCGCTCGCCATCAGCCTTGTCGGCGTCGAGGTGCTGGACGAGGTCGGCCACGACCAGGGATGCCATAGCCGCCTTCTCATGGAGCGCGACTTGTTCCACGCGCGGCCAGAGCGAGACGGCCGCGATGGTCGAGATGACGCCGGCGATGAGCAACGCGCCCACTCTGCCGGGAATCGCCGAGACCGGTGCTGGGACCGACACCGCGACCACGAAGGCAAGCAGCATTCCGGTCTGACCGGCGGCGAGGTAGCCGCCGAAGACGCGGGCAAAGGAGAGGACGAAGGCGACGGCGAACATGGCGGCGAAAGCCCAAGCGGCGTTGAGCGAGGCCGCGGTCCCGATGGCGACGAGGGCGGCGGCAGCCAGCGTCGCGACCAGATAGGCGAGCGCGCGGGCAGGCAGCTGGCCGCCAAAGTCGGAGATGATCAGGAGCGCGAAACAGCCAAAGACGATGAAGATGACGTTCTGGCCCAAATGCAGGACCAGGGATCCGAACGCGAAGGCAAGCGGAATGACGATCGCGGCGCGGGCCGCCCGCCGCAGGGCGGCCAAGCCTGGATCGTGAGGCGGTTTGAGGACAAGCCCGGTGCGCACGCTGTCTGCACATCTTCCATCAGCGAGCCGTCGCGCCGCCGGCGCTGGAGCCTAAACCGAAATCGGGGTCAGGATCCGACCGTCGGTGCGGTGATGGTGACCGAGCGGTTGTAGTCGTGCAGGTTGAGCTGCACGTGCGCGGTCAGATGGCCGGTCGAGCCGGCCGGAATGCTGAACGCATGCGCCGGGGAGCCGGTGGCCGACCCGAGCGCTGAGGCAAGCTGGCTCAGGTCGGCGGTGACATCCGCGTCGTAGCTCACGCGACGAACGAGGTGGTCACCGGAACCAGTCCAAACGTCGGCACTGACCGTCGCGTTCTGCAGCAGCTGCTGGATCGCCGTCGATGCCTGAGGATTCTTTGACGCATGACCGCTCGCCAGCGTTGCAAAGAGCCTGGCGAGATCCGGAACGATGTGGTATTCGTCAACGGCAACGCCATCGAGCGTTGACGGCTTCGCCGTGACTTCGGTCAGCGACTTCGCCGTATCGAGGAGCGTCTGGTAGGAGAGATGGGAATTGGACGGTTTGCCCGGCTGCGCTGTTGATCGCGTCATCGATTGCCATTTTTGCGTCATCGGGTTCTTGTAGTAGAGGTGCCCGCCGGTCGCGATGAGCTCGGTCGTGATCGTCAGTCCGCCGATCGTGGCCGAGGCATTGGCGTCGAGCTGGTCGGGTCGCTTCACCGCACCACTGACTTTGAATGTGACCGTCGTCGTGGCGCCCAGGAGCGAGGCTTGCGATCCAGCTTTTGCCTGCAGCTGGGTGACGAGCTGCTGGGGAAGGGTCAGCGTGGCGGTCCCCGTCGCGTCGAAGCGCAGTGACTGGACCTTCGACATCGCCGTACCGGTCGCCTTGAGACTCTGGCTGGGCGTCTCGGAGCGCGCGGCTGCCGGTGCGGTCAGGCCGGCGCAGGCGGAGAGAAGGCCAAGCGCGAGGAAGGCGATCAGGGTGCGTTTCATGCCTGCTACCACTATATGCACCGCCGCCGCCAGGAATGTGACATTTCGGCACCGCCGAGGGGACCGGGCGGTTAGAGGTCGAGGACTGGCACCCGGAATTGCGCCCGAAGGCGAGTGGCGATCAGGGATCGGTGGCACGCCGCGGCATCACGCTCGACGCAAAGCAGGGCCGACGCCCGATTCTCGGGTAGCGATTCGAGGAACCGGCCGAGGTCGACCTTGTCGAGCACTTCGGTGAGATATCGCCGCTTGTATTCGCCATCCAGCTCGAGCCGTGACCGCTTGCCCACGTTCTGTCTCGCGTCCTCACGGTATTGGAGCTGCCGCAGCTCCGTCGTCGGCGCCAGCTCGCGCAGATGCCGGTACTCGATGCCCGCGTTCGCGAGACTTGCCTGGAGCCGTCGTGAATTCGCCCAGGCATATTCACGGCCACGCACGCCGCGCCGTTGACGAACATCGATCACGATGGCGACGTCATGTCGCCTCAGCCTGTCCAGGAAATCCTCGACGGTCGACCGATAGACACCCACGGTCGCGATGGTGCGCACAAAACGCGTGTCGCTAGCTGATCCTGACGACCGTCGCCCGCCCCTCGCCCGCGGGTGTTTTGAAGGTCACCGAATCGCCGGCGCGCCGGTCGACGAGCGCAGCCCCAAGCGGGGACGCGACCGACAGCATGCCGCGGGTCATATTGCCCTCCGTCGGCCCGACGATTTCATAGCTCGACTCGCCAAACTCATCGCTGACGACGACCCGGGAGCCAATCCGGATCACCCCTTTGGCGCCGGTTTCCTCGACGACTTCCGCGCGCTTGAGCGTATTTTCGACGGTCTGTATCCGACCGTCGAGCATTCCGAGGTGCTGGCGGGCGTCATGGTAGGCGAAGTTCTCACTCAGGTCTCCCTGGGAGCGCGCGGACGCGACTTCCGCCACCATCGCCGGCCGGCGGGCGCGTAACTCGGCCAGCTCAGCCTTCAGCGCTTCGAAGCCGGCCGAGGTCATCGGGATCGGGGCGCCTTTCTCCTGGGCCATCGTTACAGTCGATACTACCGGCGAACTCGAAGCGGTAGTTGGTCGCTACAGCCTGGAGATGGATGCAAGCCACGCCCGGGCTTGGCCCATGTTCGTCTCGAAGGTCGCCGCCTCGATGGCGTTGACGCGCCAGCCGTCGCGAAAGACCGATCCGATCTCCGCCTGCGTGACCCGACGGGGTCCCCAATCGCCCGGCTCCTGGTCGCTGAAACACATCATGAAGTAGGTGCCACCAGGGCGGAGAACCCGCGCCAGGCTCTTTAAGAAACGGCCGCGCTCATCATCATCGAAGACGTGAAACAGTCCCGAATCGATCACCGTGTCGAAAAGCTGCTGAGGCACCGGAAGGTTGAGGGCGTCGGCGACTTCGAAGCTCGCATCGATGCCACGCCGTTTCGCTTTGGCCTGAGCCTTGCCGATCGCGGTGGGCGCACCGTCAATCCCCGCTGCGGCGAATCCGTGCTCGGCCAGGAAGAGGACGTTTTCACCGGTCCCACATCCGACATCCA
>VBHQ01000067.1:10175-12441 GCA_005880395.1 Chloroflexota bacterium
GACTGCGGGCTGCGCCTGGCGTGGCCGCCTGCTGCCGGCCGGATGCCCAGAGGTAGAGGCTGGCCAGGGTACGATTCGGCCTCCACTTCTCTCCGATCGCGTCGACCTCGCGAGGCGTGGGCACGTGGTCGAGCCGGTACAGCCGCTGAACCGCAGATCTGATGCCGAGGTCGCCAATCGGGAGAATGTCCTGCCGATCAAGGTTGATGAGCAGAAACATGTCCGCCGTCCAGCGCCCAAGTCCGCGCGTCGCCGTGATCTGTTCGCGAACCTCGTCATCAGAAAGCTCGTGCAAGTGGTCGACCTGCAGCTCGCCCGAGATGATGTGCTCGGCAAGCGATCGGATGTACTCGATCTTCCTTCCCGAGAACCCGATCCGCTTGAGGTCGGCCGGGTCCAGGGACAACAACGCAGGCGGTGACGGCATTCTGCCCCCGAAGCGGTCCTGCAGTCGTCCAGCAATCGCCCGAGCGGCGAAGCCTGAGATTTGCTGGCCGATGATGGAGTAGACGAGCACGCTGAAGGGATCGCCAACGGGTCGCGCTCTGCGCCATTCAGCCGGGTCGACCGGTTCAATCCTGTCGATGAGCCGAGCCAGTTTTGCGTCGCTCGCCTTCAAGGCTGCCAGAGCGTCGGGGCGGCGTGACGTCATGAGAACAGCCTCGTGCGAGTGATCCGCCAGAACAGACCTGGTTCGTCGATCGAGTACGTCGTGTAGAGCGGCGTACGCAGGGTGTTATCACCCACCTGAACCGTCAGCGTGCCGACGTCGGTGCCGGAGAGCACCGGCGCCCTGAGCGGGCGCACGTTGACTCGAAGGTGAAGCGACATCCCGTCATAGACCACGAGATTGATGTCCCTTTGCGGGAAGACGAAGGCGTTATCACCCCAGGGCGCTTGATATTCGGCGAGTGACTGCAGGGTCGAGAGCACGTTCCGATAATGCAGCGCTGGACTGACCGCCTCGATCAGGCTCCTCGCCTCGGTAAACGCGTCGTCGAGCGTTGGCACGCCCATCACCACCCCGAAGATCCTGGCCGGTTGCTGATCCGCACTAACGTCGGCGGCAAAGACGAGGCATGCGCCCGCCGCGAATGTGGCCCCGGTTTTCACGCCGACGATCCCGTCCTGCCCCAGGTCCGCATTGACGTTGTAGACATGACCCGCAACCGGCAGGTTCGCGTCGGTCTGGGCAACGATCTGGGCGAATACCGGCTTTCGCATCGCGACCTCAGCCAGTCCGATCAAGTCATGGGGAGAGCCCACGGTTTCAGGCAATACGCCGGTGACGTCGGCGAAGTGTGTCTGATGGAGTCCGAGCTGGCTGGCGCGCAGGTTCATGCGATCGAGGAAAGCGGTGGTGGACCCTGCGTCCCAAGTCGCCAGCAGTTCGGCGACGTTGTTCCCGGATGGAACCAGGAGCGCCTGCAGCGCCTGATACTCGGTGAGCTGTTCGCCGGCGGCCACAGGAAAGACCGACTGGCCATCGGCTTGCTCCCGGTGAAAAGTCGCGACGTCATCCGCGGTGACCGGAATGAGCGGTCCCGGCTGGTCAAGGCCAAGGTCATGATCCTCGAGCACCAGCAGTGCCGTCATGATCTTCGCGGTGCTGGCGAGCGGCCTGGCCGTTTGCGGTCCGAAGGAATCGATCGTCCCGAGACCATCGAGGGCGACGGCGGCGCTGCCCGTATGCGGCCAGGGGAGTGCGGACGGCGTGGGACCCAGAACGGAGCTGCTCGGCTGCAGAACGGTTGGTGGAATCGTCGGCAGCGGCCGGAGGATCTGGAAGGCGACGAAGGATGACAGGAGAACGATTCCCAGTCCCGCGGCAAGCACCGGCCAGACGTAATCCCTGCCGATAGAGCGTTCGAGCACCCGCATGGCTGCAGTATGAAGTGATCACTCGAGGCAAGCGCTAAAGTCAGCTCATGGTCTCGACCGGCGTGGTTCCCGTCCTGATCACGACCTTCCTGGCGTCAGCGGTGGAGGCGATCGAGATGGTGACGATCGTCGTCGGCGTGGGCGCAACGCGCGGTTGGCGATCGACCATCATCGGCACGGTCAGCGGCTTTGGGGTGCTCGCGCTTGTCATCCTCATCCTTGGGGCAGCGCTGCAGGGGATTCCCATTGGCCCGCTGCGCCTGGTGGTCGGCGCCCTCCTGCTCGTCTTCGGCCTGCAGTGGTTCCGTAAGGGCATCATGCGCGTCGCCGCGCGCGGGTTAGCCGGCATGGCCGGCGAGCAGCCCGAGGAAGCGGCGGAGTGGAC
>VBHQ01000068.1 GCA_005880395.1 Chloroflexota bacterium
ACGATCCCGCCGCCATCAACGCAATCCTTCTGGTCGAGCCGGCCCCGGGAACCGGTAGTGCAACGAGCGATGCGCAGCTGCTTCACGACCTGCGTGCGCAGCCGATCTCCAAGTTCGTCCATATCTTCGCCGTCGGCCCGAAAAAGAGCAATTGCCAGCCCCCGGGTTCTGACCCGGCTGCGTGCTGGCTCGAGCGCATCGCGCTCGCCGGCGAAGGCGCGTCCTATGCGCCGGACGCCGCCAGTCACTTCTTAACGGACGCGATCTCCAACTTCTGAGCGAGCAGCAGGTCAGCGACCACCCAGATCGCGAGGACGAGTATCGCCACACCAAGCGCTGTCCACCAGGCCGCCCCCAGCAGGGCGTTCGCCAGTCCAGCCACGATGGCCAGCAGCCAGCCTACCGGCTTGGCAATGGGATGTTTTGGTCTCGGCGGTGGGGCCAGAAATTCGCGGACCCGGTCAATGAGCTTGCGAATGTCGTGGTCGAAATCCTCCTCATGGATCTCCAGGGCTTGCGCGTCAAGGAGGCCTCGGAGGCTGGTGGGCAAGTCCCTGGGACGTGGGAGTGTGGCGCCATCCACCAAGACCGGAATCACGCCGATGTTTCGCTGCAACGCAACTTCCAGCTCGTGGCGCAACAGATCATCCGGGTGACTGAGTCGCTTGCAAACCCACCCGTTGCCGATGACCGCGATGACCACGACGCAATCGATCAGGCTGGTCTCGATGCGTTGTCGCCAATCTAAACCGGGCGGAATAGTAATGTCGCGAAACACGCGGCCCGGACCGAAGCGGCTTTTCAGGTGGTCATGAATACGTCCGGTCTGACCGGCGCTGTCGGCCCGCCGGTAGCTGATGAAGGCCAACCTACGCGCTCCCCCTAGCATGTAGTTGAATCCTAGAGGGCCGTGGCCCCGGGCCGCAGGAAGCTCGTCGTCATCGTCGGGCTTAGCGGCAAGGAGCATTCACCCCTCGCTTGTATTCGTGGGGCCGTCACCCAGCGTCGCCTACGGCAACCATCGTCCACTTTGAGCGGCGTCGTCTGATTGGAGTTGACCGTCCTCTCTTGAGTCGGTGTCCTTTCTTCAGCGGTATGTCTCAAAACGGCCCGGAAAGCCGGCCTTTTAGATGGTGTGCAAGGACTCTCGAACTGGCCTCGGCGGCACGCCGAAACCGCCCGCGCTTGGTGTCTTCGGCACGTTCGCAAAGTCATGTCAAAAAATCGGGGGCCTGAAAGCCGCTCTATATGGGAAGTGACGGTCGGCTGAAGCTGGCGCCAACATTGCCGTCAGGCGCGGCGGAATGCGACGCGATCACGGTCGAATCGTATTCAAAATGATGGAGGCGAGTGCGGGATTCGAACCCGCGGTGGAGGTTTTGCAGACCTCTGCCTTACCACTTGGCTAACTCGCCGCGCCGGCCAATGCGATAGTCTACCGGCCACTCGAGCGACCGTCCGTGCTGGCGCCGCTATCAGCAAAACGGTAAGTGGTCGTCGGGACATCGCCGGCCGAGCGACCCCATAATCAGCCACCGTGCCTCGGTCTCGGCTGATTTTGCTCGGGCTCATCACGCTGAGTGCAGTCCTGGCGGCCTGCAGCCCGAACGCGTCGAGTGGCCTGCCAACTGGGGAGCCGATCAACGTCGGCGCGGTACTCTCGCTCACCGGTAGCCAGGCAAGCGGCGGCCAGATGGCCAAGGAGGGCTACCTCTTCTGCCAGAACTGGATCAATACCAGCGGTGGGATCAAGGTCCAGGGCGTTGGCCATCCGATCAACATCGACATGGTCGACGACCAAAGCCGGCCGTCGATTGCCGCGACCGTCACCGAGCAACTGATAACGCAGCACCATTCGCTCCTGCTCGGCGCGTCGAACGACGCGACGGCGGCGCGCGCAGCGCCGGTCGCGGAGCAGCATCAGGTTCCCATGGTCAGCAGCGGCGCGTCCTCCGACGCCATCCTCAACAACAACTACCACTATCTCTTCAGCGTGCTGGCGCCGGATACTCGCCAGCTTCAGGGGCTGATCGACATGGCGCTCAGCCTCAAGCCGCGCCCCCAATCCGTCTCGCTGCTCTTTGCCAGCGATGCTCTCTCGAGCGAAGTCGCCTACGCCACCGCGAATTACGCGCAGGCCAGCGGCCTGAACGTGCTCTACGGCAGCAGCTACGCGACGGGAGTCAATGACCTGAGCGCCCAGCTCGGGGCGGCGGCGGGACCAGGCCCCGACTTGCTTCTCGAAGTTGGGCACCCTTCAGAGAGCGTTCGCACCATTCAACAGGCAAGGCAGATGAACATCCAGCCGAAATTGCTGGGCTTCACGAGCGGTCCTGGGGACGCGGCCTTCACGCGCCAATTGCACAAGGCGGCAAACTACAGTTTCGGCACAACGCAGTGGATGCCGGCGGCGCGCAACCCGCGCGGCTCGTTCCTGGACAGCTACCACTACGCGCTCGCCTACCAGGGGCAGTTCGGCCATTTACCCGACGACCATTCGGCCGCTGCCACCGCGGCGTGCCTCACGCTCGACGCCGCCATCGAACACGGTCTACGTCCAGCAAGTGCAGGCAGGTGCGACCGTGCTGGTCTGGCCGCCGCAGATCGCTAGCGCTCGACCAAGATATCCCGATCCCGGCTGGGCGAAGCGCTAAGCAGACTCTGCTAGGGCTTCAATTGGCCATTTCGCGCTGGAGTTGGGCCAGCCCCATCGGACCAAGATTGAGCGCTCGTGCGTGGAAGGCCTTGAGATCGAACTTCGGGCCGAGGGCCGACCGGGTGCGCTCGCGAATCTCGAGCCAGACACGCTCGCCGACCTTGTAGCAGATCGCCTGTCCAGGCCAGCCCAGGTAGCGATCGATTTCACTTCGGAGAAAGTCCTCCGCTTCGTAGCCATGCTCGAGAGCGAACGGCAGCAGTAGGTCCGGTGACCACCGTTCGCCGGGGTGATACCTCTCTGTCTTTGGAATTTCGAGCTGAAGATGGCCACCGATATCGACAATCACGCGCATCGCGCGAAACGCCTGAGCGCGCAGCATCCCAAGCTCGTAGTCCGGGTTATCGAAGTAGCCCAACTCGCCCATCAGCCGTTCCGCATACAGCGCCCAGCCCTCGGAGATCCCAGGAACAGAGGCAGCGACGCGCTGAAAGCGACTGAGGGTTTTCGCCAGATAGACGAACTGCGCCAACTGCAGGTGGTGGCCGGGCACCCCTTCGTGGTAGGCGGTAGACACCTCGCCCCAGAGGGGAAATCGAGTCTTGCCCAGGGTCGGATACCAGGTACGTCCCGGCCGTTTGAGATCCTCAGAGGGTCTCGTGTAATACATCGCGGCGGCCCCTCCGCGGGGCGCGATCATCGCCTCAACCCGCTTGATGGGTTCGGGAATATCGAAGTGTTTGCCACTGAGTTCGGCGATCGTCCGATCCATCAGCTCCTGGAGCCAGGCGCGCAAGCGATCTTCACCCTCCAGGGCACGACTGGGATCGGTCTCGAGGAACCGGACCACCGCCGCCAGCGGCTCGCCGGGTAGGATCTGCTGCGCGACCTCGGTCATCCGCGCCTCGATTCGGTGCAGTTCGTCCCAACCCCAACGGTACGTCTCCTCGAGGTCGAGCTCCATGCCGAGAAAAGCGCGAGCCGACAATTCATATCGTTCACGCCCGGCTGCGTCTTTCTCGGTGGCCTTTGCCGCGTAATCGGTCAGGAGGAAATGGGCCGCTTGCCCGTAGGCCGCACCGGCACGAGCGGCCGCTTGCTCCAGCTGCGCCACGAGTTTGGGGCTCGCGGAGCGCCGATCGCATCGCGCGACAAGTGCCGAGAAATAGGCCGGCGCCTCCCGCTGTCCGCTCCAGGTCAGCCCCTGTTCTGCACACGCCAGGGCCTGGCGTCGGGCGGCGACCACGCCACGGCTGACTCCCTCGCGCAGGGCTACCCCGAAGCTGGCAAGCGCAGCCGGCACGCGATCCATCCTGGCGGCGATCGTCTCCCAGTCCTCGGGGGAGGCCGTTGGCATCAGGTCGAAGCATTGGCGAATGTGTCCAAAAGGGCTGCCGATGATGCGCAGCTCACGAAGGTTCTCGCCCGACTCGTGGAGGTCGACCTCAACTTGAAGCCGTTCTCGCATGACGTCGGCGGCCAGCCGCTGAGCTTCGGTCGCCGGCTCCTGACGGGAAATTTCCGACAGCGTGGCGCGGGCCAGTTCGTTGCGCGCGGCGGCCGCCGAGGGCGAATAGTCGGTCAGCTCGGAGTCATATCCGCGAATGCCGATGAAGGTCGCATGGACCGGGTCCAGGGCAGCCATACGCTCGACGTATTGATCGGCGAGCGCATAAACGTCCGCCACGCTAGTTGTCGGCAAGCAGACCCGCTAGGTGCGCCAGGAGTCGAACACCCGAGCCCGTCGGTCCCCTGGGGATCGTCTTCAACTCGCCGGCGTCCTGCCAGGCGCTGCCCGCAATGTCGAGATGCACCCAGGGCCGACCTTCGACGAATTCGCGCAGGAAAACGGCGGCCGTGGTGGCTCCCGCCCATGGCACGCTCGCATTCTTGAGATCGGCGACCTGGCTATCCATCAGGCCGTCGTAATCGGCCCACAACGGAAGCTCCCAGACCCGCTCTCCGGCAAGGTCAGCGGCACGGCGAACCAGGTCCATCAGCTTTGGATCGTTGCTGAACGCGCCCATCGCCACCGGCCCGAGCGTGCGCATGATCGAGCCGGTCAGCGTCGCGATGTCCACGATGTGGGTCGCGCCGTGCTTGACGGCGTAGGTAATACCGTCGGATAGGATCAGGCGGCCCTCGGCATCGGTATTGATGATTTCGATCGTCTTGCCCCCTGAGCCGGTCACGACGTCTCCGGGCTTGATCGCGTGACCCGAAGGCATGTTTTCGGTCGTCGGAACAATGCCGATGACGTTGACCTTCGGCTTCAGCTCGGCGATCGCCAGCATCGCGCCGACCACCGCCGCGCCGCCACCCATGTCCGACTTCATCATCTCCATGTTCTGCGCCGGCTTGATGGAGATGCCGCCGCTATCGAAAGTGATGCCTTTGCCCACGAGCCCCAGCATCGGACCGCCCTTTCGGCCGTTCTTGTAGCGCAGCACGATCATCTTGGCCGGCTCGTCTGAGCCTCGGGCGACCGCCAGGAGGGCGCCCATTTTCAGTTTCTTCATCTCGTCCATGTCGAGGACCTCGATCTCGAGATCCGCGCCTTTGACGGCTCCCTTCACCTTGTCGACGAAGACCGACGGCGTGAAGGTGTTGGCCGGAGCGTTGATCCACTCGCGAACCTGATTGGTCGCATCTGCGAGGGCGATAGCCTCCTTGACGGCGTCCGCCGCCGCCTTCTGGCCATCCAGGCCCCCGATGCTGAGACCGTCGATCCGGGTGACGGCATCCTCATGGCGCGTCTTCAGTGCCGCGATTTCGAAATTGCCAAGGGCCACGCCTTCGGTTACGGCTCGGGCGAGGTCGGCCGGGCTCGTCTTCCCGGCGAGGTCCTTCGTGAGAAGGACCGTCACCTCTTTATGGCCCCGCTTGCGAAGGCTTCTCGCCGCCGCATGGAGCGCATTGCGAAAACGAACCAGGTCGAATTTCTCCTGCTTGCCGACGCCGACCAGCACCGTCCACTTGCTGGTGGCGTTGTTCAGGTTGTGGACGAAGGCCACCTCCAGCAGGCGACCGCGGAACTCTCCGTCTTTCAGCAACCCGGTGATCGCTCCCTTCAGTATCCTCCTATCTCCCCTCCCGAAACGTCCCCATTCTAAGAGCGCCATACTTGCGCCTTTGGAACTGGTGAGTTGAGGGGCGGGACCATCGCCCGCCCCTCAGGTTGTGTCGTCAGCCGGCCTTGTAATAGGCCGCTGTATAGACGTCCATCGGGTCGGGCGGTGCCTTTGACGGCTCAGGTGACCCTGTGGGATTAAAGGGCGCAGTGCAGTTCGTGTCGTCGCAGTTTGTTGACGCGAAGAACGTATGGAACGACTTTCCGTCGCGGTCGATCGCCATACCCTCATAGTCGCCAGTGAAGAATCCTCCGGCGTTGGGCGCTGCCAGCATGTTGAACGGTCCACCGGCATGCGTCGGCGTGGTAAAGCTGACGCTGGCGGTCGGTTGACCCGTCGTGGGTGTCGAAACCAGGACAGGCCCGGTGCTGATTCGGATAAACCGATCAACCGGCCAGACATTTGGTCCGAGATCAGGATGACGGAGGCTGTAGTAGTCGATGCCGAGTTGACCTAGATCGTTGACTTTGATCCCCGGGGTAAACCCCGCTCTGTCCGTCGGCAGGTTAACCGGCTGAGGAACGGTCCATGTCCCCGTCAGGCCGGCCGCCGCTGAGGTACTGAAGAGGACGTCATCTTCTCCATTCGTGTTGTAGCGACTGTCCTGGAACGCGATGTAGAGCTGTCCGGTCTTGGGATCGATCCAGGTTGTCCCCTTGTCATCGGAGAACACCATCCGAATTTGAATCGCGCCACTGGCCAGTAGCCGCTCGTAAAAGTCGTATAACCTACCGCTGGTCGGATTGACGACGATCTGATTCGAAATGGTTTGTTCAGCGGCCGCGGTGCTGACCATGGGCGTGGCCGGCGACCAGGTAACGCCACCGTCCGTCGTCTTGCTGAACAGCGCCGGACCGGTGAAACAGACGACCGGGTCGGCGGCCGCGCTAGCAGATGCTCTCGGCGCCGCGTTGGAGGCTGCGGCGAAACCGCGATGGGCCAGGCCCTCATCGGATATGGGGGCACGCCGCGGGCAGCTGGATGCCACGAAGAATTGGAGCTGATCCCAGACCACATATGCCGTTCCAGCGACGGACGGATCGGCGGTGGTCGATTCCTTGTCGTCAAAGGACGTGAATGGGCCGACGTCGGCCTTTAAGTCGACGAACTTCTGGTTTTGCCAGCTGACGCCGCCGTCGGACGAGGTCGCCGCTCCGACGCCATTCTTGAACGTGTTTTCATCGAAGGAGATGCTGACGGTGTATGCGGTTCCATCGGGCCCGATGGATACCCATGGATCTGACGCGCGCTCCGTTTGCAGCACGTTGCCACCGTAGAACGGAGCGGCGCAAAGACTAAAGGGCAACGGCGTCTCGCCCCAGTGGTAGCCGTCGTTGAAGGACCAGGGCGCAACCAAGCCCTTGTCGCCGCCATCATCCCACCGATCCTGCTGAATGGCGCCGATGAAGTTGTTTGGATTCGCTGGATTTTTCGCCAGCCAGACTTCCGGTTCGGTGTTGGGATAGTTCTGGGCCGCGAACCCTGCTCCCACGCCGACGCAGTTGGCGAAGGGGTCGCCGGGGGTGGCTTCGTGGCCCTCGATCGTCGCGAAGCCCTGGGATGGAATCAAGGCCAGTAAAGCACCGGAAATCAAATAAAGTGGGAGCAGGCGACGTCTCATGAAGGCTTCCCTCCTTTCGGTTCCCTACAAGACTCGACATCGCGAATGTACGGCAATGTTCTTCCCCTGGCAAGAGGAAACTTTGTACGACACCTATCAGGCTGGTCTTTTTTAGCGGTCGCCAAAAGGTGGGAGCCTAAAGGCCAGCTCGCTTCCGCGCCTGGCGCTCCTGGAACCGCTGTTCCATCTCGACGAGATCCGATTCGGTGTAGCGATTGCGCCCCAGCTCGTCCTGCCGGCTCGCCTTTGCGATCCCCAGCCTGATCCAGGTTGCGATGGTGGCCGGAGACACACCGAGCCTTTCGGCCGCCTCGGTAATCGAGTAAAGCCGCTCCTCGGGCACCGCGCCGCTAGTGAACCGCGGCCGTCTGGCCCAGCTTGCTCAACGTTTTTCCGGCCAGCTCGATCGCCTCCGGATCTTCGAGATGTGGCATGTTGAAGATCAATCCATCAAGCCCGGCATCGAGCAATGTCTGCGCCTCTTCCGCGACCCGGTCCGGGCTACCGATGATGAACCCGGCACGCGCCCAGTCCTTGTTGACGCCGGGTCGATTGAGCAACTGCCCGAAGAGCCGATCGGCCTCTTCTTGCGTCTTGCGGATGATCAGGCTTCCCAATCGCGTCTTGACGATCGTCTGCGGGTCGCGACCGACCGCCTCGCAGTGAGAACGCAAAACGTCCATCTTGTGGCGAACGGTCGCCGGATCGCCAAAAATGTTGCACATGTCGCCGTACTGCGCAACCAGCTTGAGGGTTCGCTGCTCGCCGCCGCCTCCGATCATGATTGGTGGACCGTTGGGCTGCACCGGTCGCGGATAGTTCATCGCGCCTTTGACGTGATAGAAGCGGCCATCGAAACTGGCTCGCTCCTGACGAAACATGGCATGGAGGATCTGCAGCGCCTCCTCGAGCCGGCTCAGGCGCTCGACAACCGGCGGGAAATCAAAGCCATACCCCTGGTGTTCGTGCTCGTTCCAGGCCGCGCCGACGCCACAGATCGCGCGGCCGGCCGAGACGATGTCGAGGGTGGTGACGGTCTTGGCAAGTAAGGCCGGGTTGCGGTAGGTGATGCCGGTCACCAGCGTCCCCAACTGCACCTTCTTCGTCCGCGAGGCGAGCCCTGCCAGGATGGTGTACCCCTCGAGCATCGGATCCGATTCGGGTCCGATGTTCGGCAGCTGATAGAAGTGATCCATGACGAAGACCGCATTGAAGCCGGCGTTCTCGGCGGTCGTCGCGAGCATGGCGATATGCTCGAACAGCCGGTCATTGCCGATTCCTGGGAATGTGAAGTTGGGAATTTGCAGACCTAGTAATTTCATCGCGCTCACCTCATCGTTACCATACCCAATGCATGGAAGAGCTCCGGCCGCCGGTTCGCTGCCCGCGATGCAACGGGCAACCCAACTGGCAGGAGATCCGCCAGCCCAATGTCGATGAGGATTATCGCGGACGCCTTGGCGTGCATCCCTTGAGCGGCTGGATCTGCAATCTCTGTAAATACTTCCTCGCCGTCTCGCAGTGGGAGAGCTGACCCAGCGAGTCGTATCCGACAGCCGGGCCGATGCCATCGTCGAAGTTGTCGACCTCGTCAAGCGATACCGGAAGGGCAAGACGAACGCCGTGGACGGCATCTCGTTCACGGTGCGGCGAGGCGAGTTCTTCGCATTCCTGGGCCCGAACGGCGCGGGCAAGACGACAACCATCTCGATCTTGACCACCACCCTGATCCCGACGTCAGGCCAGGTGCGGATCGCGGGATACGACGTCGGAACAGATGCCAGCGCCGTGCGCTCGAGAGTCGGAATCATCTTTCAGAACCCCAGCCTGGATATGAACCTCACCGGCGAGGAGAACGTCCGATTCCACGCCGTGCTCTACCGGCTCTACCCGTACCGGCCTCGATTCGCCCTGATGCCTGAGGCCTACCGCCGGCAGGTCGCCGAACTGGCCGCCCTATTGGACATTGAGACCGACATCTTCCGGCCCATCAAGACGCTATCCGGCGGAACCCGGCGCAAGCTCGAAATCATTCGGAGCCTCATGCATCGGCCCGATGTGCTGTTTCTCGATGAGCCGACGCGCGGGCTGGACACGAACGGCCGTCGCAACTTGTGGCAATACCTCCGCAGCGTGCAGGCGGCCGGGACAACCGTCTTTCTCACCACGCACTACCTTGAAGAAGCGGAGGGTGCGGACACGATCTGCATCATCAACAAAGGGCGGATCGTATCCTTCGGAGCCCCAGCGGATATCAAGGCTGATCTCGCCAGCGATCTCCTTATTGACGCCGCGGACCGCATTCGGCTTCGAGCCGAGCTTGTCACCCTCGGCGTTGACTTCGCCGAGATGCCGTTTTTCAAGGTCCAGCTGCACGGCCGCAATGCGCACCAGTTGCTCAAGGCGATCGATACGCCGCTCTCGATGGTGACGGTGACGCAGCCCAGGCTCGAAGACGCGTACCTCGCGGTCATTGGCAGTAACGATGAATGAGCTAGGTCCCATTCTCGCGATCGCGCAGCGCGACTTGATGAAGCTCCTCCGAGACCGTCCGCGCCTGGTTACGACGCTCGTGTTTCCTTTGCTCCTGATCGGCGTGCTTGGTGGCAGCCTGCAGGCAAACCTGGGCCGCACCGGGAGAACGATTTCAGCCAGGAGATGTTTGTTTCGCCGATCTCGCGCTACTCGATCATCATCGGCAAGATCCTCGGAGAGGCCCTGGTGGCCCTACCCCAGGCCGGCGCAATTCTTGCTTTCGCGTTGATCGTTGGCATCCGGGCTTCACCTGCACAATTTGTGGGCTTGGCGATCGCGGGGGCGCTCATCTGTTTGCTGGGCGGTGCCTTTGGCGTCCTGGTGTTATCGAATCTCAGCAGCCAGGAGATGGCCGGCCAGATCTTCACGTTTGTCATGCTGCCGCAGTTCTTTCTCGCCGGAATTTTTAACCCGATCAAGGTGCTTCCCTGGTACCTGAACATCCTGTCGCGCATCTCCCCCATGCGCTACGCGGTCGATCTGGGGCGCAGCGCATTCTATGCGGGAAGTCCCGAGTCCGCCCGGACCGTACTCGACCCACCGGCGCTCGATCTCGCCGTGATGGCCGCCATGTTTGCCGTCTTCTTGCTGGTCGGAACGGCGCTGTTTGTCCGCAACGAGCGCAATCGTTAGGATCGCGGACCGCTACGCGTCGACGACGAGGCCTTGCAGCGGGCCCAGCATCAGGCGCGAACGGCGCGAAACGCCGGGAAGGGTGACCAGCCCGTGGGTCAACCGTTGGCCGCGCCTTCGTCGCTCGGCCTGTTCTTCGGCGATCGGTTTCCAGAGGCTATCGATGATCGTCGCCGCACTGGCGTCGAGTTCCTTCGACGGCCGGTCGAGATGCTCGGTCCACAGCCGGAGCCGTGTCTCGCGGATAAGCGATGGCTCGCGGATGACGACGTTCATCTCGGTGTCGTTGAACAACGAATGCTCGTTGAGGTTCGCCGAGCCAATCGTCATCCACGCATCGTCCACGATGCCGACCTTGGCGTGGACGTATACCGGTCGATCGGCCTGCTCACCGATCGCGTAGATCGTGCAAGCGAGCAGCCGTCCGCGGCCGTCGTCGGCCTGCACCAGCGTGCCCAGTTGGCCCCGGGTATCGTCGCCGCCCTCCGTGGGCCGCGATGGCAGCAGCAGAAGCAGCCGGAAGTCGGGGACGGGCGGATTGGCCACCTTGGCCCGCAGCACCTCGAGGATCTCCGGCGACCACAGGTACTGGTTTTCCAGATAGATGAAGCGCTGCGCCGAGCGAAGCGCCGTCAGGTAGACCTCCAGAATCCGGAAGTCACCGTTCGGGCGCTGCCGGTACATGTGGTCTGGCATCGTCCGTACGATCTGCACCTCGGTCGTACCGGCCGGGACCGACGGCACGTGACTCCGCGAGCGCGGCAATGGTTCGCCGGTCGTGGCTTCCCAGCGAAATCTGAAGTTTTCGGCGACGTCCTCCACCACCGGGCCTTCAAGGCGAACCGCAACATCGTGCCACCCGTCGGCGCTACGAACCGGATGATCGACCCGATCCCAACGGTCGCCCTGGAAGCTGGTCAGGTCGATGCCGCCGACAAAGGCGATCCGATCATCGATGACGATCGTCTTCTCGTGATGGCAATGCATCGGGCGCTCCCGCGCATCGAGGGCGCACTGGATCCGGCTGCCCGCGACGAGGCGATCCCTGACCCGACGGACATCGCCGCGCCACGGACGAAGGAGCGGCAGCGGCGCCCCGGCCCAGATCAAGATGCGGACCTCGATCCGGCCCGCCAGCTCGCGGAGCAGCTCTTCCAGCACGGCTGGCCTGTCACCGCGGGTCAGGGGGAAGTCGGCGCGGCGGTTCGCCGGTTGCCCACAAGTCGCCGTGAGCGTCGAGGGCGTGCGTCCAACCGACCCGGCGCAAGCGGCGTCGATGGTGGGTGATGATCAGGCGCTCGGTGACCTGGCCGAGCGCGCCGTCGGCGATGTCGAGCGGATTTCCTCGCGGCACCTGCGAACCTTAGCTGGTACGCTTCCGCGGATGTCGCATGCGATCATCCAACTGATCACCGCGGGTGGTCTGCTGGCGATCTTCCTGACGATGACCGCGGAAAGTGCCGGCATTCCGATCTCGAGCGAGATCGTCGTTCCCCTTGGAGGCGCGCTGGCCGCACAGGCGAAGCTTTCGTTCGTTGGTGTGGTCATTGCCGCGACGGCCGGCAATCTGCTCGGCTCGCTGATCGCCTACTTTCTCGTGCGGCGATATGGCGAGACGCTCATTCTCGGACCAGGCCGGCGGGTGGGCCTGACCAGCGGTCATTTGCGGATCGCCAATCGATTCTTCGAGCGCTTCGGGCTCTTCGCCGTCTTCGCCGGACGCCTGCTGCCCGTGATTCGGACCTATATTTCCTTCCCCGCCGGGCTCTCGCGCATCACGCCCGTGCCGTTCACGCTGGCCACCATCGCCGGCGCGATTCCCTGGAACCTCGTGCTCGCCTATGCCGGATACAAGCTCGGCCAGAATTACGAGCGGGTGGCGTCAGCCCTGGGACCGTTCACGCTGCCACTCGCCGTCGCGCTTCTGCTGCTCGTCGTCGCGGCCTACTACTATGGACGCCGGCTTGGAGAGGCGGAAAGACCCTAACGGACCGCCGCGACGATCTCGGCGTCGAGGCCCGGGTATTTCTTGAACTCGGCAACGCGTTCCTGCTTCAGCTGCTCCACCCAGCGCTGGTAGTCGTCACTCCGACCGGTCCGCTGGTAAAGGCGTTTCGGCTGGAGGACCTCGATGTCATCGATGCCGGGCACGGTCTCGGCCACGTCATAGCCGAAGTCGGGGTCTCGAGTCCAGCTGATGGTGCCCTCCGCAATCGTCTTGACGATCGCACTCGAGTACTCGATCGTGACCTTCTTGCTGTTTGCCTCGTCTTCGGGTCCACCGACCCGCCCGGTGTTCATCAGGTAGACCTCGAAGGGCCGCGAGCGGTGCAGCTCGAGGAACCGATTGCCCTGCTGCTCATGTCGGAGGGGGAAGAACGGGTTGGTCCCCGGAACCCGCAAGGCCTTGCCCATCTCGTCCTTCCCGCCGGCTGAGGTTCCCTGCGTCTCCCCCAGCATGAAATAGGCGGCCGCGTGTTCCGAGTCAAGCCGCGCGACACCCGGGATGATGTTCTCGTTGCGGTTGAGGATCAGGAGGACATCCACCGGCCCGATGTTGCGGGCGTCCTCATACCAACCGAGCGCCTCGAGGCCAAACGTCGCGCGCCCGTTCTGCGTGTAGCTCGCGTCGTAGAAATCGACCGGACCTCCCTCAACCTTCTGCGAGACGTTCTCGAGGTAGGCTTCCGGTTTGGTCACGGCGCCGTAGATCGTCGGCTCGTGCTTGGGATCGAGACTGAACGTCTTGGCGAAGCATCCGTTTTCGGTCCCATAGATCTTGCCCTTCGCCATCAGGGCAATGAAGTCATCCTGCACCGGCTTCGACTTGTTTTGCGTGGTGAACGTGGTCGTGGTTTTTCCCGTGCCGCTGAGGCCGACGATCAGGAAGACGCGCTTGTTGTCGCCCACCGGGATGACTTTGCAGCCCGCATGCATGGCGAGCCCGCCAGCGTCGTAGACCTTCTTGTTCCACATCCGCAGGCCGCCCTTCTTCGATTCCCCGAAGTAGTCCGAGTTGAAGACGCGGGTGATGCCGGCGTCCAGGTCGACGAAGATCGCCCGGTCGTTCGGATATCCGGGGGCCGTCAGGTTCGGCGTGTAGATCATCGTGACCTCTGGCTGCGCGCCGTTCGGCGGGTAGTAGAGCTGCTGCTGCATGCCGGCGATGTTGGCGTTGCGCGCCTCGACGATCAGGCGGGCGGGCGTCAGAAAGTCCGGGTCACTGCCGATGACGCCGTCGAGCACAACCATCTCCTGCTGGCGGATGTAGTCGTCCTGGATCTTCGCCCACTTCCGGCCCTCCTCGGGCCTCACGGTTTGCGCCGTGTGTTGCTCGGGGTGGTCGGTGACGATATAGGTGCTCTTGGTGCTGCGGGCGTCGACCCGCGTCTGGACGTTGAAGTTGTTGTAGACCGTGCGCTTCGCGTTTGGCATCCGCGCGGTCAGGGACTTGAGGGTTTCTGGGGTCGGCCGTTCGATCAGGCGCTGGGACTGCGGAATGTACCCGCTACGGACTTCGATCGTCACTCTTTACAGGATACCGGGCGGGACCGCTGCGTTCAGGTGGCGGCGCCCAACCCCATGACGCCAACCAATTCCTTGACCGAGTCGGCGGAGCGTTGCAGGGCGCTGCGCTCATCCGCCGAGAGTTCCAGCTCCACGATTTCCTCGACGCCGCCCGCCCCCAGCTTGACCGGAACGCCGACGAAAAGGCCCCGGATGCCGTACTCCCCTTCCAGGCGAACCGCGCAGGGGAGGATCTGCTTCCGATCGAGGATGATGGCGTCGACCATCTCCGCCACGGCGGCTGATGGCGCGTAGTAAGCGCTGCCGCTCTTCAAGAGGTTGACGACCTCGGCGCCGCCATCGCGGGTGCGTTTGACGATTGCCTCGATCCGCTCTTGCTTGATGAGCTTGCTGATCGGAATCCCGGCGACGGTGCACATCCGCGCCAGCGGCACCATCGTGTCGCCATGACCGCCGAGCACGTACGCCTGAACATCCTTGACGGACGCCTTGACCTCCTGGGCAATGAAGGTCCGGAATCGTGCCGTGTCGAGGACGCCGGCCATTCCCAGCACACGCTCACGGGGAAGTCGACTGACATCGAGCGCCAGCTGCGCCATCGCGTCCAGCGGATTGCTGACCACGATCAGGATCGCGTTGGGTGAGCGGCGAACCAGCTCCTGCGTCACCCCGCGAACGATGTTCATATTGGTCTTGACCAAATCGTCGCGTGACATGCCCGGCTTGCGGGGCACGCCGGAGGTGATCACGCAAATGGCCGAGTTCGCGGTCTCCTCGTAACCATTGGTGCCGACGATTCCCGAGTCGTAGCCGACGATGGGCCCCGCCTCGAGCATGTCGAGGGCTTTTCCTTGCGGCAGACCCTCGACGATGTCGACCAGCACGATGTCGGCGTAACCGCGCTCGGCCAGCCGTTGGGCCAGTGTCGCGCCCACATTGCCGGCCCCCACCACCGTGATCTTCGTGCGAGCCATCCTCTCCGTAACTTACACTCCGCGCCATGGTCACCGCGGCCGGTGGCGCTGAGCGTCGCCTTCTGAAAACGCTGCACGAGACAGCCGTCCGCGACCGAATTTCCTGGCGCGGCATGCTGACGCTGAGCGCCTTCTGGTTTGCGATTGCCTACACGATGCAGCCGCTTGGCGGCAACATCATCCCTCTGCTGGTGACCCGCTTCACCCATCCGATGACGCTGCACCTCGGATTGCTCAGCATCCCGCTCGATGTCAACACGTACGTTTCCTTGCTCGACACGATCGGCGCCGCGTTTGCGATCGTGTGGCAGCCGGCGATCGGTGCCCTCAGCGACAACAGCCGGTTCGTCCTGGGCCGCCGCCGCCCATACATTGCGATCGGCGTCGTCGGCGACATCGTTTTCCTGACGATCATCGCGTTCGTCACCTCCTATTGGGGCCTCCTCGTCGCCTATGTCTTCTTCCAGATGGCGTCCAACACGGCGCAGGGCCCCTACCAGGGGATGCTGCCCGACCAGATCCCGGAAGATCAGCGGGCCGAAGCCTCCGGCTACTACGGTCTGATGAACATGGTCGGCACGATCTTCGGCTTCCTCGTCGTCGGCGCCATCCTGATCCCGACCCATCACGTCAGGCTCGCCATCCTGACGCTGCCGCTCGTCATCGCCATCGCGGGCGCGCTGGTCATCTTCGGCGTCCCTGACCGGCGCCGGACGTCGCCAGTCACGCAGCCGCTCGGTCGATCCGTTGTCCTCAGCTTCGCCATCGATGCTCGGACCTACCGCGACTTTGCCTGGTTGATGGTGTCACGGCTGTTCTTTCTGATGGGCGTCGTCGGCATCTCGACCTACGCCTTCAACTTCATCCGTTTCACCTTCCATTACTCAGAGGGCCAGGCCTCGCTTTACTCGAGCGCGCTGCAGGCCATCGTCGTCGTCTTTGCCGCGGTTCTGGCCATGACCGCCGGATTCCTGGCCGAGCGATATGGGAAAAAGCGTCTGGTCGCGGCCGCGTGCGTGATCGGCGCCGCCGGCGCGTTCTGCTTGATCTTCGCCCCCAACCTGATCTCGATCCTGGCCTTCGGCATCGTCCTCGGCATCGCCCTGGGCACATTTCTGTCGGTCGACTGGGCGTTCATGACCGATCTGATCCCAAAAGCCGAGGCCGGCCGCTATATGGGTGTCTCCAACATCGCGACCGCGAGCGCCGGGTTCATCGCGCGCCCGATTCTTGGGCCCATCATCGATGCCTTCAACAACAACCGGACGAGCACGGTCGGGTATCGCATCATGTTTGGCGTCGTGACGGTCTTTTTCCTGATCGCGCTGCTTACCCTCCGCCCGGTTCACGAAGTGAAGGTGGAATAAGGCGCCTACTGGACGGGGAACGGAAGTTGCCACCAGGCGGGCAGGTCATCGACGGTAATCGCCGTGACCCATTTAACCCACCAGTAGCCCCGCCGGCCGGGCGCGATCACGCGCACCGGGAATCCGTGGCCCGGCTGCAGCGGCACCCCGCCCAGGCGGGTCGCCAGGAGCAACTGCGAGGCCTCGCGCAGCGGAAACCGCCGGTCATACCCGGTGATCGAGCGGACATGCATGCTCGAACCGGAGACGCCGCTGGGCAGGAGCCGGCTCAGCCAGACGCCCGACCAATCCTGCACTGAATAGAAACCTCCCGTGCAGTCCAGTGTCGCCCGAAGCCGGTCATCGAAGGCAAGGAGTTCGGCGTAAGTCCACCGCCGAAGGCCGCCGGCGCGAAGCTCGAGACGCCATGTGCCGGAGTCGACGACGGGAACCGAATCGAACAGCCATTGCGTGACCGGGAGGGCGTCGGCCTGTAATGACCCGAGCTCGTAGGAGCCGGTCAACCGGCGCTGCGCGCCCGGTAACGGGAGCAAGCGCATCAGGCCCTCAGTCGAGGCGTACGTCGCCGCGGCCGCCGCCATGACGGCACCGGTGCGCAGCAGATTTCGCCGCGAGAGATCGACGGCCCGAACCGGTATCCAGCGTGCCGCGAGATGCCAGACGGCCAGCGGAACGGCGACCAGGGCCGCCCCGACGTGAACCTCCATCGCACTGACATCCCCGACGGCGAGGAGCAGGCCGGTCGAGTGCACGATGCCGGCCAGGATGGAGGTGATGACGCTGACGGTGAGCGCCAGGGAGAGCCACCAGCCGGGCCGGCGGCGCCGGATACCCCGCCGCGCGATCACGCTCTTCCACGGTGTGAGCGCGACGATCGCGTAGCCGCTCGTGGCGTGCACGATCAGCGACCACCGCGACGGTGCGCTGTCGTAAAAGAACGCCAGCCAACCCGTCGTAAACGCGATCCCGAGGAGGGCAAACAGGATCTGGTTGGTCCAGCGTTTCACGGCTTTCCGTGGCCGGCCGCGGCCGGCTAGCTCATCGCGGGAAGGTTGACTTCGACCTCGGTGCCTTTGCCCTCGGCGCTCTTGACGGCGATGTCGCCGCGGTGGGCATCGACGATCCACTTCGCAATTGCCAGGCCCAGGCCGCTGCCGCCGTTTTCACGGTTGCGGGCTTTGTCCGCCCGGTAGAAGCGCTCGAAGATGTGCGGCAGGTCGGCCGCCGGTATGCCTTCGCCGCTGTCTGTGACGGTGATCCGGGCATGGCCGTTTTCGCGCACGACGCCGACCGACACCAATCCTCCCGAGGGCGTGTGGCGAAGCGCATTGTCCATCAGGATGAGCAACAGCTGGCGGACCCGCGTCGGATCGGCCTCGACGCGAACTCCGCCGTTGAGCTCCGGGCGCAAGTCGACGCCCCGCTCCTGCGCCAGGGGCTCCGCCTGGGTCATCAGGTCGCGCACCATCGCGTTCAGCTCCAGCGGCTGCCGCTCGATCGGAAGCTGCTTGGCGTCGGCCAGCGCCAGCGTGGTCAGGTCGCCGACGATCCGGTTCAGCTGTTCGACTTCGTCGATGATGTTGCGCGCGTACGCCTTGTTGGGGCCGCTCGCCCGCCGTAGCCAGGCCTCGACGTTGGTGCGGATCAAGGTCAGCGGCGTCCGCAGCTCATGCGATGCATCGGCGACGAACTCGCGCTGTCGTTGGAAGGCACGGCTGATCGGGCGCAGTGACCGAAGGGCCATCACCAACGAAGCCAGCGCGCCGAGGACGATCCCGACCACCGAGGCCAGCACCAGCTGGCGGGTCAGCCGTGAGAGCGAATCGTTGACCCAGGAAATCGGCTGGGCGACCTGCAACACGCCGACGACCTTGTGCGTCTTTGGATTGCGAATTGCGCTGGTGTCCACGACGAACAACTGTTGGCCGGCCATGACCTCGGTCTCACTGTGCGCGCCCGCCTTCGCTCGCGCGAGCGCGGGGTTGAGGGCGGGATTCTTGAAGAGGTTTTGCAGCGTCGGGCTGGGCATCACGACCTGGTTGCCGCTCAGCTGAAGCACCTGCATGAAGGTATCGGCGTAGCTCGGGTCGAGG
>VBHQ01000069.1 GCA_005880395.1 Chloroflexota bacterium
TAGAGGCGCAGGGTTAGCTCCCAGTCCTCGGTCAGGCTGCGGCCCCAGCCCAGTTGCCGCAGCAGGTCCGCCCTGATCATGTAGGCGGTGCCGGCGATCATCTTCAGCGAGCCCATTACTTCCTGGTACGGCCGCTCCACCATGTAGCTGCCGGCGTACTCCGTCCTCACCGCCTCGGTCAGCCAGCTCTCCGACTTGTTGAGGACGTGCCACTGGTAGCTCTGCACCGCGCCAACTTCGTCGCGCTTCTTCAGCGGGTCGCCGTTGTGGCGCTTGTAGAAGTAGGTGAGGAAGCGCTGCAAGCTGTCCGGGAAAGGCATCGAGTCGGCGTCGAAGATGACGACGTACTCAGTGCGCGGATCCATGTGATTCATGGCGAGCCGCAGGGCGCCACCCTTGAATCCATCGCGGTTGGCGCGATGGAGGATCTTGAAACCGGGGCGGCCCTCCCAGCGCTTTAAGATCTCGGTCGATTCGTCGGTGGAGTCGTCGACCAGGATGACTTCGTAGTTCTTGTAGTCAAACGCGGCGCAGCACTCGAGCAACCGCTCGATCACGCGCTTCTCGTTGTAGGCGGCGATCTGAACCGAGATGAAGGGCTCGTGGCCGAGCTCGACGCGGATGTCGGCGCCGTTGCCGTTCCCATTGCCATTCCCATTGCCATTCGTGTGCCCGTTCCCATTGGAATGGCCGTTCCCGTTGCCGTTCCCGTTCCCATTGCCATTACCGTTGCCATTCCCGTTGCCGCGGTGCTGAATGCGAGCAAGGGCGCCATTCCCATTCCCGTTGCCGTTCCCGTTCGTGTGGCCGTTCCCAGTTGTATGACCATTGCCATTGCCATTCGCGTGGCCATTGCCATTGCCATTCGCATGGCCATTGCCATTGCCGTTTCCGTGACCGTTGCCATTGCCGTTCCGGCCCGTGGTCAGCATGCCCAGCAGCACGACCCCGGTGCCGACGTAGTACTTGACGGAGTAGGCGCAGAATACGGTCCCCATCGCCAGCGCTAAGAAGGCGAAGGCCAGACCTACGGAGCTCATGCCCGCGTAGGTCGTGCCGCCGGTGACGAGCGCAGCCATCCCACGCACGATGGCGGCCAGCGGCAACAAGCCCGCAACCAGCGTCAGCGCAAGAACGGCCTGGCGTCGAGAATCCGCACTGTCGCGAAGGGGCCGTTTGGGAGCGGGTCGGGCGGCGGGCTGCGATGGCGCCGGAGCCGCCTTTGGAGTGCTCGCGGGCTGCAGCGGCGTTGCGACGACGGTGAAGCCCTCCAGGTAGCGGTGCCACAGCGCGCGTTCCTGGACGATCGCGGCCTCACGCGCGAACCAGCGTTGCTCGATCTCCTGGACGCGCGCTTGCATTTGCGCCCGGTCCTGCTGCAAAACCTGCAGTTGCACTCGCTTCTTGGTTTCCTCGGCGAGCTGCTGCCGCATGTGGCTGAGATCGGCGGCAAACTGGCTCCGTTCGGTGGCGGCTTTTTGCTCTTTTGCCCTGAGTGACTGTTCCAGCTGAGCGACCCGACGGCGCAGGTCGCTGCGGTCGGCGTCCGGCGTAATGGCCGCCGGTGCCGCGGCCGGCGCCTGCCGTAAGGCTTGCTCGAGCTGGGCCACGCGGTGCAGGAGAGCCGCACGTTCCTGGCTGAGACGCTGCTGCTCCGCCTGCAGCGTGCCCAGCTGCGCGCGAGCGGCCTCAGCCTTATGGTGCAACGACACTCGCTGCTGCTCGAGCCGCGATTCATCAGACCGAACTTGCTCCGGCGCCGGCTGCTGAGGGATGAGCTCGACGGCTGGCATCTGCTGTTGCTGCAGCTCCAGGTCCGCAAGCCGCGCGAGCAGGGCGTTGCGTTGATTCTGCTGCTGGCGCTGCTCCTCGCGCAAAGCCGCCAGCTGACGACGCCCCTGGCCGAGCCCCGTCCTGAGCTGCTGACGCCGCTCGGTGCGCGCGGCTTCATCCGCATGGGCGGCCGTATCCCGCCGGGCCAATTCCTGGCGCGCGTGCTCCAGCTCGGCGCGGGTGTCTTGCAGCGCCGCTTCCAGCTTGCGCACGCTTTGTCCAGACGCCTCGAGGGAACGTCGCCAGCGCGCTTCCGCCATGGCGCGCGTCAGACCCAGCTCCTCGATATGGTCGACCAGCGCCTGCCGCTCGGCGGTCCAGCGGCCCGGGTCCGGCTGCAAGCCATCGAGCTCGTTCTGCAGATGGGCCAGCTGGCTGTCGGTCTGGCTCAACCCGCGCAGTTCCGCTTCCTTTTGCGCGAGCCGCTCCGAGGCGAACTTCTGCAGCGTCTTCAGCTCGCTCAGCAGCCCCTGTTCTTTGCTCATGCGCTCCTCCGGGTGCGGCGGCGAAGAACGCCCAGGATCCGCGACAGTCCGCTGCCTCGCGGGGGAGCGGGAGTCGCGGAGGGTGCAGCGGCGCTAGAACCGGTGAGGCGCTGAAGCTGCTGCTGCCACTCGGCGCGCTCCTGGTTGATGGCGGCCTCCCTCGCCATCCAGCTCTGCTCGAGGGACTGGAGACGGGCCTGCAGCTGCGCGCGTTCAGCGTCGAGGCTTTGCCATTCGGGATCTTGTTGCGAAACGTCGGCCAACTGCTGCCGCGCCTGGTTCAGGTCGGCGAGCAGCCGGTCTCGGTCCTCCGCCACTTGCTGCTCGGTGTGCTGCAACGCCTGCTCGAGCTGGATGAGTTGGTCCAGCAGTTGTGTCCGCTCGGCGTTCCAGTCTTCCTCGACCGGCTGCGTCGCGGAACGAGCTTCGAGCGTGTGTTCGAGCTCGTTGACGCGATCCGCCAGTGCTGCGCGGTCCACGGTGAGCCGCTCTTGCTCGGCACGAAGTGCGTCGACCATCGCGAGCTGCCGGCGGATTTCTTCACCCGCGATATCCAGTGAGGCTCGTCGTTCCTCGACATCATCGGTGGCCTTCTGCTCTTCGTCGCTGATGCTGATCCGTTGCTCTTCACGGTTCGCCCGCGCCAGCTGTACTTCCTGCTCGAGCCCGGCGACCCTCGACATCAAGGCTGCGAGCTCCTCGTCCTGCCGTTGCTTATCGGCACGCAACGCTTCCAGTTGCTCCTGCGCCCGGCCCAGCACCATCGCGTTTCGTTCCCGCTCTTTCGCGGTGCCGGCCTCCTGGGCTTGCCGCGCCGCGTCTTTTTCGGCGAGCGCTTGCTGTGTCTCGCGCAGCAGAGCGTGCGCCTGCTCCAACTCTTCCTGAAGCTCACGTCCGTTATCGTTGGCCGTCTCGAGGGTCTGCTTCCAGCGCGCCTCAGCGGTCGCGACGGCATGACTCAATGCGTCGCGCCGATCCATCAGGGCCTGCCGCTCCGCTCTCCATCGCCCCGGCTCCGGCTGCAATCCGTCGAGGGTTTCCTGTAGCTGATCGAGCCGAGTGCCAGTGCCGCTCAGCCCGCGTAACTCGGTTTCCTTTTCGGCCAGTTGCTCGGACACGCGCCGTTGGAGCCTCTGCAGCTCAGCAAGAAGCCCCTGACTCTGCGTCAGATTTTCCGTTACAGGCATGGCTGGTCCTTTTGGTCGTCCCTGACCCCGATCCCAGCACGTATAACGAGAGGGCCTGAATTAACCCATCGAAAACGTGCGCCGGTCCCAGTTAGGCGGCTGGGCGGCTTTCTTCCGGCGCAGCGGGCTCATCTGTAACGTTTTTCGTAGGGTCAGCGTCATCCCCTTGCGATGCGGACGCGACAGCCTCGGCACGCTCCAGCCGCGCCGTGAGCTCGGCCACGCGGGCGGCAAGCTCGTCCCTCTCGGCCATCCATTGGTCTTCATTGGCCTGTTGCTCATCACTGAGCCGCGCCCGTGTCTCGACCAGCGCCGTTCGTTCCTCGACCAATGCTTTGCGCTCGCTCTCCCATGTGCCCTCGGCTTCGTGCATCGAGGCGAGTTGCGTTCGCAGCGCGGTCATTTGCGCCTGCTCGTTGCGCCAACCCTCGCTGGCGCCCTTCAGCTGAGTCAACTCATCCCGGGCAGCCTGCAGCCGCTCCTGAAGAATTGCCATCAGGGCTTCGAGCTTGCCTTTCTCTTCGCTCAACCGTGCCTGGCTCTCGCGCGACTCTTTCTCGGTCTGGGCGCGGTGAGCAGCCTCTGCGTCCCGCGCTCGCACCAGGTCGTCGCGTTCGGCCGCCCATCGCGCCTTGAGGGTCTCGCCCTCCGCAGCCCTCGCGGCCAGCTCTTCGCGCAGCTGGCGGATCTCGGTTAACAGCGACTGGCTCCGGTCGCTGGTGTCCTGCTGCAGCCGTTCGCTCCGCGCGTACTGTTCCGCGACCTCGGCCTTCAGCCGATCACGCTCATCGCGTGCCTTTTCCAGCTCGCCGATCTTGGCCCGGGCATCCTGGAGCTCAGTCTGCAACGACTGGCGCTCCGTCTTGAACTCTGTTTCACGCTCTTTGACATCGCCTTCCAAACGGCTGAGCTCGCTGAGTAGTTCGTTCCACTCCTGCTGCCATTTTTGGCTGGCGGCTTTGAGACCATCGACTTCGTTGCGTGCCAGCTGGAGCTGACGTTGAAGTCCGGCCACATGCTCGCCGAATGTCGCTTTCTCCTCCTCGAGGCGCTCCTCGGCTGCCCGCCGTTCCTGAACCACCTCGGTCAGCCGGGTCTGCCTCGCATCGGCCTCCTCGAGGAGGCGGTCGCGGGCCATCGTCAGTTGCACCTGGTCGGCATGGGCGGCCTCGAGCTCGGCATGCTTGGCCGCCAGTTCCTCGCGCAGCCCCCGGAGCTCGGCCTCGTGGGCCGCCTGGCGGACTTGCGCTTCATGTTCGACGGCTTCCATGCGACGCTCGAGCACTTTGCGCTCGGCGTCCAGCTCCTGGCTGTTGTGCTCGAACGCCTTAAGCCCAGACAGGCGCCGCCTTGTCTCATCGAGTTCGGCCTCCAGCCGTTCCCGTTGGGCTCGCGCCTCGGCGCGATAGTCTTGCGCATCCAGCTCGAGCCGCCCGATCCCTGCGTAAAGCCGGGCGCGCTCCTGTTCCCACTTGTCGCGGGCGGACTGCGCTTGCTCGAGTTCCTCGCGGGCTGCCTCGAGCTGTGGCTGCAGCTCGCCCAGCCGTTCGGATTCTTTGGCTCGCTGATCCAGCAACTCCATCTGGACGTCGTGCCATTTGCGTTCGATGTCGGCTTGCTGTTGCGCGAGTTGATCGCGTTCGGCGATCAGCTGGGTTCGCTCGGCGACCCATCCATCGCGCGAGCCGCGGAGTTCCTCCAGCTCGGAGGAAAGTCGATCGAATTGCCGCCGAAGTTGAGCCTGTTCTTCCTGATAGCTGCTGGCTGCTTCCTCGGAGCGGACCTGGCTCTGGTTCGCCTCATTGATGGCCGCCGCCAGCCGTCCTCGAGTTTTCTCGTTCTCGTCGAGCAGCTTCGCGTGTGACCCCTGGAGCCGATGCACCTCCTCGAGCAGGTGCTGACGCTCGTCAGCCCAGTGCAGCTGCGTTTTGTAGAAGCCGTCGATCTGCCGCTTCAGCTCGTCCAGTTGCTGGTGGGTTTGGGTCAGCTCCTCCAGCTCGGAATGCTTGGCGGACACGCGGTCCGAAACCTGGCTGCGCAGCGACTCAAGGCTGCCCAGCAGCCGCTGGCCCTCCTTGAGCGTCTCCTGGAACGAGCGCGCAGGCCTGGTTGGACCCTGGGGCGGCGAAGGCGTGCCTGGATCGTCGGACCCCGAAGGGCCGTCTGGACCTTCGGACCCGGGAGGCGCGTTTGGACCTTCGGTCACGTTGAGGTAACGGCTCTATGGCTGAGATATTGCTGGCCGGTTCCGGCCCTGCGCGGGGTGGCTAGCGAGATCGGATTGCGGGCGATTCCTGCCCGGGAAGTTGCCCAGCGGGCCGAGTGTCGGCGGTGGATCCGGCTCGCCGCCGGGGGGCGCTCCGGCCATACCGCAGGCGTAACACCAGGAAGGCCGCCTCGAGCACGATCCGGGGGCTCATCTTCGACTTGCCCAGCGCCCGGTCGGGGAAGATGATCGGCACCTCCACCATACGCAGGCCGGCGCCGGCGCAAGCGTAGGTCACCTCGACTTGAAAGGCATAGCCGTTGGCGCGCAACGCGGTCCGATCGATGGCCAGCAGCGCGCTGCGCCGAAAGCATTTGAATCCGCTGGTGCAGTCGCGCACCGGCAGACCGAGCATGGTCCGCGCGTAGAAGCTGCCGGCCCGGCTTACCAGGGTGCGCAGCAGCGACCAGCCGACCACGCGGCTGCCCGGGACGTTGCGAGAACCGATCGCCACGTCAGCATCGTCGACCGCCGCCAGCAGGCGCGGCAGATCTTCGGTTCGATGCGAGAAATCGCCATCCATCTGGACGACGCGCGAATAGCCGGCCGAAAGCGCGTAGTTGAATCCCGCCAGGTAGGCGGTACCCAGCCCCTGCTTCAGCGGCCGATGGTGAACCTTGATCCGCGGGTCGCCAAAGGCGAGCTGGTCGGCCACCTCGCCCGTGCCGTCGGGCGAGTTGTCGTCCACGATCAGGATGTGGCCATCGGGAAGCTCGCTGAGAATGGAAGCAACAAGCCGACTCAGGTTTTCCCACTCGTTGTACGTCGGGACGATGACGATGGCGCCCTGGGAGTCGCTGATGCAAATGCAACCGGCTCAGTGGGCACTCTTGGCGGCATGCGACCAAGCTGTGATTCATTTGTGCCCGATCCGTGCGACTAGGGCGCCAGCCGCTCGATCCGCCAGCCGCCATCGCTCATCCTTCTATAGAGGATGCGGTCGTGCAGGCGGTTCTCGCGATGCAGCCAGAACTCGATCGTCTGGGGAATAACTCGGTAACCGCCCCAGAAGGGGGGCAAGGGAATCTGGCCACCCTCATACTTCTCCGCCAGCGCCGCGGCGGAACGCTCCAGGACCTCGCGAT
>VBHQ01000070.1 GCA_005880395.1 Chloroflexota bacterium
GGTTGAGGTCCACGTGCTCCAGGGTGAGCGCGAGATGGCATCCGCCAACAAGACGCTGGGCAAGTTCCACCTCGACGGGATTGCGCCGGCGCCGCGCGGTATGCCGCAGATTGAAGTCACGTTCGACATCGACGCCAACGGCATCCTGAACGTGCGAGCCAAGGATCTTGGCACCGGTAAGGAACAGCGCGTCACGATCACCGCGTCGACCACGCTCAACAAGGACGAGGTCTCGCGCATGGTCAAGGATGCGGAGTCCCATGCGGAGGAAGACCGCAAGCATAAGGAGGAAGTCGAAGCCCGTAACCAGGCCGACAGCCTGGTGTACCAGGCGGAGAAGGTCCTCCGCGACAACGCCGACAAGATCGATGCCTCGATTCGCTCCGAAGTCGAAGGCAAGATCGAGCCGGTGAAGCAGGCGATCAAGGACAACGACGTCGAGCGGATGCGATCGACCAGCGAGGAGCTGGCCCGCTCGATGCAGAAGATCGGCGAGGCCGTTTACAGCCAGGCCCAGGGCGCCCCGACTGGAGCGCAGTCAGCCACCGGCACCGAAGGCCCCGGCTCCGGCAAGTCGGGCGACGGCGACGTGGTCGACGCCGACTTCAAAGAAGTCTAAGCACCGCCACTCTTTCCCTCCCCCGTTTACGGGGGAGGGTAGGGTGGGGGCCTTGCTCGTTTAAGCCGTATTCTGGTCCGGGTAGATCTTCATCATGCCGTTTCGTCCAGACCGTTTAACCGAGAAAACCCAGGAGGCCATCCAGCAGGCGCAGGCGCTTGCCCAGGAAGCTCAGCAGCAGGAGATCACGCCCGAGCACCTGCTGCTCGCGTTGCTGCAACAGCAGGATGGGACCGTCCCGCCGATCCTGCGCCAGGCCGGTGTCGATCCAGATCGGATTGTGTCGGAGGTTCAGGCGCAGCTTGGCCGCTTGCCCAAGGTTTACGGCGCTGAGAGTTATGTGGGTCAGCGCCTACGACGGCTGCTGGACGCGGCCTCCACAGAAATGGAGCGGCTCAAGGATGAATATCTGTCCACCGAGCATCTCTTGCTCGCCATCGTCGACGACGCGAGTGGCGAGGGCGCTCGCATCCTGCAGCGCAACGGGGTTACCCGCGACAAGGTCCTGCAGGCTCTCACCGAGGTCCGCGGCTCGAGCCGGGTGACGGACGCTACGCCGGAGTCGAAATTCCAGGCGCTCGATAAATACACCCGCGACCTGACCAAGCTGGCCCGCGAAGGCAAGCTCGATCCGGTCATCGGCCGAGAACAGGAAATCCGGCGCGTCATCCAGGTCCTCTCGCGGCGGACCAAGAACAATCCCGTGCTCATCGGTGAGGCCGGTGTCGGCAAAACCGCGATCGTCGAAGGCCTCGCGCAGCGGATCGCGCAGGGCGACGTCCCGGAGTCCCTCAAGGAAAAGCGGGTCGTGGCCCTCGACCTTGGTTCCCTGATCGCCGGGACCAAGTACCGCGGCGAATTCGAGGACCGCCTGAAGGCGCTCCTCAAGGAGATCGAGTCGTCAAACGGCCTGATCATCCTCTTTATTGACGAACTGCACACGCTGGTTGGCGCAGGCGCCGCCGAGGGCGCGATGGATGCGTCCAATCTCCTGAAGCCGGCGCTGGCTCGCGGCCAGCTTCGCTGCGTCGGCGCGACCACACTCGACGAGTACCGCAAGTACATCGAAAAGGATGCGGCGCTGGAGCGCCGGTTCCAGCCGGTGTTTGTCGGCGAGCCATCGGTTGAGGACACGATCTCGATCCTCCGGGGACTGAAGGAACGCTACGAGGTCCACCACGGGGTCCGCATCACCGATTCGGCGATCGTCGCTGCCGCGATGTTGTCCCAGCGCTATATCACCGACCGTTTCCTGCCCGACAAGGCGATCGATCTGATCGATGAGGCGGCGTCGAGCCTACGCATGGAGATCGACAGCCTGCCGCAGGAGCTGGACGAGATCGAGCGCCAGATCCGGCAGCTCGAGATCGAGCGCCAGGCGCTCAAGAAAGAGACGGATCGAGCGTCGCGCGATCGTCTTGCCGCGATCGAGCGCGAGCTCGCCAATCTTCAGGAGAAGAGCAAGGGGATGCGCGCCCAGTGGCAGCAGGAGAAGGCGCTGATCCAGCAGATTCGTGACATCAAGGCAAAGCTCGAGCAGCTCCGGCTCGACGCCGAGCGGGCGGAGCGAATGGCCGACTTCGAGGCGGCGGCTCGGCTGAAGTACGGCGAACTGCCAAAGCTGCAAAAGGACCTGGATGTCAAGAACACCGAGCTCGTCAATTTGCAGAAGGAGCACCGCCTCCTCAAGGAAGAGGTCGATGACGAGGACATCGCCCGCATCGTCTCGCGCTGGACCGGGATTCCGGTGCAAAAGATGCTCGAAGGCGAGGTCCAGAAGCTGCTCAAGATGGAGGAGCGTCTCCACGCCCGCGTGGTCGGCCAGGATGAGGCCATGACGGCAGTGGCCAATGCGGTCCGTCGCGGTCGCGCAGGGCTCAGCGATCCGAACCGGCCGATCGGCTCATTCATCTTCCTCGGCCCTACCGGCGTGGGCAAGACGGAGCTGGCGCGCGCGCTGGCGGAGTTCCTGTTCGATGACGAGCAGGCGATGGTCCGCATCGATATGTCCGAGTACATGGAGAAGCACACGGTCGCCCGACTGGTCGGAGCGCCGCCGGGCTATGTCGGCTATGAGGAAGGCGGCCAACTCACCGAGGCGGTCCGCCGACGCCCCTACAGCGTCATCCTCTTCGATGAGATCGAGAAGGCGCATCCGGATGTCTTCAACATCTTGCTGCAGATCCTCGAGGACGGCCGGCTGACCGACGGCCAGGGGCGGACGGTAGATTTCCGCAATACCGTGATCATCATGACTTCCAATCTAGGCAGCCACATCCTGCAGGACCAGGCCATGCCCGAGGACGAGAAACGACGGCTGGTGATGGAGACCGTCCGTCAGAGCTTTAGGCCGGAGTTCCTCAACCGCGTTGACGAGATCATCATCTTCAAGCCGCTGAGCCGCGAGCAGATCACGGAGATCGTCGAGATCCAGCTGGAACGGCTGCGCAAGCGGCTGGCCGAGCGTCGCATCAAGCTCGAGCTGACGCCGAAGGCGATGGAGCTGATTGCCAACGAGGGCTATGACCCGACATACGGGGCCCGTCCGCTGAAGCGGGTGATCCAGCGGCGGGTCCAGGATTCGCTCGCGATGGCGATCCTCGACGGCAAATTCCACGAAGGCGACACCGTGCTCGTCGACACGGAAGACGGCAATCTGGTGCTCCGCAAGACGGGGCGCCCGCAGCCGGCCGCCGTCTCGGCCGTACAATAGCCGAGCGCTGGCGAGCCGCCTTAGCTCAGCGGTAGAGCAATGGTTTCGTAAACCATCGGTCCGGGGTTCGAATCCCCGAGGCGGCTCCAGTTCACTCATCGCCTCCGTCGCCTTGATTTGGATTCCCAAAAATGCCCGAAATAGCCTTTATGGCTAGCTGACCTGATCCCGAGAAACGCTTGCAGGAATCCAAAGCCAACCCGAAGGAGCCAGAGGATGGCCAGCACGACGACTAGTGCCGGCAACAGGTAGGAACCGAGGCCTGACAAGGATTTCAATGGGTGGATCGGCCCTGTAACGGCGCTTGATCAGCCAACCTCACTGATCCGGCCCATTGCTATAGTCAGGGGCGAGCCGACCGTAGCAGAATTCTCGGTCATTTTGCAGAGATGAGCAAGGCGGAAGAATCGAAGAAGGTCTCGATCGATCGGGACGAGTACGAATTTCTCGAGGCGATCGTGGAGGCGGTCGACGACTATCTCAATGCGCCCTTCCCGAGGCTCCGGGAAGAAACCCTCGAATGGCTCAGCGACACGCTGGGCGATGACCTCGGCGATGAAGATCCGAAGCTTCGAGAAGCGCGCCTCGAAGAGGCCGACTGCGAGAACTGCCGAAAGATGCTGGTGCAGGCGTTTGCCTGGAAGAAGCGCAAGCGCCGTGTTGAGCCGGCACCGGTCCTGACCCTGCATCGGCACGGCGACAAGCTGAATTAGCACCCCGGCGTCGAGCCGATCCTCGCTTGTCAGAATGACACCGTGAGAGACTGGCCGGTCGCGTTCGATTACGACCACATCAGCCTGGCGCCGCGGGTGGTCTCGGAAATCGCGCATCGGAGCGATGTCTCTTCGGAGGCCACGGTCGGCCCGATCACGTTGCGTCTGCCGATTCTTGGCTCGCCGATGCCCGATGTCTGCGGCACCGATATGGCCCGCGCTCTGGCCCAGCACGGCGCGCTCGGGATTCTTCATCGCTTCGATTCCATCGAGATCCAGGTAGCCGCCTTCCGTGAGGCCGGTGGCAAGTCCTCCAGCTCGATCGCACCGGTCGGTGCAGCGGTCGGCGTCAGCGGCGATTACCAGGCACGATTCAGGGCGCTCTACGAGGCCGGCTGCCGGATCATCTGCCTCGACACCGCTAACGGCGCGCATCGGCAGGTTTCCGACGCCATTGGCTGGATCAAACGGCAGGATGCCGAGCTCTTCCTGATCGCGGGCAATGTGGCGACATCGGAAGGCTTCAGCTGGCTGGAAGGAGAGGGCGCCGATGCGATCCGCGTTGGTATCGCCGGCGGCTCGGTCTGCGAAACGCGTAATGAAACCGGGGTCTACGTGCCGACGCCATATGCCGTTGCCGAAGCCGCCTCCGTGCGCAAGCGAGCCCTGATCATCGGCGACGGCGGCGTCCGGATGCCGGCCGATGTGAGCAAGTTGCTGGCGCTCGGCGCCGACCTCGTGATGTTGGGCTCGGCGCTGGCAGGAACGCGCGAAGCACTCGGCCGGGTCATCGTCGTTGACGGCAAGCGGTTCAAGATCATGCGGGGCGCCGCATCCTTCTCAGTCCAGCAGGAAGCGGCGGGCGGACGTCCTCAATACGTCGAGGGTGCCGAGACGCTGGTGCCCTACAAAGGCCGAGTTGAAGAGGTCTTGCAGCGCTACCAGGCGGGCCTGCGGAGCAGCATGTCCTATCTCAATGGGGCGACGCTGGCCGATTTCCGTCGCAACGCCAGGTTCGTGCGAGTGGCTTCGATCTCCAGTTCTGGCTCGTCGTAAGGTAAATCGCAAGGTTTCGGCTCGACCGCCGTTATGGTGGCGTGGACCGAGTCGGTGAACCCACGCCTATTTCCTCGAAGAAGCCAATGGTGTTCGATTTGATCTGCCGGGGCTGCGGCGCCTGCGGGCAGAGAACCTGGGATCCGACCGGCGCCATCACCGCGACGATGTGCCCCGATTGCGACGGCCCCATGTCGGTGATCGGAATCGACTTCGCCGGCGGGAGAGACCAGGCGGGCCTGGCGCGGGTCCTGGAATTGATCCAGGGTGCCGGCATCAAGCCGGTCGCCGTGGAGCGCCGAGCCCGCGGTCGCGTGCAAGCCGGCGCTCGCTAGTCAGAACGCCTTTCTGAAGGCCTGGCGCCACGGGGCGGGAATCGACCCCACCGGCGTCACCGTATCCGCCCCAACGAACGCCGCGAGTTCTTGAATCGAGGTCGCGATCTCCGAAGCCGATTCCCGACCATCTCGCCCCGGTTCCGCGTGGATGGCGCGAAGGCTGAGGAGTCGCCGCTTCCGATCGGCAACCGGGTCGAGCCGGCCGATGAGGCGGTCGCCCTGGAGAATTGGTAAGACGTAGTAGCCGAATTTCCGCTTGGCCGCCGGAGTGTAGATCTCGATCGTGTAATCGAATCCAAAGAGCAGTCGGGTGCGGTCGCGGTCGCGGATAAGGTTGTCGAAGGGAGAGAGCAGCGTGGTCCTCGGCTCCCATCCTCCGTGCTCGAGTCGATCAAGCACGGGCACGTCTTCCGTGTGGACATACCAGCTGCCGGGCCAGGTCATGCAACCTTCGCGGACCTCGACCCGCTCGATCACCCGATCGTGCTCCAGCGATGCCAGCGTTGCGGGCAGACCAGGGTAGCGTCCAGCGATGAAGTGCCGGTCGATATCGCGCGCCCTGCCAAGGCCGAGCGCCCGCAACGAGCGCTGCGCCGCCTGTCGAACCACCTGGCGCTCGCGCAATGGATCCCTCGGCGTCCACGCCGGAAGCCAGCGCTCGGCGAGGTCCCACCACCTCCGCCCGGCTTCCCGCCGTGCGACGACCAGAAATCCGCGGAGCCACAGACCGGCCAGCATCCGATCGACGTTACGTCCGCCGGTCCAGCCGCTCGACTGATCGTCGAAGGCGGCGGCGGGGAGCGGTCCGCGTCGCCGGATCTCCCGCAACACGTGGCGCTTGAGGGCGAGATTCTTCGTGACCCAGAGATTGAAGTGGCGCGACCACGAGGCCTCCCCGCGTCTGCCGGAGAGCATCATCCGGCGGTGAATCGGGTAGTCCTCGGTCAGGACGATGGAGGCGGCATGGGCCCAGTACTCGAAGAGTTGGCGCCGGTCCCACTGCAGTTCCTCGAGGGCGGCACTCGGGTAATTGCCGAGCCGGCTCCAAACCACCAGCCGGTGACTGGGGGCGACCACGCTGATCGGGTCGAGCTGCAGGCAGCCGAGCTGCCGGACCAGTGCAAGGATGCCGTCGGCATCCGGCTTCGGTCGCTCGCCGGCGAGGCGCTGGGCCGTTATGGCAAGGCGCCGCGCGACCGTCGGTGAAATCGTGCGCACGCCCTAAACGTTAGCCGTACAATCGAGCCGCAATGACGGCGTTCTGGTTCTGGGTCTTTGTCGCCATTGCCTTTGCGATCGCCGAGATCATGACGGTCGCGCTCTTTGCCCTCTTCATCACGATCGGCGCGCTCGGCGCCGCCATTGTCGCCTTGGGTCGGCCAGCAGGCGGTGCTGACCGAGCCGATCCCGGGAAACGGCGAACCGGGCCATCTGAAGATCGCCGGGGAATCGTGGCCGGCGCTCACCGAAGATGGCGCGGCGCTCCCGGCATCCACGCCCGTCATCGTGACCGCACTTCGTAGCACCGTCCTGATGGTCCGCGCCGTATCGTCAATGCCAAGCCGAAGCGTCTGACAGAAGAGGTGGAATCATGTCTGCATCGTTGATCATCGGGGGCGTCCTCGTCCTGCTCGCGTTCGTCATCATCGCCCGCACCGTCAACATCATCCAGCAAGGATTCGTCGGAATCGTCAAGCGAGCTGGACAATTCCATTCCGTCCGCCAGCCGGGCATCACGTTCCTCGTGCCACTCGTCGATTCCATGGGCCTGGTCGATATCCGTGAAACGCCCCGCACCGGGGACAAGCAGGAAGTCATCACCCGCGACAACGTCACGGTCAGCGTCAATGCCACCATCTTCAGCCAGGTGGTCGATCCGAAGCTGGCCCTGTTCAGCGTCAGCAACTACTTCATCGCCATCGATCAGCTGTCCCGAACGACGCTGCGTGCCATCTTCGGCGGGATGAGCCTCGACGATGCCCTCAGCCAGCGGGAGCGAATCAACGCCCAGCTCCAGGCGCAGATGGAGTCCGTAACCGACAAATGGGGGATCAGGATCAACCGGATCGAGATCGTCGACATCACGCCCCCGCAAACCATCCTGAACGCCCTGGCCCTGCAAAAGCAGGCGGACCAGGAAAAGCGCGCCTTCATCCTGAAATCGGAAGGTCAGCAGCAATCGCAGATCAATATCGCGGACGGCCAGAAGCAGGCGCAGATCAAGACGGCGGAAGGCGACAAGCAGGCAGCCATCCTTCGCGCCGAGGGCAATAAGCAGGCCGCGATTCTGCAAGCCGAGGGACGCGCCCAGGCGGTGGCAACCGTCTACAAGGCGATCCTGGACGCCAAGCCGGATCCGACGCTGGTCTCGATCCTGCAACTCGACACGCTCTCGAAGTTCGCCGACAGCGAGAACGCCAAGCTCGTGGTCCCGGTGGAGACCGCCGGCCTCCTGGGCGCCGCCCAGGCGCTACGCAGTGTTCTCGACAGCGTGCCCTCGGCCGGCAAGTCATAGAGCACTCGCCCTCGCTCGAAGCCGAGATCGCGGAGCTCTTGCCCTCGGACCTGGCGCTGGTCCGGCCGCTTCTCCGCGAGTTGATGCTCGAGGAGCAGCGGCATTATGACCATCCCCAGCTGACGCCCGAGGAGATCGAGCACGAGCTGGGCGGAGGTCCCGCTCCTCGTTTTGCCGGCGAGAACGTCATTCTCGCCGCGCGCGTATCGGGACGGGTGGTCGGCCTCTGCTGGTGCGTGCTCTTCAATCCGGGGACCGGGCTGGAGGCCGAGGTGGCGGAGGTTTACGTCGAGGAACCGTTCCGGTCGCGCGGGATCGGCGGGATGCTGCTGCGGCGTGCGGTGGAGCTGTTCCGTGAGCGGAAGGTCACCTTCGCCGCCGTCTGGACTCGGGAGAGCAACCCCGGGGCGGTGCGCCTCTACGAAGAGGCAGGATTCCGCCGGACTGAGCAGTTGGTCCTTACGTGGCTGCCATTGCCAGGTCGCTGAAAAATCCGGGCGTAGAATTGCGCTGAGCGATGGCGAGCGAACCGCAATACCTTCCGCCCTCGACCGAGCCGGTGTCCCCGCTGCCTGCGCCGCTACCAGCGTTTTCGCCGGTGCCGTCGCCAGTCCCGGTCAAGCCGCGGCGAGGGATGAAGCCGGTCGCGGTCGTCATCCTCAGCGCGCTGGTCGGGGCGCTGGTCGGCGCTGCCGTCACCGTGCTGCTCGCCCCTCGCTTCATCAAGGTGACACCCTCCGGTAATACCGTTGTGGCGCCGCTCGGGCCGATCAACAACAACCTCACCGAAGAGTCCGCGGTGATCAACGTGGCGAGCCAGGCCGGCAGTGCCGTCGTTGAGATCAAGACCACGGTGTCGTCGCCCGACCAGTTCGTGCAGCAGGAGCAGCATGGCATCGGCTCGGGCTTCATCGTTCGGTCTGACGGCTACATCGTCACCAACAACCACGTGGTCGAGAACGCCAAGCAGCTGCAGGTGATCCTGCGCGATCAGAACAAGCCCTACGACGCGCGGGTGATCGGTACCAGCCCGGACGACGATGTAGCGGTGATCAAGATCGAGGCGCAAAATTTGCCGACGCTCAATTGGGGCGAGTCGAACAGCCTGAAGGTCGGCCAGCTCGCGATCGCCATCGGCAGCCCCCTCGGCCAGCAGAACAGCGTGACCAAGGGCGTGATCAGCGCCGTCCACCGGTCCGTCCAGGTTCCCGATCCAACGACCGGGAACACCGAAGACATCCTCAACGCGATCCAGACCGACGCCCAGATCAACCCGGGCAACAGCGGCGGACCCCTGCTCAACTCCGCCGGCCAGGTGGTCGGCATCAACTTCGCCATCGAACAGGCCCAGGCCGGCCCCGGCCTGGGCTTTGCGCTCGACGGCGATACCGCGCGCGACATTGCCACGCAGCTGATCACGACCGGCCATGTCAACCGGCCATTCCTCGGCGTCACCTACCAGCAACTCGATGAGACGGCCGCCGCCGCCAACAGCCTGGTGGTCGGCGCCCTGGTCACCAACATCACGGCGGGATCGCCGGCCGACCGTAGCGGGATCAAGCTTCACGACGTCATCACCAGGGTGAATGACCAGTCGATCGACGATCAGCATCCGCTGCGCGACGTACTGCGCCGGTACGCCCCCGGGACCAAGGTCTCGATCACCGTTTATCGGAACGGCAAGTCACAGACAGTGCAGGTCACGCTCGGAACGCAGCCCTGATCGCGGCTCCGCCAAGCTCGCCTTCGTCCATCATCGACCAGGCGGTCCGTCGCGCGGCCCGCGGCCTGCCGGAGTGGCCGCCTGATTCTGACCTGCCGGCGATCGTCGTCGAGCGGACCGCGAATCCCGCGCACGGCGACTACTCGGTCACCCTCCCGCTGAAGCTGGCCAAGACCCTTCGTCGCGCGCCGCTCAACATCGCCAGCGAGCTGACCCAGGTGATCGCACTCCCCAAAGCGTTTGGCCAGATCGCCGTCGCGCCGCCGGGCTTCATCAATATCACGCTCGAGCCCGCCTGGCTCCAAGCCCAGCTGACGCCGATCGTCGATGCGGGACCGGCATGGGGGAGAAGTGACTTCGGCCAGGGCGTGAGCTTCCAGGTGGAGTTCGTCAGCTCCAACCCCACCGGTCCGATGCTGTTCAGCCACGCTCGCGGTGCGGTCGTGGGCGATGTCGTCGCCCGGGTGCTCGAGGCGTCGGGATTTGCGACGCAGCGCGAGTACTACGTCAATGATCAGGGCAAACAGGTCCGCCTCTTCGGCGAATCTATCCTCGCGAGCAAGACCTCGGCCGTCTGGGGATTCGTCATGACCACTGGTTTTACGAGCGCAGCCTCTATCAAGGGCTGGATCGCCAGCTGATCGAGCGGCTCGAGTCGCTCGGCCGTATCGTTCGCAAGGACGACGCCACCTGGTTCAAATCGGATAGCGGCAAAGATGAGGTGTTGATCCGTCGGGATGGTTATCCCACCTACTTCGCGTCCGACGTTTTCTATCACTACGACAAGTTCGAGGTCCGTCACTTCCAACGCGTCGTCGACGTCTGGGGTGCCGACCACCAGGGCCAGGTCGGCCGGCTGAACGAGGCGCTCGGCGTGCTCGGGATCCGCCCGAAAGGCCTGACCGTCTTGCTGGTGCAACTCGTTTCCGTCAAACGCGGAGCGGAAACCGTACGAATGTCCCGCCGAGCGGGGGTCGGCATTTCCCTGAGCGAGATGCTCGATGACGTCGGGCCCGATGCGCTCCGCTATTTCTTTCTGCTGCGGTCCGCCGATGCCCAGATGGAGTTCGACGTCGACCTGGCCCGTCGCCAGTCGAGCGAGAACCCCGTCTACTACGCGCAGTACGCCCACGCCCGGCTGGCTAACGTGCTCAGCTTCGGGTCCGGGGCCGCCGGTGAGCCCGCACTGGATCGGCTGGACAGCGAATGGGAGCTGGAACTGATGCGGGTGATGCTGCGCTGGCCCGACGTTGTCCGCGAGGCCGCGGAAGCGCTCGAGCCGCACCGTCTCGCGTTTTATACTGATGAGCTCGCTGCGGCAATCCACCGCTTCTACAAGAACTGCCGGGTTGTCACTGAAGACCAGCCCTTGACGCACGCCAGGATCATCCTGTCGAAGGCGGCCCGCACCACGATCGCGAATGCGCTCGGCCTGATGGGCGTTTCCGCGCCCGAGCGAATGTAAACTATCGCGCGATGGAAGTGACCTACTTCGGTCTGAACGCCGTACGGCTTCGCGGACGCGAAGCCACCGTGATGATCGACCCCTATGAGCCGAAGCTCGGCCTGTCGCCGGTGCGGCTCAACGTGCAGATCGTGATCTTCACCCACGAGGACCCCACTCACTTCAGCTTGCAGGGCTTGTCCGGCGATCCACACAGCGTCAGTGGCGCCGGCGAGTTCGAGATCAAAGCCACCTGGGCCACCTGGGCCATTCGCTCGGTGAGGAGCAGCTCGAGTCGATCGGCAGCAAGATCGACATCCTGTTCATCCCGATCGGCGGCGGCAGTCATATCAATTCGGCGCAGGCGACCGAGATCGTCAATCAGATCGAGCCGAAATATGTGGTGCCGATTTCCTACAAGCTTCCGGGGTTGACGCTGCTCGCCCAGAACCTGGAAGGCGTCGAGAAGTTCGCCAAAGAGATGGGCGCGACCGAACTCACACCCCAGCCCAAGCTCCAGCTGACCTCAAGTCCGACGGTTGAGGAGACCAAGCTCATCATCCTCGAGCCGCGCGGGGCAGCCGCGACCGCCAACGTCGACTAAGGGGTTAGCCGAAACACAAAGTAGGTCACGGTCAAGTCCTCGCTCCCGAGATCCTCGCTGGCGACGACCTCTTTCTGCAAGCCGGCCGCGTCGATCAGGGCATAGAGGTAATCGATGTCGCCGGAGGTGGCAAATTGGAGCATGGCGCGGCCGCCTGGAGCGAGATGGTCCCGCAGATGCCCCAAGAACCTGGTCAGCACGCCGTAGTTCTCATCGGCCGTGCTCAGCTCCAGGAGATCGCGCGCTTTGTACCAGCGATATGGTGGATCGAACAGGATCAGGTCGAAGCGGCCATCGACCGCGTCGAAGACATCGCTCTGCCGGAACGTGATGCGATCGCCAACGCCGTTGCGGCTGGCGTTCGCCGCGGCGGCCTCCACGGCGATGGGGTTGACGTCGACGCCGACGACGTCGCGGGACTGCGCCGCGGCGAGGATCGCGCCGATCCCGCATCCCGTGCCCATGTCCAGCACGCGATCCGACGGCCGGGCCTCGGCGCGGATGAGCGGGTAGAACGGGCCGCCGCCTGACGGCGAGAACACGCCCTCGGGAATCCTGAGATCGAGGCCGAGGTACAGCATGCGGCGCGGCAGGCCATTACGGAGCTCACGGTCGGCCTCGAGATGCCACCGCCGGAGCCGGCGGGCCCGCTCCGGGGACATCCGCGGCTGGTGGCGCTTGGGATCCGCCATGGCGGCGCTAGCCGGCGATCTGCTCCGGTTCGCTCGCCTGGAACTCCGTCTGCTGGCTGATCGCCGCCCTTGCGCGCTCGAGCCGGACCGCGCTGTCGATGATGCCCAGGTGGCTGTACGCCTGTGGGAAATTGCCGCGCGGCGCGCCATTGCCCGGCTCGCTGCCCTCGGCCAGCAGCCCGAGCGGTGAGGAAAGCTCGATCAGCTGGGCCAGCATCCGCTCGGCGGCATCCAGCCGGTTCATGAAGATCAGGGAATCGACGTACCAGAAGCTGCAGAGCAGGAACGCGGCGCTCAGGTAGCCCTGATCGTCCCGGCAGTCATAACGCCGGACGTAGGGGCCACTCAATAGCCGCTGGCTGAGCGTCTCGATGGTCGCGCGCATGCGGCCATCGGTCGCCGGCAGGAACCCGAGCACCGGCATCTGCAGCACGGCAGCGTCGAGGCACTCATCGTCGTACGCCTGCGTGAAGGCGCCGATCTTGGGGTTCCAGGCGCGTGTCTCGATCTCGCTACGCAGGGCGTCGGCAGCCCGCTGCCATTCGGCGACATGTCCCGTGTAGCCGGTGCCGCCGGCCAGGGTGATGGCCCGGTCGAGTGCGACCCAGCACCAGAGCTTGCTGTGGGTGTGGTGCTTGCGCTCGCCCTGAAATTCCCAGATGCCGTTGTCCGGCTCACGGCTCAGCTCCCAGATACTGTCGGCAAAGCGCTCGATGACATGCCAGAGCTTGGCGGAGATGAAGCCGCCTTTGCGCTGGTAAACCGCCATGCAGTCGATCACGGCGCCGAAGACATCGAGCTGCCGCTGGCCGGCAGCCCGATTGCCGATGCGAACGGGTCTGGCGCCGTCGAAGCCGGAGAGATGCTCGAGGTACTGCTCAGGGAGATGCGGGTCGCCGTCGATGCGGTAGACGATCTGCATGGCGAAGTCTTGCTGATAGGCGCGGTCGCGGATCCAGTTGATGAAATCAACCGCTTCCTGCTCGAAGCCGGCGCGGAACAGCGCGGCGATCCCATAGGAGGCATCGCGCAGCCAGCAGTAGCGGTAATCCCAATTCCGATCGCCCCCCGGGTCTTCGGGAACCGACGTCGTTGGCGCGGCGCATAAGGCGCCGCTTGGCGCATAGGTCAGCAGCTTGATGACCAGCGCCGACCGCCGCACCGAGTCCTGGAATGGTCCCCGGTAGAGGCACTGCTCCAGCCACTGAGCCCAGAACTCACGCGTCTTCGTGGCCAGCTCGGTGGCGTCGCTGCTGCTGGGAAACCGCCGCCCGAGCGCGAAGTAGCGCTCGCCGAAGCCGAGCGTGAACCAGACCTGGCGGCCCGGTTCGAGCGTGAAGCGATAGATGAAGCGCGGCCGGCCGTCGACCTCCTCGATCGTTCCCTTCAGCGGCACGGTGGAGGAGAGGATCACCTCCTGCGAGCCGCCGGAGGCGATCACGATGCCCTCCCGTTCGGCGAACGAGGTCCGCGCCCGGCCGTAGCCCGGCGCGGGGTCCATCACGCATTC